>NZ_JAZAQP010000056.1:0-42132 GCF_036231725.1 Pseudomonas sp. JH-2 | reverse complement strand
CGTCCCCTTCGTCTAGTGGCCTAGGACACCGCCCTTTCACGGCGGTAACAGGGGTTCGAGTCCCCTAGGGGACGCCAATTTTCCCGCTCTGCGGGGCCTATAGGGTCACTCAATTTTCGAGTGGCCCTTTTGTTTTTCCCCTTCCGAAAACCTTGCTGCCCGACCGACGGTCGTCTTCGCCGCTTGCTGATTTTTATTATGAGCATAATATTTCGCTCATAATATTTTTGGAGGCCGCCATGAGCCGCAAGACCGCCAGCAGTGAAAAGGCCGTGAGTGAGAAGAAGGCCCAGACCCGCGAACGCATCCTCTGCGCCGCGGCCGACGCCCTGGTCCGCCGTGGGCCGCTGGAGCCCAGCGTCAGCGAAGTGATGGGCGCCGCCGGGCTGACCGTCGGCGGCTTCTACGCGCACTTCCAGAGCAAGGACGCGCTGATGCTGGAGGCCTTCCGCCACCTGCTGTCGACGCGCCGGGCCAAGCTGAAGCACTTCGACCCGGACATGCCGTTCAGCGAGCGCCGGCAACTGGTCGCGGCCTTCTACCTGTCGCGCAGGCACCGCGACAGCGAGGAGCCGGGCTGCCCCATCCCCAGTTCCCTGGGCGACATGGCGCAATTGCCGGAGAGCTTCCACGAAGCCCTGGCCGAACATCTCGAACTCATGGTCGCCGAGCTGGCCGAGCGTCCCGAGGACGCCGACACCGTGCTCGCCGACATCGCCCTGATGGTGGGCGGACTGGCATTGGCGCGGGCCCTGGGCCCGGGCGACCTGTCCGACCGTGTCCTGCGTGCCGCCAAGAAAGCGGTGAATTGAGACCTCTAAGGAGGACCTGGCAATGAGCAGCTTGACCTGGATCCGTGGCGTCAACGCCACCCTGGGGCGTGTGGCGCCGGAATGGGCGGCGCGGCGCATGCGTGAAATCTTCATGAGCCCGCGGGCGCTGCCGCCGCGCGACTGGGAGCTGCCGCTGCTGGCCAGTTCCGAGCGCATCACCCTGCGCTTCGGCCTCTCCGCGCTGCGCTGGGGCGAAGGCCCGGCGGTGCTGCTGATGCACGGTTGGGAGGGGCGGCCGACACAGTTCGCCCACCTGATCCGCGAGTTGGTCGGCGCCGGTTATGCCGTGGTGGCGCTGGATGGCCCGGCCCATGGCCGTTCGCCGGGGCGCGAAGCCCATCCGCTGCTGTTCGCCCGCGCCTTGCTGGAGGCCGCCAGCGAGCTGCCGCCGCTGCGCGCGGTGATCGGTCACTCCATGGGCGGCGCCAGTGCCTTGCTGGCCACCCAGATGGGGCTGCGCACCGAGGCGCTGGTCAGCATAGCCGCGCCGAGCCGGGTCATTTCCGTGTTGCGCCGCTTCGGCAGCTTCATGGGGTTGCCGACCGAGGCGCGGTATCGCTTCATCCGTCAGGTCGAGGCCTACACCGGCATGCCGGCGGCGCAGCTGGACGTGAGCCGCTACACGCTGGGCATGCCCGGCCTGGTGGTGCACGCCGAAGACGATCCGCAGGTGCCGGTGGAAGACGCCCAGGACATCCATGCGGCCTGGCCACGCAGCCGCCTGCTGCGCCTGGAAGGCGGCGGCCACCAGCGCGTGCTGGCCGACCCGCGCCTGAGCGACGCCGTGCTGGCGCTGCTGGAGGGCCAGGAAGAGCAATACCTGCTGCCCCTGGCGCTGGCCTCCTGACGACAGGGGAGGGGCAGGACGCCGCCGAGCCCTGTAAACTGCCGGCTTCGATCATGCGGCCGGGTCCCCGGACCCGGCCCCGGAATGGAGCAAGCGCATGGCCTGGGACCTGCCCGAACCCTTCGTCATCGACATCAGCGTGGGCGCCGAGGACATCGACGGCCTCGGCCACGCCAACAACGCCGTCTACGTCAGCTGGCTGGAGCGCTGCGCCTGGCGCCACTCGCAGCGCCTGGGCCTGGACCTGGCCGAATACCGCCGCCTCAACCGCGCCATGGCGGTGGTGCGCCACGAAATCGACTACCTCGCCGCCGCCTATGAGGGCGAGGAACTGCAGATGGGCACCTGGATCGTCGAGTCCGACCAGAAGCTGCGCATGGACCGCCGCTTCCAGCTGGTGCGCCCGGCCGACGGCGTGACCCTGCTGCGCGCCCGCACCACCTTCGTCTGCATCGAACTCTCCAGCGGCCGGCCCAAGCGCATGCCGGCCGAGTTCATCGAAGGCTATGGCCGCGCGCTGCTCGGCGCCACGCCGGCCTGACGGCGCTTTGCGCGGGCGGTGACTGCCCCTAGAATTCGCCGCCTTCGACACTAAAGGTTCCCTGCCGTGCAAATTGCCCTGGCCCCGATGGAGGGGCTGGTCGACGAAATCCTCCGCGACGTGCTTACCCGCGTCGGCGGCATCGACTGGTGCGTCACCGAGTTCATCCGCGTCACCGACCGCCTGCACCCGCTCGCCACCTACGAGAAGCTGGCGCCGGAACTGCTGCACGGCAGCCGCACTCGCGCCGGCACGCCGATGCGCGTGCAGTTCCTCGGCTCCGACCCGCAGTGCCTGGCGGAAAACGCCGCCTACGCCTGCGAGCTGGGCGCGCCGGTGATCGACCTGAACTTCGGCTGCCCGGCGAAGACGGTGAACAAGTCCCGCGGCGGCGCCGTCCTGCTCAAGGAGCCGGAGCTGATGTTCGCCATCGTCGAGGCCGTGCGCCGCGCGGTGCCGGCGCACATCCCGGTGACCTCGAA
This sequence comes from Pseudomonas sp. JH-2, assembly GCF_036231725.1. Classification (NCBI taxonomy): domain Bacteria; kingdom Pseudomonadati; phylum Pseudomonadota; class Gammaproteobacteria; order Pseudomonadales; family Pseudomonadaceae; genus Pseudomonas; species Pseudomonas sp. JH-2. The sequence goes on along the minus strand of NZ_JAZAQP010000056.1, from coordinate 39,429 downwards.
GATGCGCCTGGGCTACGAGGCCCCCGACGGCGCGCTGGATTGCGCCCGCGCCCTGGCCGACGGCGGTTCCGCCCACGTGGTGGTCCACGCGCGGACCAAGACCGATGGCTACAAGCCGCCGGCGCACTGGGAATGGGTGGCGAAGGTGGCGGACGCGGTGAAGGTGCCGGTGTTCGCCAACGGCGAGGTCTGGACCCTCGATGACTACCTGCGCTGCCGCGCCATCAGCGGCGTCGACGACATCATGCTCGGCCGCGGCCTGGTCTCGCGCCCCGACCTGGCCCGGCAGATAGCCGCCTGGCGCGAGGGCAGGGACGTGCAGCCGATGCCCTGGCACGAAGTGCGCGTGCTGCTCGACGACTTCTGGCGCCAGGCCCGGCGCAAGCTGGCGCCACGCTATGCGCCGGGGCGCCTGAAGCAGTGGCTGGGCATGCTCACCCGCAGCTATCCCGAGGCGCTGGAACTGTTCGCGCAGATCCGCCGCGAGAGCGACTGCGAGCTGATCGACCGGCTGCTGCAGGTCGAGGTGGAAGAGGCCGCGTAGCCGAGGCGTTTCCGGTAGTGGCGAGCGGGTTGTCCGGCATAGGTGGGAAATTCGGCGCCAACCTGTAGGAGCGGGCCCTGCCCGCGATTCGCGCGCAGGGCGCGCTCCTACAAGGGCACGGTGTATGGGGGGATCTCATCCGCGAACCGTGCCGGAACCCCGGCTATCGCGGACAAGGTCCTACGACGGGTGCCTTTCTCGTAGGGCGGATAACCGTTCGCGGTTATCCGCCGTTGGCTGGGGCGCCGATGTCTGCCGAGCGGCGGATAACGCCATAGGCGTTATGCGCCCTACGCGGGAGCCCGATAGGCCATGGCGATGGGTATCGCTTCGCTCAACGCCATCCTGCGAGGTGTTCCTTGTAGGAGCGGACTCCGTCCGCGATATGTCGATCCCGGGCAGCGCAATCGCGGATAAATCCGCTCCTACAGTTCGCCGTGAGGCATGGGCGTTTCCCCGCTACCGCCCACCACTGACATCGATGAAGCTCCCGGTGCTGTAGCTCGACTCGTCCCCGGCCAGGAACAGGATCGCCCGCGCCACTTCCTCCGCCTGGCCGCCGCGGCCCAGCGGAATGGCGCTCTTCAGCCGTTCCACGCGCCCCGGCTCGCCGCCGCTGGCGTGGATTTCCGTGTCGATCAGTCCCGGGCGCACGGCGTTGACGCGAATGCCCTCGGCCGCCACTTCCTTGGCCAGGCCGATGGTCATGCTGTCGATGGCGCCCTTGGCTGCTGCGTAGTCGATGTACTCGTTGGGCGAGCCCAGGCGCGAGGCCATGGAGGACACGTTGACGATGCTGCCGCCCGCGCCACCATGGGACCTGGCCATGCGCCGCACCGCCTCGCGGGCGCAGAGGAAGCTGCCGGTGACGTTCACCGCGAACACCCGCTGCAGGCGCGCCGCGTCCATCTCCTCCAGGCGCATCTGGCGCTCCAGCATGCCGGCGTTGTTCACCAGCGCGTCGAGGCGGCCGAAGGCCTTGTCGACGGCCAGGAACAGCCGCACCACCTCGGCCTCCTCGGCGACGTCCGCGGCGAAGGCCTCGGCCCGGCCGCCGGCCTCGCGAATGCGCCGGACCAGGGCTTCGGCCGCTTCACCGCGTTGGCGGTAGTTGATGGCAACGGCATAGCCGCGTTCCGCGGCGAGCAGCGCAGTGGCGGCACCGATGCCGCGGCTGGCGCCGGTGATCAGCATGACTTTGCGCATGTGGCGGTTCCTTCTGCTAGGGGGCTTGAAAGGCGCCGTTGCGCCCCTATCTGTATTCGTGCGGGAGGCCGAAACCGGGTCCCGCTCCCGGAGTCCTGCAGACAGGCTCCATAGATGACCTTGCTGAATTATTCAGGAGATTCGCATGAGCAACGTACTTTCTCTCGCACCGCTGTTCCGCCAGTCCGTCGGTTTCGATCGTTTCAACGATCTGTTCGAGTCCGCCCTGCGCAGCGAAAGCGGCAGTTCCTACCCGCCCTACAACGTCGAGAAGCATGGTGACGACCAGTACCGCATCGTGGTCGCCGCCGCCGGCCTGCAGGAAGAGGACCTGGAGCTGCAAGTGGAGCGTGGCGTGCTGACCGTCACCGGTGGCAAGCGCGAGAAAGCTTCCGAGGGTGTCACCTACCTGCACCAGGGTATCGCCCAGCGCGCCTTCAAGCTGTCCTTCCGCCTCGCCGACCATATCGAGGTCCAGGGCGCATCGCTGAAGAACGGCCTGCTGAGCATTGAACTGGTACGCATCGTTCCCGAGGAAGCCAAGCCCAAGCGGATTGCCATCAACGGCCAGCGTCCCGCGCTGGAGGGTTGATGGTCCAGCCATGAAAAAGGCGCCGAAAGGCGCCTTTTTCTTTTCCGCCGTTTCAGACCACGCAGGCCATGGGCGCCACCGCCTGGGCGTCGAGCAGCGCCATGAAGGCGCGCGCGGCGTTGGACAGGGTGCGCTCGGTGTGCAGGATGTAGCCCAGCTGGCGGCTGAGCTGGATGTCCTGCAGCGGCAGGCGCACCACGGTCTCGTCGAGCATGGTGCGCGGCAGCACGCTCCAGGCCAGGCCGATGGAAACCATCATCTTGATGGTCTCCATGTAGTTGGTGCTCATGCCGATGTTCGGCGTCAGCCCCTCGGCCTCGAACATGCGCCGCACGATATGGTGGGTGAAGGTGTTGCCGCCGGGGAACACCGCCGGGTGCCGCGCCACGTCGGCGAGGAACACCGGGCCCTGCATGGCCAGCGGGTGCTCGGGGGCGGCGACGAAGTCCAGCGGGTCGTCCCACACCGGCACCGCGCGCACCGGCTCGGCGGTTTCCGGGGCCAGGGTGATCACCGCCAGTTCGGCGCGGCCGTGGAGGATTTCCTCGTAGGCCACTTCCGAGTCACAGAACTGGATATCCAGCGCCACCTGCGGGTGCGCCCGGGTGAAGGCGCGCAGCAGCGTCGGCAGGCGGTGCAGGCCGATGTGGTGGCTGGTGGCGAGCACCAGGCGGCCGCTGACCTCGCCACTGAGGTTGGTCAGTGCGCGGCGGGTGTCGTCCAGCACGTTGAGTATCTGGTAGGCCCGCGGCAGCAGGGCGCGGCCGGCCTCGGTCAGGCTCACTTCGCGGCCGACGCGGTCGAACAGGCGCACGCCCAGCTGGCTCTCCAGGGCGGCGATGCGCTTGCTCACCGCCGGCTGCGTCAGGTGCAGGCGCTCGCCGGCCTCGGAAAAGCTGCCGGACTCGGCGATGGCGAGGAAGGTGTTGAGGCTGGTCAGGTCCATCAGGGCGGCTCCAGGCGGCAGGCTTCAGGCTGCAGGCGAAGAGCGGGTGGAGCGCTCTTGCCTGCCGCCTGCAGCTTATAGCCTGCCGCATTCCTTTTGGGAATCCTTCGGATGAAAAATATGAATTTGAGTTATTCGTCGACAGACCATAGCATCATCCCCACAAGCCCAAGGGGCATAGAAATACGCTGATGAGGAATCTCTGATGGCCGGCAAGACGCTCTACGACAAACTCTGGGAACTGCACGAGGTGAAGCGCCGCGATGATGGTTCGTCGCTGATCTACATCGACCGCCACATCCTCCACGAAGTGACCTCGCCGCAGGCCTTCGAAGGCCTGCGCCTGGCCGGCCGCAAGCCGTGGCGCATCGACGCCAACATCGCCACCCCGGACCACAACGTGCCGACCACCCAGGCCGAGCGCAAGGGCGGCCTGCAAGCCATCGCCGACGAAGTCTCGCGCATCCAGGTCATGACCCTGGACGAGAACTGCGACGACTTCGGCATCCTCGAATTCAAGATGAACGACGTGCGCCAGGGCATCGTCCACGTGGTCGGCCCGGAGCAGGGCGCGACCCTGCCGGGGATGACCGTGGTCTGCGGCGACTCGCACACCTCCACCCACGGCGCCTTCGGTGCGCTGGCCCACGGCATCGGCACCTCCGAGGTCGAGCACGTGCTCGCCACCCAGTGCCTGGTGGCCAAGAAGATGAAGAACATGCAGGTGCGCGTGGAGGGCAAGCTGCCCTTCGGCGTGACCGCCAAGGACATCGTCCTCGCGGTGATCGGCAAGATCGGCACCGCCGGCGGCAACGGCCATGCCCTGGAGTTCGCCGGCAGCGCCATCCGCGAGCTGTCCATGGAAGGCCGCATGACCATCTGCAACATGTCCATCGAGGCCGGTGCCCGCGTCGGCATGGTGGCCTGCGACGAGAAGACCATCGCCTACGTGAAAGGCCGGCCGTTCGCCCCGCAGGGCGCCGACTGGGACAAGGCCGTGGAAGCCTGGAGCGACCTGGTCTCCGACGCCGACGCCCACTTCGACACCATCGTCGAGCTGCGCGCCGAGGACATCAAGCCGCAGGTCAGCTGGGGCACCTCGCCGGAAATGGTCCTGGCCGTCGACCAGAACGTGCCGGACCCGGCCGTCGAAGCCGACCCGGTCAAGCGCGACTCCATCGTCCGCGCCCTCAAGTACATGGGCCTGAGCGCCAACCAGGCGATCACCGACATCCAGCTCGACCGGGTGTTCATCGGTTCCTGCACCAACTCGCGGATCGAAGACCTGCGCGCCGCCGCCGCCGTGGCCAAGGGCCGCAAGGTCGCCGCCACCGTCAAGCAGGCGCTGGTGGTGCCGGGCTCCGGCCTGGTCAAGGCGCAGGCCGAACAGGAAGGCCTGGACAAGATCTTCCTCGAAGCCGGCTTCGAGTGGCGTGAACCGGGTTGCTCCATGTGCCTGGCGATGAACCCGGACCGCCTGGAGAGCGGCGAGCATTGCGCGTCCACCTCCAACCGCAACTTCGAGGGCCGCCAGGGCGCCGGTGGCCGCACCCACCTGGTGAGCCCGGCGATGGCCGCCGCCGCCGCGGTGACCGGCCGCTTCATCGACGTTCGTGAATTGATGCAGGCCTGAGGAGACCGAACATGAAAGCCTTTACCCAGCACACCGGTCTCGTCGCGCCGCTCGACCGCGCCAACGTCGACACCGACCAGATCATTCCCAAGCAATTCCTCAAGTCGATCAAGCGCACCGGCTTCGGCCCCAACCTGTTCGACGAATGGCGCTACCTGGACGTCGGCCAGCCGAACCAGGACAACTCCAGGCGCCCGATCAACCAGGACTTCGTGCTGAACTTCCCGCGCTACCAGGGCGCCAGCGTGCTCCTGGCCCGCGAGAACTTCGGCTGCGGCTCGTCCCGCGAGCACGCGCCCTGGGCGCTGGACGAGTACGGTTTCCGCACCGTGATCGCGCCGAGCTTCGCCGACATCTTCTTCAACAACAGCTTCAAGAACGGCCTGCTGCCGATCATCCTGAAGGACGAGGAAGTCGACGAGCTGTTCCAGCAGTGCGAGGCCACCGAGGGTTACCAGCTGACCGTCGACCTCGCCGCGCAGACCGTGACCCGCCCGGACGGCAAGCAGTACCACTTCGAAGTGGACGCCTTCCGCAAGCACTGCCTGCTCAACGGCCTGGACGACATCGGCCTGACCCTTCAGGCCGCGGACGCCATCCGCGACTTCGAGACCGGCTACAAGCAGCGCCAGCCCTGGTTGTTCCGCGACGCCTGAATGGCGTCGCACCACGAGGAGAAAACCATGACCCAGAGTCGCCATGAAGCCGTGGTCGAGCGCCAGTTCGGCGCTCAGGCCAACGCGTACCTGAACAGCGCCGTGCACGCCCAGGGCGAGGAGTTCGCCCAGCTGCGCGAGCGACTGTCGGCGACCCGCGGCGCCCGCGTGCTGGACCTGGGGTGCGGGGCGGGGCACGTGAGCTTCCATGTCGCACCGCTGGCCGGCGAAGTGGTGGCCTACGACCTCTCCGAGCAGATGCTCGCCGTGGTGGCCTCGGCCGCTGCCGAGCGCGGCCTGGGCAACATCCTTACGCACCAGGGCGTGGCCGAGCAGCTGCCGTTCGAGGACGGCGAGTTCGACTTCGTCTTCAGCCGCTACTCGGCCCACCACTGGCGCGACGTCGGCCAGGCCCTGCGCGAAGTGCGCCGGGTGCTGAAGCCGGGCGGCACGGCCTGCTTCATCGACGTGGCGGCCCCCGGGCTGCCGTTGCTGGACACCCACCTGCAGGCGGTGGAAGTGCTGCGCGACACCAGCCACGTGCGCGACTATTCGCCGTCCGAGTGGGCGCGCCTGGTCGGCGAGGCGGGGCTGGCGGTCAGCGCCTGCACCCGCCAGCGCCTGCGCCTGGAGTTCAGTTCCTGGGTCGAGCGCATGCGCACCCCCGAGGTGATGCGCCAGGCCATCCGCGCCCTGCAGCTTTCCGTGGGCATTGAGGTGCGCGAGTATTTCGAGATCGACGCCGAGGGCTCCTTCAGCACCGACGTGCTGGTGCTCTGGGCGACAAAATAACGGCTGCAGGCGGCAGGCTATAGGCGGCAGGAAAAAGCCTGAAGCCTGTGGCCTGCAGCCTGTAGCCTCTTTCCGAAGGAAAAAATTGATGAGCAAACAGATTCTGGTTCTCCCCGGCGACGGCATCGGCCCGGAAATCATGGCCGAGGCGGTCAAGGTTCTCGAACTGGCGAACGACAAGTTCCAGCTGGGCTTCGAGCTGACCGAGGACGTCATCGGTGGCGCCGCCATCGACAAGCACGGCGTGCCGCTGGCCGACGAGACCCTGGAGCGCGCGCGCAAGGCCGACGCCGTGCTGCTGGGCGCCGTGGGCGGGCCGAAGTGGGACAGGATCGAGCGTGACATCCGCCCAGAGCGCGGCCTGCTGAAGATCCGTTCGCAACTGGGCCTGTTCGCTAACCTGCGCCCGGCCATCCTCTACCCGCAACTGGCCGACGCCTCCAGCCTGAAGCCGGAAATCGTCGCCGGCCTGGACATCCTCATCGTCCGCGAGCTGACCGGCGGCATCTACTTCGGCGCCCCGCGCGGCACCCGCGAGCTGGACAACGGCGAGCGCCAGTCCTACGACACCCTGCCGTACAGCGAAAGCGAGATCCGCCGCATCGCCCGCGTCGGCTTCGACATGGCCCGCGTGCGCGGCAAGAAGCTGTGCTCGGTGGACAAGGCCAACGTCCTGGCTTCCAGCCAGCTGTGGCGCGAGATCGTCGAGGAAGTGGCCAAGGACTACCCGGACGTCGAGCTCTCCCACATGTACGTCGACAATGCCGCCATGCAGCTGGTGCGCGCGCCCAAGCAGTTCGACGTGATGGTCACCGACAACATGTTCGGCGACATCCTGTCGGATGAGGCTTCCATGCTCACCGGTTCCATCGGCATGCTGCCTTCTGCGTCCCTGGACGCCAACAACAAGGGCATGTACGAGCCGTGCCACGGCTCGGCGCCGGACATCGCCGGCAAAGGCATCGCCAACCCGCTGGCGACCATCCTCTCGGTGTCCATGATGCTGCGCTACAGCTTCAACCAGGGCGCCGCGGCGAGCGCCATCGAGCAGGCGGTGAGCCAGGTCCTCGACCAGGGCCTGCGCACCGGCGACATCTGGTCCGAAGGCTGCCAGAAGGTCGGAACCCGCGAAATGGGCGATGCGGTAGTCGCCGCGCTGCGGAATCTGTAATCTCTCCGGTTCGCCCGCCCCTGGGCTCCCGCAAAGAACGGGCAGGGGCGGCGGTCCACCACTTATTCGAAGGTGTAGTAGCGATGAAGCGTGTAGGTCTGATCGGTTGGCGTGGCATGGTGGGGTCGGTGCTCATGCAGCGGATGCTGGAAGAGCGGGACTTCGACCTGATCGAGCCGGTGTTCTTCACCACCTCCAACGTCGGTGGCGAAGGTCCGTCCATCGGCAAGGACATCGCCACCCTCAAGGACGCCTACAGCATCGAGGAACTCAAGACCCTCGACGTCATCCTGACCTGCCAGGGCGGCGACTACACCAACGAAGTCTTCCCCAAGCTGCGCGAAGCCGGCTGGCAGGGCTACTGGATCGACGCCGCCTCCAGCCTGCGCATGCAGGACGACGCGGTGATCGTCCTCGACCCGGTGAACCGCCGCGTCATCGACCAGTCGCTGGACGCCGGCGCCAAGAACTACATCGGCGGCAACTGCACCGTCAGCCTGATGCTGATGGCCCTGGGCGGCCTGTTCGAAGCCGGCCTGGTCGAGTGGATGAGCGCCATGACCTACCAGGCCGCCTCCGGCGCCGGCGCGCAGAACATGCGCGAGCTGATCAAGCAGATGGGCGCGATCAACGCCGCCGTGGCCGACGACCTGGCCAACCCGGCCAGCGCCATCCTCGACATCGACCGCAAGGTCGCCGAGGCCATCCGCAGCGAAGCCCTGCCCACCGAGCACTTCGGCGCGCCCCTGGCCGGCAGCCTGATCCCGTGGATCGACAAGGAACTGCCGAACGGCCAGAGCCGCGAGGAATGGAAGGGCCAGGCGGAAACCAACAAGATCCTCGGCCGCTTCAAGAACCCGATCCCGGTGGACGGCATCTGCGTGCGCATCGGCGCCATGCGCTGCCACAGCCAGGCGCTGACCATCAAGCTGAACAAGGACGTGCCGCTGACCGATATCGATGGCCTGATCAGCCAGCACAACCCCTGGGTCAAGCTGATCCCCAACCAGCGCGAGATCAGCATGCGCGAGCTGACCCCGGCCGCCGTCACCGGCACCCTGAGCGTCCCGGTGGGCCGCCTGCGCAAGCTCAACATGGGCTCGCAGTACCTCGGCGCCTTCACCGTCGGCGACCAACTGCTGTGGGGCGCGGCCGAGCCGCTGCGGCGCATGCTGCGCATCCTGCTGGAGCGCTGATCGCTTCCCGCCCCGAAGACGCCGGCCCAGTGCCGGCGTCTTGCTTTGTACAGGCGGAAAAAGTCGATCACTCGACAGAACGGCGAAGTCGCCGGCGCCGGCGTCGTTTTCTGTGACGGAGCGCGGGCTGGCGCCCGGCGCCCTGTGATTATCCTCGCTGCCCGGCCCGTTGGGGCCGGCCGGCGGGCAGGGGCCGCCGGAGGGAGTCATCGACAGCAGGGGATGGGGATGTTCCGCTTCGCGCATTTGTTTCTGGCCGCCGCCGTCGCGGCCGCTTTCCTGCCGGCGCGCGCCAGCGCGCTGGAACTGGGGGATATCGCTTCGCAGGCCGCGCTGGGCCAGACGCTGGATGCACGGATCGAGCTGCGCGGCATGGGCGACCTGGGCAGCGAGGACCTCAAGGTCAGCCTGGTGCCGCAGCAGGAGGCCGAGCGGCTGGGCATGGAGCCCAACTACGTCTTCCTTTCCGGGTTGCGCTTCACCCCGGAGGTCGGGCGCAACGGCCGCGGGGTGATCCGCATGCGGTCCAGCGCGCCGGTGCGCGAGCCCTACGTCAATTTCGTGCTGCAGGTGGTCTGGCCGCAAGGGCGGGCCATGCGCGAATACACCCTGCTGCTGGACCCGCCGAGCTACCAGGCCGTCGCCCAGGCGCCCAGCGCGCCGGTCGTATCCGCCGTACCGTCGACGGCTATCGCACCGTCGGCGCAGCAGGTGCCCGTCAGTGCCGCGCCGGAGCCTTCGGGCGGCCACCGCATCGCTGCCGGCGATACCCTCTGGGCCATCGCCTCCCGCCACCGGCCGGCCGGAGATGCCTCGGTGATGCAGACCATGCGGGCGATCCAGGCGCTCAACCCGCAGGCCTTCCTCGACGGCAACGCCAACCGGCCGCGGGTCGGCGCCGTGCTGCGCCTGCCCGACGCCAGCCAGGTCCGTGCCCAGGGGCACGCCGCGGCGGTGAGCCACTTCCAAGCCCAGGAAGCCCGCTGGCGCGAACGCCCCCGCGCACTGGACGCCACCCGCAAGGCGGCGCCCGGCGCTGCGCCGGCCGTGGCGGAGGTTCGTGACAACCTGCGTCTGCTTTCCGGGCAGGCCTCGAAGCAGCCTCAGGCGAAGGCCGCCGCGGAGCGCCTGGCGCTGCTGCAGGAAGACCTGGACAGCGCGCGCCGCCAGGGCGAGGAGCTGACCAGCCGGATCGGCGACCTGCAGAGCCAACTGGACAAGCTGAACAAGCTCATCGAACTCAAGGACGCGCAGATCGCCACCCTGGTGGCGCGCCTGGCGGCGCAGTCGCGGCAACAGGCCGCGGCCGAGCCGCCGGTCGCCGTGGCGGGCACCCCAACGCCGCAGGCGGCGCCGGCTGCCGCGCAGGAGACGGCCCGATAGGGTGAGGGCGAACGGCGATCGACGGCCGCGGGTGCGATTGCCTGGGCGGGGAAGGGGGCAGTAAAGTGCTGCGTCTTGTTTCCTTCTAGCCCATGGGATTTTCGATGTCCGTCGATGTTGCTGTAGTAGGGGCCACCGGTCTGGTTGGCGAAGCGCTGGTCGAGTTGCTGGAAGAGCTGGACTGCCCCGTGGCCGAGCTGCACCTGCTGGCCAGCGGCGAGTCCGCCGGCAAGAGCGTGCCCTTCCGCGGCCGCAACCTGCGGGTGCGCGAGCTGGACGGTTTCCCCTTCGCCCAGGTGAAGCTGGCGCTGTTCGCCACCTCGGCCGAGGTGGCCGGCGAGCACGCCGCGCGCGCCCTGGCCCAGGGCTGCACGGTGATCGACCTGAGCGGCAGCGTGGAAGGCGCCCTGGTGCTGCCGGCGCTGAACCCGGCCCGCCTGGGCGAGCTCAGCTTCCCGGCGCTGCTGCGCGTGCCCTGCGCCCCGGCCGCCGAGGTGGCCGAAGTGGTCGCCGCCCTGCGCGGCTGCGTCGAGTTGCAGGAGCTATCGCTGACCGCCTGTCTGTCCGCCTCGCAGCTGGGCCGCGAAGGCGTGCAGGAACTGGCGCGGCAGACCGCCGAACTGCTCAATGCGCGCCCCGTGGAGCCGCGCCTCGTCGACCGCCAGTACGCCTTCAACCTGCTGGGCCAGGTCGGTGCGGCCGACGCCTCGGGCTACAGCGCCATCGAGCGGCGCCTGAACGCCGAGCTGAACGAACTGCTGCCGGAGCTGCAGGGCAGGGTGCAGGCGGATTGCCTGCTGGCCCCGGTGTTCTTCGGCGACGCCCTGAACCTCAACTTGCGCAGCGCCGTGCCGATAGCCTTGTCGCAGGTGCGGGCCGCTCTGGAGGCCGCCGAAGGCATCGAGCTGGTCGAGGACGATTACCCGACGGTGATCGGCGATGCCCTGGGCCAGGATGCCATCCAGGTCGGGCGGGTGCGTCAGGGGGCCGCTGGCCCCTGCAACCTCAATTTGTGGATTGCGTCTGATAATGTGCGAAAAGGCTTGGGGCTGAATGCTGCGGGCCTGGCTGCATTATTGATAAAACACTATCTGTAAAAGATACTTATCGAATATTTGAAGAAGCATTCTAGCTTGGCAATACTGGCTTGGACGGCCCTGGCGGGGGGAGATCACGGTGTTTTCGACGCCGCGATCGCAGGCGCCAGGCGCTCGGTCCGAAACGCACGAATCCAGAAGAAAGCTGTTAAAACAAGGGATTAGATTATGGTCCGGCTTCGTAAACTGGTGCAGGCAATTGCGGCTGCTTCTGCGTTGACCACCGGCATGGCTCACGCGCTGGGGTTGGGGGACATCCACCTGCACTCGGCGCTGAACCAGCCGCTGAATGCCGATATCGACGTGACGGACGTCCGCGACCTGTCAGCCGGCGAGATCATTCCCAAGCTGGCTTCGCCGGAGGACTTCAGCAAGTCCGGCGTCGATCGCAACTTTTTCCTCACCGGGCTCAAGTTCACCGCGGTGGTCCAGCCCAACGGCAAGAGCGTCATCCATGTGACCTCCGACAAGCCGGTGCAGGAGCCCTACCTGAACTTCCTCGTGGAGGTGCTCTGGCCCAGTGGCCGGGTGCTGCGCGAATACACCGTGCTGCTCGACCCGCCGCTGTACTCGCCGCAGGTGGCTGCCGCCGCCGCGCCGCGTGCCCCGGTTGCGGCGCCCGCACCCATCGCGCGCCAGCCCGTGGCCGCCGCCCCGGCCGCACCCCGCGCCGTGGAGCCGGCCCCCGCGGCCAGCGCGCCGCGCCAGGCCCGCCTGGACGGTAACGAGTACCGCACCGGTTCCCGCGACACCCTGTGGGAAATCGCTTCCCGCGCTCGTCCTGATGGCAGCGTGACCGTCAACCAGACCATGCTGGCCATCCAGGACCTCAACCCCGACGCCTTCATCGACGGCAACATCAACCGCCTGAAGAGCGGCCAGGTGCTGCGCCTGCCAGATGCCGAACAGATCCGCAGTCGCTCCGCCGGCGACGCCGACGTGCAGGTGCGCGAACAGCGTAGCGCCTGGCGCGAGGGCCGCAGCCTGGCCGGTTCCTCCCGCCAGCTGGACGCCACCCGCCGCGCCAATGCCGGTGCGGCGCCCGAGCAGGCCGAGAGCAAGGACAACCTGCGCCTGGTCTCCGGCGAAGCCGGCAAGAACAAGGGTTCCGACAAGGGGGCGAAGAACGGCAAGGCGCTTTCCGACAAGCTGGCCGTGACCCAGGAAAGCCTGGACAGCACCCGCCGCGAGAACGACGAACTGCAGGGCCGCATGACCGACCTGCAGAGCCAGCTGGACAAGCTGCAGAAGCTGATCCAGCTGAAGGACGCGCAACTGGCCAAGCTCCAGGGCGAGCTGGCGACTCCGCCGCAGCCGGCCGCGCCGGGTTCCGCGCCCGCCGGCCAGCCGCCGGCGCCCGCCGCCGAAGCCCCTGCCGCGCCGGCTCCGCAGCCCGAGGCCGCCGCCCCTGCTCAACCAGCACCGCCGGCGGCCGCCAAGCCGGCCGAACCCAAGCCGGCGGCGCCCAAGCCTGCCGCACCGGCCCCGGCCGCCGAGAACCAGCCGGGGCTGATTGAGGAACTGCTGGCCAACCCGACCCTGCTGGCCGCCATCGGCGGCAGCCTGGTGCTGGTCCTGCTGCTGGTGCTGCTCCTGCTGCGCCGCCGCGCGGCCCAGGCCGAGGCCGCCAAGGTCGAGCCCGCGGTGAGCGGCCCGAGCGGGACGGACGAGCCGCTGGAACTGGCTGCCGGCGAATTCGACAGCCTGAGCCTGGCCGACGAGGACGTGACCCCGGCCAGCACGCCGGCCGCCGGCGAGAAGGTCGCCGCGCAGACCGGCGACCCGCTGGGCGAGGCCGACATCTACATCGCCTACGGCCGTTTCAACCAGGCCGCCGAACTGCTGCAGGGCGCCATCTACGACGAACCGCAGCGCGCCGACCTGCGCCTGAAGCTGATGGAAGTCCTGGCCGAGATCGGCGACCGCGAGGGCTTCGCCCGCCAGGAAAACGAACTGCGCGAACTGGGTGGCGCCGAGCCGCAGGTGGAGCAGCTGAAATCGCGCTACCCGGGCATGGTCGCGGCGGCTGCCGTGGCCGGTGGCCTGGCCGCGGCCGCCGCCAGCAGCGACGAACTGGAACACTTCAGTCTCGACGACCTCGACCTGACCCAGGACCACGCCGCGCCCGCCGAGCCTGTCGCGGCGGCGGCCGGTGACCTGGACGATGCCTTCGACCTGGGCCTGGACGACCTGCAGCTGGACGACGACCAGCCGCACCCCGCCACCGAGCCGCAAGCCAAGGCCGACGAGCTGACCCTCGAGGACTTCGACCTGGAAGCCGACCTGGGCCTGGATGCGCCCGCCGCGGCGGCCCAGCCGGCCCAGCCGGACGACGACTTCGCCTTCGACCTCGACCTCGACGACGACCTGGCGAAGGCCGCCCCCGTGGCGCCCACGGCCAGCGACGCGCTGGACGACTTCACCCTGGACCTGCCGGACGAGCCGGCGGCCCCCGCGGCCAAGGACGAGGACTTCCTCTTCGACCTGGGTGAGGAAGGCGCCGGGCTCGCCGCGAGCGCCGACGACGACTTCAGCTTCGACCTGGGGCCCGAGCCTGAGGCCAAGCCGGTCGAGGGCCTGGCGGACGACTTCGACCTGTCGCTGCCCGAAGAGGCCCCGCAGGAGCTGCCGGCCGACGACAGCTTCGCGGCGCAGCTGGACCAGGTCAGCGCCGAGCTGGACAAGCTCGCCAGCGACCTCGAGCGGCCGGCCAGCCCGGCGGCGCCGCTGGAAGACGAGATCGAGGCCGAGCCGTCGCTGGAGGCCGCTTCGCTGGACGCGTCCTCGCTGGATGAGGACGCGCTGGACGACGAGTTCGACTTCCTCTCCGGCGCCGACGAGGCCGCCACCAAGCTCGACCTGGCCCGCGCCTACATTGACATGGGCGACGCCGAGGGTGCCCGCGACATCCTCGACGAGGTCATCAGCGAAGGCAGCGACCAGCAGCAGAAGGAAGCCCGCGAGCTGCTCGAACGCCTGTCCTGAGCGCGGTGCGGGTGAAACGATGGCAGCCTCCGGGCTGCCATCGTCGTTTCGGCGGGGCGCAAATGCTGCGCCCGGTGGCGCGCCGGTCGAGGCGCATCGCCCGGGCGCGGCAATCCAGGCAGAATAGCGCGCTGGATTGCCTTTTCGGGATGGCCTGAGCAGTTGAACGAGTTCGAGAGCGCGGTGGGTGAGGTCGCCACCGCTGACGTCACCAGGATCGCCCTGGGCGTCGAATACAAGGGCGCGCGCTACCGCGGCTGGCAGCGCCAGGAGGACGGCGTGCCGTCGGTGCAGGGAGCGCTGGAGCGGGCCCTGTCCAAGGTCGCGGCAGAGCCGATCGGGGTGATGTGCGCCGGCCGCACCGACGCCGCGGTGCACGGCAGCGGCCAGGTGGTGCACTTCGACACCCGCGTCGAGCGGCCGCTGAAGGCCTGGGTGATGGGCAGCAACGCCAACCTGCCGGCGGACATCAGCGTGACCTGGGCCAAGGTCATGCCGGCGGACTTCCATGCGCGCTTCTCGGCGATGGCGCGGCGCTACCGCTACGTCATCTACAACGACCCGATCCGCCCGGCGCACCTGGCCGAGGAAGTCACCTGGAACCACCGGCCGCTGGACGTCGCGCGCATGCGCGCGGCGGCGGCGAAGCTGGTCGGCACCCATGACTTCACCTCGTTCCGCGCCGTGCAGTGCCAGGCCAAGTCGCCGATCAAGACGGTGCACCACCTGCAGGTGCTGGAGCACGGCCGCTTCATCGTGCTGGACGTGCGCGCCAACGCCTTCCTCCACCACATGGTGCGCAACTTCGCCGGGGTGCTGATGACGGTGGGGGCGGGCGAACGCGAGCCGGAGTGGGTCGACGAGGTGCTGGCGGCGCGTGACCGCCGCGCCGGCGGAGTGACCGCGCACCCCTTCGGGCTCTACCTGGTGCGGGTGGAGTACCCCGAGGCCTTCGCGCTGCCGCAGCGCTACCTGGGGCCACATTTCCTTTCATCTTTGCCCGATACGCTCGGCTGACGCTGTCCGGGGCATTTGCTACCATCGACGGATTGCTTTGAAGGAAGGTCGCCGCATCTTGTCCGCCGTTCGCATCAAAATCTGTGGCATTACCCGTGTCGAGGACGCCCTGGCCGCGGCCGAGGCGGGTGCCGACGCCATCGGCATGGTGTTCTACGCCAGGAGCCCGCGCGCGGTCAGCGTGCAGCAGGCGCGCGCCATAGTCGCGGCGCTGCCGCCCTTCGTCACCAGCGTGGGCCTGTTCGTCAACGCCAGCCGCTGCGAACTGGGCGAGATCCTCGATGCGGTGCCGCTGGACATGCTGCAGTTCCACGGCGACGAGAGCGCCGCGGACTGCGAGGGTTACCACAAGCCCTACCTGAAGGCGCTGCGCGTCAAGGCCGGCGACGACATCGCCGCGCAGGCCGCGCGTTACCCGGGGGCCGCCGGCATCCTGCTGGACACCTACGTCGAGGGCGTTCCCGGCGGAACCGGCGCGGCCTTCGACTGGTCCCTGATTCCCGAGGCCCTGCCGCGCCCGCTGGTGCTGGCCGGTGGCCTGAACGCCGACAACGTCGCCGCGGCGATCCGCCAGGTGCGCCCCTACGCCGTGGACGTCAGCGGCGGGGTGGAGGTGGGCAAGGGGATCAAGGACGCCGGGAAGATCCGCGCCTTCATCCGCCAGTGCCGCGAGGCGGATTCGCGGTGAGGTGCATGTGACGGCGGGCGGTCTGCCGCCGTCATTAGGAGCTGTTGACGTTTTTGTCACGCCAGCGCCGACCCGTGTCGGCCTGGCGAAGGCGCCGCCCAGGGCGCGCCGCGATTTCGAGGGGCCGTGGCCGAGCCGCGGCGCCGATGGTGATTTTTTCTGCTCACGGGCAGGCGCAAGGCTTCGGGCCGCTGAGCGCACTGGCCCCGCATTGGAGAACAGAGCATGAGCAACTGGCTGGTAGACAAGCTGATCCCTTCCATCATGCGTTCCGAGGCGAAGAAGAGCTCGGTACCGGAAGGCCTGTGGCACAAGTGCCCGTCCTGCGACGCCGTGCTGTATCGGCCGGAGCTGGAAAAGACCCTGGACGTCTGCCCCAAGTGCGACCACCACATGCGCATCGGCGCGCGCACCCGCCTGGACATCTTCCTCGACGAGGAAGGCCGCGAGGAACTGGGCGCCGAGCTCGAGCCGGTGGACCGCCTGAAGTTCCGCGACACCAAGAAGTACAAGGACCGCCTGGCCGCCGCGCAGAAGGACACCGGCGAGAAGGACGCGCTGATCGCCATGAGCGGCAAGCTGCACGGCATGCCGGTGGTGGCCGCGGCCTTCGAGTTCTCGTTCATGGGCGGCTCCATGGGCTCCATCGTCGGTGAGCGCTTCGTGCGCGCCGCCAACTACGCCCTGGAGCACCGCTGCCCGATGATCTGCTTCTCCGCCTCGGGCGGCGCGCGCATGCAGGAAGCGCTGATCTCGCTGATGCAGATGGCCAAGACCTCCGCCGCCCTGGCGCGCCTGCGCGAGGAAGGCATCCCGTTCGTCTCGGTGCTGACCGACCCGGTCTACGGCGGCGTTTCCGCAAGCCTGGCCATGCTCGGCGACGTGATCGTCGGCGAGCCCAAGGCCCTGGTCGGCTTCGCCGGCCCGCGGGTGATCGAGCAGACCGTGCGCGAGAAGCTGCCGGAAGGCTTCCAGCGCAGCGAGTTCCTCCTCGAGCACGGCGCCATCGACATGATCGTGCACCGTGCGCAGATGCGCGACCGCCTGGCCAGCCTGCTGGCCAAGTTCACCCACGCTCCCAGCCCCGCCCTCGCAGGATGAGCCAGCGTTCCCTGGCCGACTGGCTCGGCTACCTCGAACAGCTGCATCCCTCGGCCATCGACATGGGCCTGGAGCGCTCCCGCGAGGTGGCCGCCCGCCTCGGCCTGGGGCGCCCGGCGCCGCGCGTGGTGACCGTCACCGGCACCAATGGCAAGGGTTCCACCTGCGCCTTCCTCGCCGAGTTGCTCGGCGAGCAGGGCCTGAAGGTCGGCGTGTACGCCTCGCCGCACCTGCTGCGCTACAACGAGCGTGTCCTCATCGAGGGCCGCGAGGCTTCCGACGAGGCGCTCTGCGAGGCCTTCGCCGCGGTCGAGGCAGCGCGCGGCGAAACCTCCCTGACCTACTTCGAGATGGGCACCCTGGCGGCCTTCTGGCTGTTCGAGCGCGCCGGTCTCGATGCCGTGGTCCTGGAAGTCGGCCTTGGCGGCCGGCTGGACGCGGTCAACCTGGTGGACGCCGACGTCGCCGTGGTCACCAGCATCGGCCTCGACCATGCCGAATGGCTGGGCGACACCCGCGACAGCGTGGCCTTCGAGAAGGCCGGCATCTTCCGCGCCGGCAAGCCGGCCGTGTGCGGCGACCTGGAACCACCGCAGCCGCTGCTGGACCAGGCCCGCGCCCTGGGCACGCCGCTGCTGCTGCGCGGCCGCGACTTCGACCTGGCCATCGGCGAGCACGACTGGCACTGGCACGGCCGCGGCGCCGACGGCACACCGCTGCGCCTGCACCACCTGAGCCTGCTCGACCTGCCCATGGAGAATGCCGCCCTGGCGCTGCAGGTCTACGCCTTGCTGGGCCTGCCGTGGCAGCCCGAGCGCCTGCTCGCGGCCCTGCAGCGGACCCGCGTGAGCGGCCGCCTGGACCGCCGCGTGGCGCACCGCCAGGGGCAGCCGCGGCACCTGCTGCTGGACGTCGGGCACAACCCCCATGCCGCCGACTACCTGGCCCGCCGCCTTGCCGCGCGGCCGCCGAAGGGGCGTCGCCTGGCGGTTTTCGGCCTGCTTTCGGACAAGGATCTGGGCGGGGTGCTGGAACCCTTGCTCGGCTTGGTGCAGGATTGGGCCGTCGCCCCCTTGCCCACGCCGCGCTCGCGCCCGGCCGGCGAGCTGGCGGCAGCCTTGCTTGCGCGTGGCGCGCAGGCCAGTGTGCATGAGGACATCGCCACGGCGCTCGAGGCACAGTGCGCCAAGGCGACGGCGGACGACGAGATCCTGGTGTTCGGCTCCTTCTACAGCGTGGCGGATGCCCTGAGCTGGCTGGACGGCAACCAGGACTGACAAGCGGTCAAGAAACGGGGGAGTGGCAATGGCTTTGCTGGATAAGGGGCTCAAGCAGCGGATCGTCGGTGCGCTGGTGTTGCTGGCGCTGGCGGTGATCTTCCTGCCGATGCTGTTCAGCCGCCAGGACGAGGTGCGCCAGGTGACGGTCGACGCCCCGGCGATGCCGAAGACGCCGGCCATGCCCCCGGTAGACGTGCAGCCGACCGCGGTGCCGGAGCCCCAGGCCCCGGTGGCTGAAGCCCCGCAGGCGCCCGCCGCCCAGGCCCAGGTCGAGGCGCCGGTGATCAGCCCCGCCCCGGCCGTGCCGGCCACCGCGCCCTCGACACCTATCGCCAGCCTGCCGCAGGCACCGGCCCAGCAGCCCGTCGCCCCGGCGCCGCGCCCGGCCGCGCCGGCCCAGCAACCGGCCACGCCGCCGGCCCAGGCCAGTGCGCCCGCCGCCCCGGCCCAGCGCCTGGATGCCGACAAGCTGGCGGTGAGCTGGTCGGTGCAACTGGCCAGCCTGTCCAACCGCGCCCGCGCCGAGGAACTGCAGAAGTCCCTCCGCAGCCAGGGCTACAACGCCTACGTGCGCAGCTTCGACGGCATGAACCGGGTCTTCGTCGGGCCGGTGATCGAGCGCGCCGAGGCCGACCGCCTGAAGGAGCAACTGAGCAAGCAGCAGAAGCTCAACGGCTTCGTGGTGCGCTTCCAGCCCGAACGCGGCTGACACCGATGAGCGGCTCCCGATGCATCGGGGGCTCCGCTAAAGCCCGGGGCTCTGCTAAAATGCGGGGCCTTTTTCGTTTCTGGGCCGCAACGTGGCATTTACCTGGGTCGATTGGACGATGGTCGGCATCGTCGTCATTTCCAGCCTGATCAGTCTGAGCCGCGGCTTCGTCAAGGAAGCCCTGTCCCTGCTCACCTGGATTGTCGCGGGTGCGGTCGCCTGGATGTTCGGCGGCGCACTGGCCGAGCATCTCGCGCCTTACATCCAGCTGCCGTCCGGCCGCATCATCGCTGCCTGCGCGCTGCTTTTCGTGGTCACCCTGCTGCTGGGGGCGCTGGTCAATTTCCTCATCAGCGAACTGGTCCGGGTGACCGGCATGTCCGGCACCGACCGCGTGCTCGGCATGGCCTTCGGCGGCGCCCGTGGCGTGCTGCTGGTGGTGCTGCTGGTCGGCCTGCTGAGCCTGGCGCCGGTGCAACAGGACCCGTGGTGGCAGCAGTCGGTGCTGCTGCCGCACTTCCTGCTGGTCGCCGACTGGTCGAAGAACATCGTCCTCAACCTGGCCGGGCACTGGTTCGCCAGTGGCCAGCTGGCACCGCCGGTCGGGATGGGGAGTATGCTGCCCGGCCAGTGATGGCCGGGCCAGGGTGGCGCCGAGGCGCCGCCCGACGCCGGCCCCGATGGGGCGGCGGGAACGGATTTTTTAGCCTGTAAACCAACTAGGGGTTGCGTCGCATGTGTGGCATCGTCGGTATCGTGGGCAAGTCGAACGTCAATCAGGCGTTGTATGACGCGCTCACCGTTCTCCAGCATCGCGGCCAGGACGCTGCCGGCATCGTCACCTGTCAGGACGACAGGCTCTACCTGCGCAAGGACAACGGCCTGGTCCGTGACGTCTTCCAGCAGCGCCACATGCAGCACCTGGTGGGCAAGGTCGGCATCGGCCACGTGCGCTACCCGACCGCCGGCAGCTCCAGCTCGGCCGAGGCCCAGCCGTTCTACGTCAACTCGCCCTACGGCATCACCCTGGCGCACAACGGCAACCTGACCAACGTCGAGCAACTGGCCAAGGAGATCTACGAGTCCGACCTGCGCCACGTCAACACCAACTCCGACTCGGAAGTGCTGCTCAACGTCTTCGCCCATGAGCTGGCGGTGCGCAACAAGCTGCAGCCCACTGAGGAAGACGTCTTCGCCGCGGTGGCCGGCGTGCACGCCCGCTGCGTCGGCGGCTACGCCGTGGTGGCGATGATCACCGGCTACGGCATCGTCGGCTTCCGCGACCCCAACGCGATCCGCCCGATCGTCTTCGGCCAGCGCCACACCGAGAACGGCGTGGAATACATGATCGCCTCGGAAAGCGTGGCCCTGGACGTGCTCGGCTTCACCCTGATCCGCGACCTGGCCCCGGGCGAGGCGGTGTACATCACCGAGGAAGGCAAGCTGTTCACCCGCCAGTGCGCGGCCAACCCGAAGTACTCGCCGTGCATCTTCGAGCACGTCTACCTGGCCCGCCCGGATTCGCTGATGGACGGCATCTCGGTGTACAAGGCGCGCCTGCGCATGGGCGAGAAGCTGGCCGAGAAGATCCTCCGCGAGCGCCCGGAGCACGACATCGACGTGGTCATCCCGATCCCGGACACCAGCCGCACCTCCGCCCTGGAACTGGCCAACCGCCTGGGCGTGAAGTTCCGCGAGGGCTTCGTCAAGAACCGCTACATCGGCCGCACCTTCATCATGCCCGGCCAGGCCGCGCGCAAGAAGTCGGTACGCCAGAAGCTCAACGCCATCGAGCTGGAGTTCCGCGGCAAGAACGTGATGCTGGTGGACGACTCCATCGTCCGCGGCACCACCAGCAAGCAGATCATCCAGATGGCCCGCGAGGCCGGGGCGAAGAAGGTCTACTTCTGCTCTGCCGCGCCGGCCGTGCGCTACCCCAACGTCTACGGCATCGACATGCCGAGCGCCCACGAACTGATCGCCCACGACCGCAGCACCGAAGAGGTGTGCGAGCTGCTCGGCGCCGACTGGCTGGTCTACCAGGACCTGTCGGACCTGATCGACGCGGTCGGCGGCGGCAAGATCAAGATCGAGCACTTCGACTGCGCGGTCTTCGATGGCCAGTACGTGACCGGCGACGTCAACGAAGCCTATCTGAACCGGATCGAGCAGGCGCGCAACGACGCGACCAAGGCCAAGGCCAACGCGGTCAGCGCCATCATCGACCTGTACAACGACTGAAGGAGATCAGGGGATGGCACAGGAATGGGAAGCCGGTCGCCTGGACAGTGACCTGGAAGGCGCGGCCTTCGACACCCTGGCGGTACGCGCCGGGCAGCAACGCACCCCGGAGGCGGAACACGGCGAAGCCCTGTTCCCCACCTCCAGCTACGTATTCCGCAGCGCCGCCGACGCCGCCGCGCGCTTCGCCGGCGAGGTGCCGGGCAACGTCTACTCGCGCTACACCAACCCGACCGTGCGCACCTTCGAGGAGCGCATCGCCGCCCTGGAAGGCGCGGAGCAGGCGGTGGCCACCTCCACTGGTATGTCGGCCATCCTCTCGCTGGTGATGACCCACTGCAGCGCCGGCGACCACGTGCTGGTCTCGCGCAGCGTATTCGGCTCGACCATCAGCCTGTTCGAGAAGTACTTCAAGCGCTTCGGCGTGCAGGTGGACTACCCGCCGCTGAGCGACCTCAAGGCCTGGGAAGCGGCCATCAAGCCGAACACCCGGCTGCTGTTCGTCGAGTCGCCGTCCAACCCCCTGGCCGAGCTGGTGGACATCGCCGCCCTGGCCGAGATCGCCCACGCCCATGGCGCGCTGCTGGCGGTGGACAACTGCTTCTGCACCCCGGCGCTGCAGCAGCCACTGAAGCTCGGCGCCGACGTGGTGATCCACTCGGCGACCAAGTACATCGACGGCCAGGGCCGCAGCATGGGCGGCGTGGTCGCCGGCAGCCGCAAGCTGATGGAAGGCGTGGTCGGCTTCCTGCGCACCGCGGGCCCGACCCTCAGCCCGTTCAACGCCTGGATCTTCACCAAGGGTCTGGAAACCCTGCGCGTGCGCATGCAGGCGCATTGCGCCGCGGCCCAGGACGTGGCCGAGTGGCTGGAACAGCAGCCGGGCATCGAGCGCGTCTACTACGCCGGCCTTGCCAGCCACCCGCAGCATGAGCTGGCCAAGCGGCAGCAGAAGGGCTTCGGCGCGGTGGTCAGCTTCGAGGTGAAGGGCGACAAGGCCGCGGCCTGGCGCTTCATCGACGCCACCCGGATGATCTCCATCACCACCAACCTGGGTGACACCAAGACCACCATCGCCCACCCGGCGACCACCTCCCACGGCCGCCTGTCGCCGCAGGAGCGCGCGAACGCCGGCATCCGCGACAACCTGATCCGCGTCGCAGTGGGCCTGGAAGACGTCGACGACATCAAGAAGGACCTGGCACGAGGCCTGGCGGCACTGTGAGCGACCTGGCATCGATCATCGGAAACGGCAAGGTCGCGCTGGTCACCGGCGCGGCGCGGGGCATCGGCCTGGGGATCGGCGCCTGGCTGATCGCCGAGGGCTGGCAGGTGGTGCTGGTCGACCAGGACCGCGAGCGCGGCGCCAAGGTCGCCGAGGCGCTGGGCGACAAGGCCTGGTTCATCGCCCTGGACGTGTCCCAGGAGAGCCAGGTGGCGCAGACCGTGGCCGAGGTGCTCGGGCAGTTCGGCCGCCTCGACGCCGTGGTGTGCAACGCGGCCATCGCCCGCCCGGGCATCACGCCCCTGGAGAGCCTGACGCTCAACGAGTGGAACCGCACCCTGGCGGTGAACCTCAGCGGCCCGATGCTGCTGGCCAAGCACTGCGCGCCCTACCTGCGGGCGCACCAGGGCAGCATCGTCAACATCGCCTCGACCCGCGCGCACCAGTCCGAACGCAGCTCCGAAGCCTACGCGGCGAGCAAGGGCGGCCTCCTGGCGCTGACCCACGCGCTGGCCATGAGCCTGGGCCCGGAAATCCGCGTCAACGCGGTCAGCCCCGGCTGGATCGATGCCCGCGATCGCCACGAGCGCGAAGCGGTGCCGCTCACCGAGCTGGATCACGACCAGCACCCGGTCGGCCGCGTCGGCACGGTGGAAGACGTCGCCGCGCTGGTGGCCTGGCTGCTGGGCGACAACGCCGGCTTCGTCAGCGGCCAGGAGTTCGTCGTCGACGGCGGCATGACGCGCAAGATGATCTATCTCGACTGAGGTCGGGATGGTGACGGAGGAGGGCGGCCCGGGGGCCGCCCTTTTTCGTTTGGGCCCGGCGGCCGGATCGCGGACGGAGTCCTACGTTCCAGGCGAGCGTGGCTTCTCGTAGGAGCGAGCTTGCTCGCGAACAAACGCGGTGCCATGCGGTTCGCGAGCAAGCTCGCTCCTACGAAGAGCAACTAGGCGCAGGCCGCGAGACAGTTGCTCCTACGTCCGAGCTTCCCTGGAACTGTGGGAGCGCGGGAGGCGGGGCAGCGTAGGAGCGGACTCCGTCCGCGATTGTCCGCTACCGAAACCCGACACAAAAACGGCGGATAACGCCGTGGGCGTCATGCGCCCTACGCAGGGATCCGTGCATTCGCGTTTCTGCGAACGCGAAATTCCAAAAAAAATTCAATCAGGGCATTGACTTAGGATTCGTCCCCGGTAGAATGCGCCCCACTTCGAGACGAAGGGTGATTAGCTCAGCTGGGAGAGCATCTGCCTTACAAGCAGAGGGTCGGCGGTTCGATCCCGTCATCACCCACCATCTCGCAAGTTACGCGCAGCGGTAGTTCAGTCGGTTAGAATACCGGCCTGTCACGCCGGGGGTCGCGGGTTCGAGTCCCGTCCGCTGCGCCATCTTCCCCCTCCTGGAGTTCACTACCCCGAACTCGCCGCCACGTAGAGCGCAAGCTCCGTAGCGACAGGCAGGATGGAAGGCTGCAACACCCTTGGACGCAAGTCCAGCCGACGCGCAGCGGTAGTTCAGTCGGTTAGAATACCGGCCTGTCACGCCGGGGGTCGCGGGTTCGAGTCCCGTCCGCTGCGCCATATTCAAAGCCCTCAGGCAGTCATGCCTGGGGGCTTTTTCGTTGCGCCGGGAAAACCCGCGGTCATGCGGAGGTCATCCGGGCCGTCCAGGCTGGACCCATTGCCTTCAATGGACGACCCAGGAAGAACTGCTCGAAGCACGCCGCGCCGAGTGCGATCCGCCGGAGCCGACGGACGACGCCACCGAGATGTGATCAGCCGGCCTGCCGCTGCGTGCGGCGGTATTCCCCCGGCGGCTGGCCGCTCCAGCGCTTGAAGGCGCGCTGGAAGGCCTCGGCCGAGGCGAAGCCGAGCAGGTAGGCGATCTCGCCGAAGGCCAGGTCCGTGTCGCGGATGTAGATCATCGCCAGGTCGCGGCGCGTCTCGTTGAGGATGCTGCGGAACTGCGTGCCTTCCTCGGCCAGCTTGCGACGCAGCGTCCAGGTCGGCAGCTTGAGGCGCGCAGCGACTTCCTCCAGGTCCGGCTCGCGGCCGTTGAGCAGCGGCCCCAGCAGTTGCACCACGCGTTCGCGCAGGCTGCGGGTGCGCGTCAACTGCTCCAGTTCCTTCTCGCAGAGTTCCAGCAGCTGGCGCCAGGTGCTCGGGCAATGTTCGCGGTTGCCGAGGGAGAGCGTGGCCTGGTCGAGGCGGAAGCGGTTGGCGCCGGCGCCGAACTCCACCGGGCAGCTGAAGAATTCCTCGTAGCGCGCCGCGTAGTCCGGCGCCGGGTACTCGATCTCCACCCGCAGCGGGCGCACCGCCTGCCCGGCGATGCGGCCGAGGTAGCTGAGCCAGCCGGCCAGCACCGAATCCACCACGAAGCGGTTGTAGGCGTTGTAGGGGCTGATGGAGTAGAAGCTCAGCCAGGCGCCGCCGGCGTCCTCGGCGAGGCTCGAGCGGCCGCGGTAGTTCTGCGCGTAGAGCGGCTCGAAGCGGATCAGCGCGCGGCTGGCGGCGCGCAGGTCGGGGGCCAGGGCGGCGCTGACGCCGGCCAGGCCCAGCTGCTGGATGCGGCTGAACTGGCCCATGCGCAGGCCCAGCGCGGGGTCGCCGCTGAGCTGGATGGCGGCATGGCCCAGGCGCATGTAGCGCGGGATCGACAGGCGTCCGCCGGGCTCGGCCAGGCGCGCCGCGTCCAGGCCATACTGCAGCAGCAGGGGCTGCGCCGGCACGCCGCGCTCTTCCAGGGCGTCGGCCAGGCCGTGGACGAAACCTATGGAGAGGTCGCCCAGCCGCATGCCCGGTTGCTTCATGGTCACAGCCAGAGGTTGATCAGGCGCGCGCCCGGGCCGTCCTCGGCGAGCTGCTGGCCGCCGCGGTCGACCACCAGGCCGGGGCCGGAGCTGCCCAGGTCCCACAACTGCCCGCGCAGGAACACCGCGATGCCGGCCTGGGCGCCGCTGGCGGCCAGGCGTCCGCCGAGGGCCAACTGCTGCCAGGCCTCGCCTTCGCTCAGCGCGCCGGGCTTGAGCTGCACGTCGGAAGGCGTGCGCGCGCCGTTGTAGCCGCGCCAGGGCCGCTGCCACTGGCCGTTGCCGGTGAGGAAGGCGGGCACCGCCAGCAGCTCGACCTTTTCCGAGGCCAGCACCGCGTAGTTGATCGGGTACCAGGCGTCGGCGCAGATCAGCACGCCCAGGCGCCCGGCGGGGGTCTGCAGCACCTGCAGGTTGTCGCTGTGGCCGGCGCGGATGAAAGGCTTCTCGTCGTCGATGGGGAAGACCTTGCGCTGCGGCTGGCCCAGGGGCTTGCCGTCGCTGCCGAACACCAGGCTGGCGTTGTACAGGCTGCCGTTGCCGGTGACCAGCACGCCGTCCTCCACCTTGGGGTTGGGCAGGACGATGGAGCCGGCCACCAGGGTCACGCCGAACTGCCGGGCCAGGCCGCCGAACAGCGTCTGGTAGTCGTGGGCCATGTCCACCGCCTTCATGCGGAACAGGGCGTCGGTGAAGCGGTCGCGACCCTTGGCGATGAGCCAGCCGCGGGCCAGCTTCACCGGGTTGCTGACGGCCATCCACTTCATGGCCTCGGCCAGGTGCTGCG
This sequence comes from Pseudomonas sp. JH-2, assembly GCF_036231725.1. Lineage (NCBI taxonomy): Bacteria > Pseudomonadati > Pseudomonadota > Gammaproteobacteria > Pseudomonadales > Pseudomonadaceae > Pseudomonas > Pseudomonas sp. JH-2. Next base: position 13,365 of record NZ_JAZAQP010000056.1, on the reverse strand, counting down.
CCTGGTAGACCTCGGGTTTCTCGCCGGCGGCCACCAGCCAGGTGCCGATGTGCTCGGGGAACACCACCACCGTGCGCGGGCCGAGCAGGCCCTCGCTGCGGGCCTTCTCCAGGTAGGCCGCAAGCTTCAGGCGCAGGCGCTCGACGTTCTGGTAGTCGGCGGCGTAGAGCTCCGGCTGCACGCCGAGCAGGTTGCCGCGTTCGGAGGGCGCGCCCTGGTTCAGCACCACCTGGCTGCGCAGGTCGGACAGGTAGTGGCCCACCGGGCGGCGCTCGGCCCAGCCGGCGTAGGCGGCGAAGAGGGTGACCAGGATGAGGAATGTCAGCTTGCGCATGCAGGGCTCCGGGACTGGCTGCCAGGGTAGGGGAGCGGCGCCGGCTTGCCAAGCCGTGCTGTCATCTTCGATCAGTAAGTTGTCATTTCCGGTCATTGAGCGCGCCCCGGGCGCTGCTTAGAGTCTGCCCCATACCGACCGTGGCCCGTCCGAGGCCCCGGCAACCATGCCCGATGTGGAGGAATCATGACCGCCGCCCGCTACCCGCACCTGCTCGCGCCCCTGGACCTGGGCTTCACCACCCTGCGCAACCGCACCCTGATGGGCTCGATGCACACCGGCCTGGAAGAGAAGCCGAACGGCTTCGAGCGCATGGCCGCCTACTTCGCCGAGCGCGCCCGCGGCGGCGTCGGCCTGATGGTCACCGGCGGCATCGGCCCGAACGAGGAAGGCGGCGTGTACGCCGGCGCGGCCAAGCTGACCACCGTCGAGGAAGCCGAGAAGCACAAGGTCGTCACCCAGGCGGTGCACGAGGCCGGCGGCAAGATCTGCATGCAGATCCTCCACGCCGGGCGCTACGCCTACAGTCCGAAATCCGTGGCGCCCAGCGCCATCCAGGCGCCGATCAACCCGTTCAAGCCGCGCGAGCTGGACGAGGAAGGCATCCAGAAGCAGATCCAGGACTTCGTCACCTGCTCCGTGCTGGCCCAGCAGGCCGGGTACGACGGCGTCGAGATCATGGGTTCGGAAGGCTACTTCATCAACCAGTTCCTGGTCGCCCACACCAACCAGCGCACCGACCGCTGGGGCGGCAGCTACGAGAACCGCATGCGCTTGCCGGTGGAGATCGTCCGCCGCGTGCGCGAGGCGGTGGGGCCGAACTTCATCATCATCTACCGCCTGTCGATGCTCGACCTGGTGGAGGGCGGCAGCACCTGGGACGAGATCGTCCTGCTGGCCAAGGCCATCGAAAAGGCCGGCGCGACCATCATCAATACCGGCATCGGCTGGCACGAGGCGCGCATCCCGACCATCGCCACCAAGGTGCCGCGCGCAGCCTTCACCAAGGTCACCGCCAAGCTGCGCGGCGAGGTGGGTATCCCGCTGTGCACCACCAACCGCATCAATACCCCGGAGGTAGCCGAGCAGGTGCTGGCCGAGGGCGACGCCGACATGGTCTCCATGGCCCGGCCGTTCCTCGCCGACCCGGACTTCGTCAACAAGGCCGCCGAAGGCCGCGCGGACGAGATCAACACCTGCATCGGCTGCAACCAGGCGTGCCTGGACCACACCTTCGGCGGCAAGCTGACCAGCTGCCTGGTCAACCCGCGCGCCTGCCACGAGACCGAGCTGAACTACATCCCCACCACCCACGTGAAGAAGATCGCCGTGGTGGGCGCCGGCCCGGCCGGCCTGGCCGCCGCCACCGTGGCCGCCGAGCGTGGCCACCAGGTGACCCTGTTCGACGCCGCCGGCGAGATCGGCGGGCAGTTCAACGTGGCCAAGCGCGTGCCGGGCAAGGAAGAGTTCTACGAGACCCTGCGCTACTTCAAGCGCAAGCTGGAGACCACCGGCGTCGACGTGCGCCTGAACACCCGCGTGTCGGTCGACGACCTGGCCAAGGGCGGCTTCGACGAGATCCTCCTGGCCACCGGCATCGTCCCGCGCACCCCGGCCATCCCCGGCATCGACAGCCCGAAGGTGATCAGCTACCTGGACGCCATCCTCGAACGCAAGCCGGTGGGGCGGAAGGTGGCGGTGATCGGCGCCGGCGGCATCGGCTTCGACGTTTCCGAGTACATCACCCACGACGGCGAGTCCACCAGCCTGGACCGCCATGCCTTCTGGAAGGAGTGGGGCATCGACGAGGCCCTGGAGGCCCGCGGCGGCGTCGCCGGCATCCAGCCGCACCCGCATGCCGCGGCGCGCCAGGTGTTCCTGCTGCAGCGCAAGAAGTCCAAGGTCGGCGACGGCCTGGGCAAGACCACCGGCTGGATCCACCGCACCGGGCTGAAGAACAAGCGGGTGCAGATGCTCAACAGCGTCGAGTACCTCAAGGTCGATGACGCCGGCCTGCACATCCGCATCGGCGAAGAAGGCGAGCCGCAGGTGCTGCCGGTGGATACCGTGGTCGTCTGCGCCGGCCAGGAGCCGCTGCGCGAGCTGCACGACGGCCTGGTCGCCGCCGGGCAGAAGGTGCACCTGATCGGCGGCGCCGACGTGGCCGCCGAGCTGGACGCCAAGCGCGCCATCAACCAGGGCTCGCGCCTGGCCGCAGAACTCTGATCCACCGTCCCTGCCGCCCGGACGCGCTGTCCGGGCGGCAAAGGGCGGAACCCGTCACAGTTTTCCGTCTGTCGTACGTCGCTTTCTTACGAACGGCCGAGCGACTGCCAACCCAGTCACATTGCCTGCGTCACCATTTCCCCTAGACTTGCCCCGGCACCGGTGCGCTCGAGGCCCGGCCGCCGGCCCCTCTGCGGGCCCAACCCTGTTCGCGACAGTCCAGAGGTCCCGTCATGAGCCTGCAGAAGAAGCCTCAGATGGTCGAGGCCGTGGCCTTCTTCGATGAGCGAGGCATCTGCAAGCAGATGCTCTATCCCGAATTCGAGGCCCTGCTCGACAACGTCGTGCAGATGCACGAATACGCCGACCGGCAGATGCGCCTGGCCTACGTGCTGATCAACGCGCGCCTGCAGGTCAAGGCGGCGGTGTTCTTCTACCTGGATTTCGACGACAACGGCGAGGCCGACCGCGGCTGGAACCTGCCGCTGCGCCAGCTCGCCGACCGCGCCGGGCGCGGCCCGGACATGGGCGCCGGGCCCATCCGCCTGGCCTGCCGCAGCCAGTGCCCGGTGTCCTGGCACCAGATGCACCTGTGGGACCCGAGCCTGGTGACGGGCAACAACCACCTGGTGATGTTGCGCGACGCCATCCGCCGCAACCACCTCGGCCTGCTGGTCGAGGAAGAGCCCGTCGCCGTCGAGCCGCAGCGCCTGAAGGTCGCCGCCGAGCACCAGTGGTACGCGGCGCCGGCGGAAGACCCGCGGGAGCAGGCCGAGAAGCTGGCCCAGGCGATGCTCGAGGAACAGCGGCAGAAGACCGCCGAGCTGCTCGGCCAGCAGGCCTCGCGCCTGTCCAGCCTGAGCCAGCAGCACGAGCAGGAACTGCAGCGCCTGCGCCTGGGCGCCGAGGAACAGGTCAAGGTGCTGCAGGCCGAGCTGGCTGCGCTGCGCGAGGGGCTCAAGCGCGAGGAAGAGATCAACGCCGGCCTGCGCCGCGAGCTGGACGAGCGGGTGGACGGCTTCCAGCGCGGCCGCGAGGAGCTGACCGCGCAACTGCGCAGCATCGAGCAGCAGGGGCGCGTGGAGCTGGAGGAGCTGCGCGCGCAATTCGAAGGCGAGGCCGATGCCAAGGTCGCGGCGGTGATCGCCCAGTACAAGGAACAGCTGGCGGTGCGCGACGCCGAGCTGAGCTACCGCAGCGAGCTGGACCGCCAGCTGCAGCAGGACAACGAGGCCCTGCGCCGCGAGCTGGCCGCCCAGGCGGCGCGGGCGGAGAGCGATGCGCTGCTGGAGAAGCTGACCTCGCTCGGGGTGATCTTCGTCGTCTATCATCCCGGCGCCGGGCACCTGACCATTCCCCTGCAGGACATCCCGCGCTACCAGGAAAACCCCATGGCCTACGCCGCCGCCAAATGCTTCGTCTCCGAAGCCCAGTATCGCCAGTGGCTGGCCCACTACCAGCAGCCGACCTGCGACGGCCACCTGTCCAACGGCGAACGTTGCGCGCTGCCGGTCGACCGGGTGGATACCCCCGGCCGTTTCGTCGACGGCGACAGCAACTGCTGCGCCCGGCACAAGACCAGCGGCGGTCTGCGCGGCGTGACCGCGGGCTAGGTGGCCGCCCTGCGATTTCCCGACTGGCGCCCGTTACCCCCGCTGCAACAGGTGCGCCTCGACTGGCTGGAGCGGGCCGGCGTCGAGCTGGCCCTGTTGCGCCTGGACCAGGTCGACGAGCGGGTGTCCGGCAACAAGTGGTTCAAGCTGGCGCCCTACCTGCGCCAGGCCGCCGAGCAGGGCCTGGACGGCCTGATCAGCCTCGGCGGCGCCCATTCCAACCACCTGCACGCCCTGGCCGCCGCCGGCCAGCGCTTCGGCTTCGCCAGCGTCGGCCTGCTGCGCGGCAACGAGCAGGACACGCCCACGGTGCGCGACCTGCGCGCCTGGGGCATGCAACTGCACTGGCTCGGCTACGCCGGCTACCGTGAGCGCCATGCCGAAGGCTTCTGGGATACCTGGCGGGAACGCTACCCACGCCTGCTGGCGGTGGACGAGGGCGGTGGCGGCCTGCCCGGTGCGCTGGGCTGCGCGCCGCTGGTGGCGCAGTTGCCCGGGCAACTGCCGGGCATCGGCTGGAACGGCTACGACCAGCTCTGGGCCGCCTGTGGCACCGGCACCACCCTGGCCGGGCTGGTGCTGGGCGAGCGGGGAGCGCACCCGGTGACCGGCGCCCTGGCGGTTCCGCCCGGCCATGGCGTGGAGGCCATGCTGCCGCGCCTGCTGGCCGAGGCGGGGCGCGAAGACGCCGGCTATCGCCTGCTGGACGCCAGCCGCGGCGGTTTCGGCAAGGTGGACGCCGGGCTGGCGCGGTTCATGGCCGACTTCGAGGCGGCGACCGGCGTGCCGCTGGAGCCGCTGTACACCGGCAAGCTGCTGCTGGCCCTTCATGACGAGGTATGTGCTGGCCGTGTGCCTCCTGGCAGCCGGTTGATCGCCGTGCACAGCGGTGGCCTGCAGGGGCGGCGGGCGATGGAAGAGCGCTTGCGGCGATTGCCGTAGGGCATTCGTGCGCGCCAGCCGGGCATACCGACGCCATTCCCCTGCGCGCGAAATCGCGGGCAGGGCCCGCTCCTACAGGTATGTGCCGTACCCCACGGCGAACACGTAGGGCGAATAACGCGAAGCGTTATCCGCCGATCGGACGGCTCATCTGGCACCCATATGGCCATGGCGCTCGGACCGGCGGCGGATAACCGCGAACGGTTATGCGCCCTACGGTTTCTGGAGGGCACGGACGTAGGCGCGACTGTCTTGCCGACCGCGCCGCGCTGCTCTTCGTAGGAGCGAGCCATGCTCCTCTCAATGGGAATACCCGTTATGCACTCTTGGCCACTGGTCCCCGACCAGGAACAGCCGCTCGGCCTCGTGCCATTCGCCCCGGTCCTGCTCCAGGCGCACCAGCAGCTGGGGAAAGGCGTCCGCCGGCAGTTGCGCCAGCCAGGCGTCGAAGCGTTCCGGCGTCCAGCTCTCGTCGTCGGCCTTGCGAGCCGGGGCCAGCCATTCGCCGCGTGGCAGCGGCTGCCAGCGGCCCGCGCCCTGGGCGCGGTACAGGGGCCAGTGGCGGCGGTGCAGCCAGGAACCGCCGAGGTGCTCGGGGTTGGCGCCTTCCGGCGCCGGGCACTCGCCGGGCCAGGGGTAGAACAGGTAGCCGCCCAGCCAGAGCGCGGCTTGCACCGGGGCCTGGCTGAAACCGGCGACCAGCGCGCGGCCGTGCGGGCTGGAGGAGAGCGGCAGCTGGTGCTCGCGCAGGTGGCGCAGCTTGTTCGCCAGGCGGTCCTCGGCGCCGGGGCCCAGCCAGTCCTCCGGGCCTTCGCGGCTGGGGCCCAGGTAGAGCTTGATGGCCAGCTCGAAATGGTGCAGGCCGTCGTCGTCTTCCAGTAGCAGGTCCAGCTCGCCCAGGGTGTGGCCGTTGTCGCGCACCGCCAGGTTGGCGCCGAGCAGGCGCAGGTCGGGGGCCTGCTGCAGGGCGAACTGCCAGAGGCGCTCGTAGTAGCGCCCCAGGCGTTGCTGTGGCGAACGCTGCAGCCAGGCCCGCAGCGCCTCGCTGTCGCTTTCCTGCGCGCGCAGCCAGTCTTCCAGAAGCCGTGGCTCGGCCAGCCAGCGGCTCGCCGCCAGCGGATGGCGCAGGGGCAGGGGGCCGGCATCCAGCAGGGGTTCGGCGAGCAGGGTCCAGGCGAGGTCGCGCACCGCGGGTTGGCGCAGTTCGGCTAGCAGCTCTTCGAGCAGATGGGCGGTCGGCTTCATTTGTGCAGCCTAGCCGAACGCCCGCGCTGCCGCGCGGGTTTGCCGCTGTTCGGGGGTTTCCCCCATAATTCCGTCATTCCCGCTCGCACCGCCGCCTGGAGTCTCATGGAATCCTTTCGCAATATCGGCATCATCGGCCGCCTCGGCAGCACCCAGGTGCTGGAAACCATCCGTCGGCTGAAGCGCTTCCTGACCGAGCGGCACCTGCACGTGATCCTCGAGGACACCATCGCCGAAGTGCTGCCCGGCCACGGCCTGCAGACCTGCTCGCGGAAGATCATGGGCGAGATCTGCGACCTGGTGATCGTCGTCGGCGGCGACGGCAGCATGCTCGGCGCGGCGCGCGCGCTGGCCCGGCACAAGGTGCCGGTGCTGGGCATCAACCGCGGCAGCCTGGGCTTCCTCACCGACATCCGCCCGGACGAGCTGGAGACCAAGGTGGCCGAGGTGCTCGGCGGCCAGTACATCGTCGAGAGCCGCTTCCTGCTGGACGCCCAGGTGCGCCGCCACGGCGAGTCCATCGGCCAGGGCGACGCGCTCAACGACGTGGTGCTGCACCCCGGCAAGTCGACGCGGATGATCGAGTTCGAACTGCACATCGACGGCCAGTTCGTCTGCAGCCAGAAGGCCGACGGCCTGATCGTCGCCACGCCCACCGGCTCCACCGCCTACTCGCTGTCCGCCGGCGGGCCGATCATGCACCCGAAGCTGGACGCCATCGTCATCGTGCCCATGTACCCGCACACCCTGTCCAGCCGGCCCATCGTGGTCGACGGCAACAGCGAGCTGAAGATCGTGGTGTCGCCGAACATGCAGATCTACCCGCAGGTCTCCTGCGACGGGCAGAACCACTTCACCTGCGCGCCGGGCGACATGGTCACGGTGAGCAAGAAGCCGCAGAAGCTGCGCCTGATCCACCCGATCGACCACAACTACTACGAGGTCTGCCGGACCAAGCTCGGCTGGGGCAGCCGCCTGGGGAGCGCCGAGTGAGCGAACTCGACCCGGGCCGTGGCTACGACCTGATCGGCGACGTCCACGGCTGCGCGCACACCCTCGACCGCCTGCTGGAGCAGCTGGGCTACCAGTTGCACGGCGGCGTGTGGCGCCACCCAAGGCGCCAGGCGCTGTTCCTCGGCGACATCGTCGACCGCGGCCCGCGCATCCGCGAGGCCCTGCACCGGGTGCACGACATGGTCGCCGCCGGCGAGGCCCTGTGCATCATGGGCAACCACGAATTCAACCTGCTCGGCTGGTCCACCCCGGCGGCGCCGGGCAGCGGCCGCCAGTACGTGCGCGAGCACACCCCGCGGCACGCGCGGCTGATCCAGGAGACCCTCGACCAGTTCGAGGGCCACCCCGGCGACTGGCGCGATTTCCTCGGCTGGTTCCAGCAGCTGCCGCTGTTCCTCGACGCCGGGCGCTTCCGCATGGTCCATGCCTGCTGGGACAACGGGCTGATCGACTCGCTGCGCCGGCAGTTCCCCGACGGGCGCATCGACGAGGCCTTCGTCCAGACTTCCGCCGCGCACGGCAGCTTCGCCTACCAGGTGTGCAACCGGCTGCTGCGCGGCACCGACATGCGCCTGCCCCACGGCATGACGCTGACCGGCAGCGACGGCTTCACCCGGGCCTTCTTCCGCACCAAGTTCTGGGAGGAGGACCGCGAGCCGGAGACCTACGGCGATATCGTCTTCCAGCCCGACGCGCTGCCCGACGAGGTGGCCGCCGAGCGCCTGAGCGCCGAGCAGAAGTCCAGCCTGCTGAGCTACGGCGCCGACCAGCCGCTGCTGTTCGTCGGCCACTACTGGCGCAGCGGCACGCCGGCGCCGATCCGCCCGAACCTGGCCTGCCTGGACTACAGCGCGGTCATGTACGGCAAGCTGGTGGCCTACCGGCTGGACCAGGAGACGCGCCTGCAGCGCGACAAGTTCGTCTGGGTGGACGTGAAGCGTCCGGGAGAGGATGAGTGAGTGCGGTAGTAGCCATGCGCCTGCCCCTGGCGGCGGACCTCGCCGGTTTCGTCGGCCTGCTGCAGCGCCTGAACGTACCCTTCCGGGTCAGCGAGGAGGCCGGCGAACAGGTGCTCTGGGTGCCGGACGAAAGCCTCGCCGAGCAGGTGCGTGACCTCTACCGGCGCTACCCCCAGGGCGACCCCGAGCTGGCCGCCACGGCCCAGCCACGGCGCCGCGGGCCGGGTTTCCTGGCCCAGGTCCGGGCCAGCAAGGTGACCACCGCGGTGCTGCTGGTGACCTTCGTGGTCGCCGCCCTGACGTTGCTTGGCGGCAACCCGGACACCCTGCGCTGGTTCACCTTCCAGGACTTCCAGCTGGTCGGCAGCGACCGGGTGATGTTCCAGCCGCTGGCCGACGGCCTGGCGGCGGGGCAGTGGTGGCGCCTGTTCACGCCCATGCTGATCCACTTCGGCTGGCTGCACCTGGCGATGAACGCCATGTGGTACTGGGAGCTGGGCCGGCGCATCGAGTACCGCCAGGGCGGCATCCTGCTGCTGGGCCTGAGCCTGGGCTTCGGCCTAGTGTCCAACGTCGTGCAGTACCTGGCTTCCGGGCCGAGCCTGTTCGGCGGCCTGTCCGGGGTGCTCTACGGCCTGCTCGGGCACTGCTGGATCTTCCAGCTGCTGGCGCCGACCCCGGCCTACCGCCTGCCCAGGGGCGTAGTGGCGATGATGCTGATCTGGCTGCTGGTGTGCCTGTCCGGCGTCATCGACCTGCTGGGCTTCGGCTCCATCGCCAACGGCGCCCACGTCGGCGGGCTGGTGATCGGCTGCCTGACCGGCGCGCTGGGCGGGCTGCTGGCGCGCGGGCGCGGCGCCTAGAGGTTCGCGAGCAAGCTCGCTCCTGCAGGGAGCACCGCTTTTCGTAGGAGCGAGCTTGCTCGCGAACCCACCACCTGACCTGTGCCCGTGCGCCGAAGCGCCGGGCCCGGTAGAATGCCGGTTTTGCCCCCAGCAGGAGCCGGCCCCATGTCGTCCTTCGCCGAAACCATCGAGAACATCACCCCGGAAATCTACGAGGGCCTCAAGCTCGCCGTGGAGATCGGCAAGTGGCCGGACGGCCGCAAGCTCACCCAGGAGCAGAAGGAACTGTGCCTGCAGGCGATGATCGCCTGGGAGCTGCAGAACCTGCCCGAAGACCAGCGCACCGGCTACATGGGCCCGCAGGCGTGCGAGTCCCACGCCGAGCCGATCCCCAACATCCTCTTCTCGTCCAATTCGCTGCACTGATGGCCGGGTTTTGATGGAAGAGCTTGGACGCGGCGCCCTGAGCAAGATGTCGGCGCGCCTGGAAAGCCCCGTGCAGTACGCCTTCCGCCTCGGCGACGAGGAGCTGGCGGTCAACCCGCTGATCGGCAGGACGGTGCGCCTGGAGTACCTGGGCGCGATCTTCTGCTGCCATTGCGGGCGCAAGACGAAGAAAAGCTTCAGCCAGGGCTACTGCTACCCCTGCTTCACCAAGCTGGCGCAATGCGACAGCTGCATCGTCAGCCCGGAAAAGTGCCACTACGACGATGGCACCTGCCGCGAGCCGGCGTGGGGCGAGCGCTTCTGCATGACCGACCACGTGGTCTACCTGGCCAACTCCTCGGGGGTGAAGGTGGGCATCACCCGCGCCACCCAGGTGCCGACCCGCTGGATCGACCAGGGCGCGCGCCAGGCGCTGCCGATCCTGCGCGTGGCCACGCGCCAGCAGTCCGGGCTGGTCGAGGACCTGCTGCGCAGCCAGGTGGCCGACCGCACCAACTGGCGCGCCCTGCTCAAGGGCGAGGCCGAGCCGCTGGACCTGGCGGCCATCCGCGAGCAGCTGTTCGACCACTGCGCCGAGGGCTTGCGCGAGCTGCAACAGCGCTTCGGCCTGCAGGCGATCCAGCCGGTGACCGACCTCGAACCGATCGAGATCCGCTACCCGGTGGAGGCCTATCTGGCCAAGATCACCAGCTTCGATCTGGACAAGACGCCGGTGGTGGAGGGTACCCTGCAAGGCATCAAGGGCCAGTACCTGATCTTCGACACCGGCGTCATCAATATCCGTAAGTACACAGCTTATCAGCTGGCTATCAGCTATGAGCCTCAAGCGGCAAGCTGAGCCGGCGAACAACGAACCTGCAGCGTAAAGCCTGGAGCTTGCAGCTGCCCGGAGGGCCACCATGCGCACTGATCAACCGAAAGTCATCTACCTCAAGGATTACCAGGCGCCCGAGTACCTGATCGACGAGACCAACCTGACCTTCGAACTGTACGAGGACCACACCCTGGTCCACGCGCAACTGGTCATGCGCCGCAACCCCGAGCGCGGCGAGGGCCTGCCGCCGCTGGTGCTCGACGGCCAGCAGCTGGAGCTGCAGTGGGTGGCCCTGGACGACCGGGTACTGGAGGAGGGCGACTACCAGTTGGACGAGAACCACCTGACCCTGCAGCCCACCGCCCGGCAGTTCACCGTCGACAGCACGGTGCGCATCCACCCGGAGAGCAACACCGCGCTGGAAGGCCTGTACAAGTCCGGCAAGATGTTCTGCACCCAGTGCGAGGCCGAGGGCTTCCGCAAGATCACCTACTACCTCGACCGCCCGGACGTGATGAGCAGCTTCACCACCACCGTCTCGGCCGAGCAGCACAGGTACCCGGTGCTGCTGTCCAACGGCAACCCGGTGGCCAGCGGCTCGGAAGAGGACGGGCGGCACTGGGCCACCTGGCAGGACCCGTTCAGGAAGCCGGCCTACCTGTTCGCCCTGGTCGCCGGCGACCTCTGGGCGGTGGAAGACACCTACACCACCCTGAGCGAGCGCGAGGTCGCCCTGCGCATCTACGTCGAGCCGGAGAACATCGACAAGTGCCAGCACGCCATGGACAGCCTGAAGAAGGCCATGCGCTGGGACGAGAAGGTCTACGGCCGCGAGTACGACCTGGACATCTTCATGATCGTCGCAGTCAACGACTTCAACATGGGCGCCATGGAGAACAAGGGGCTCAACATCTTCAACTCCAGCTGCGTGCTGGCCAAGGCCGAGACCGCCACCGACGCCGCGCACCAGCGCGTCGAGGGCGTGGTGGCCCACGAGTACTTCCACAACTGGTCGGGCAACCGCGTGACCTGCCGCGACTGGTTCCAGCTGTCGCTCAAGGAAGGCTTCACCGTGTTCCGCGACAGCGAGTTCTCCGCCGACATGAACTCGCGCACCGTCAAGCGCGTGGAGGACGTGGCCTTCCTGCGCACCAACCAGTTCGCCGAGGACGCCGGCCCCATGGCCCACCCGGTGCGCCCGGACTCGTTCATCGAGATTTCCAACTTCTACACCCTGACCGTCTACGAGAAGGGCTCGGAAGTGGTGCGCATGATCCACACCCTGCTCGGCGCCGAGGGCTTCCGCAAGGGCACCGACCTGTACTTCGAGCGCCATGACGGCCAGGCGGTGACCTGCGACGACTTCGTCAAGGCCATGGAAGACGCCAACGGCGTCGACCTGACGCAGTTCAAGCGCTGGTACAGCCAGTCCGGCACCCCGCGCCTGGCGGTGGAGGAAAGCTACGACGCGGCGGCGCAGAGCTACACTCTGACCTTCCGCCAGAGCTGCCCGCCGTCCCCGGGCCAGCAGGTCAAGCAGCCCTTCGTCATCCCGGTGGAAATGGGCCTGCTCGACGCCCTGGGCAACCCGCTGCCGCTGCGCCTGGCCGGCGAGGAGCATGCCCACGGCAGCAACCGCGTGCTGCAGGTGACCGAGGCGGAGCAGTCCTTCACCTTCGTCGGCCTGGCCGATAAGCCGCTGCCCTCGTTGCTGCGCGGCTTCTCCGCGCCGGTGAAGCTGAGCTTCCCCTACGACCGCGACCAGCTGATGTTCCTCATGCAGTACGACGAGGACGGCTTCAACCGCTGGGAAGCCGGCCAGCAGCTCTCGGTGCAGGTGCTCCAGGAGCTGATCGGCCAGCACCAGCGCGGCGAGCCACTGGTGCTCGACGAGCGCCTGCTCAGCGTCTTCCACACCCTGCTGCAGGACAACGCGCTGGACCAGGCGATGGTCGCCGAGATGCTCTCGCTGCCCAGCGAGGCCTACCTCACCGAACTGAGCGAGGTGGCCGACGTCGAGGCCATCCACGCCGCCCGCGAGTTCACCCGCAAGCGCATCGCCGAGGCCCTGCGCGAGCCGCTGTGGCAGCGTTACCAGGCCAACCGCGAGACCTCGCGCAAGACCCCGTACGTGGCCGAGGCCGAGCACATCGCCCGGCGCAGCCTGCAGAACATCGCGCTGTCCTACCTGATGCTGGTGGGCGGCGACGAGGTGCTGGCGGCCTGCCTGGAGCAGTACGAGTCCTGCGACAACATGACCGAACGCCTGACCGCCCTGGCGGTGCTGGTCAACTCGCCGTACGACGACGAGAAGGCCAAGGGCCTGGAAATGTTCGCCGACTACTTCAAGGACAACCCGCTGGTGATGGACCAGTGGTTCAGCGTGCAGGCCGGCTGCACCCTGCCCGGCGGACTGGAGCGCGTGCAGGCGCTGATGGGCCACCCGGCCTTCACCCTGAAGAACCCGAACAAGATTCGTGCCCTGATCGGCGCCTTCGCCAACCAGAACCTGGTCAACTTCCACCGCGCCGACGGAGCGGGCTACCGCTTCCTGGCCGACCAGGTGATCACCCTCAACGCGCTCAACCCGCAGATCGCCTCGCGCCTGCTGGCGCCGCTGACCCGCTGGCGCAAGTACGCCCCGGCGCGCCAGGGCCTGATGCGCGCCGAGCTGGAGCGCATCCTGGCCTCGGGCGAGCTGTCCAGCGACGTCTACGAGGTGGTGAGCAAGAGCCTCGCCTGACGCTGCGCGCAGCTGGCGGAAAAAGTGTTATCGGCCTTGCCGGTAACACTTTTTTTTCGCCCGTGGATTTGCGTCGAGGTGCTCTTCGCAGGATGGGTATCGCTTCGTGTTCTGCCGGGAGACATGGGTAACAGGTGTCGGGAGACATAGGTAACGCATTTAGGATCACGGAATTGCCGTATC
>NZ_JAZAQP010000055.1:0-42295 GCF_036231725.1 Pseudomonas sp. JH-2 | reverse complement strand
GCGGGGCAAGCCTTTTTGGTTCCTTTTGTGGCGTTTGACAAAAGGGACTCGCCCGAGGGGGCGAAACAAGAGACATCCGAACACTCGGAGCGGCGCGCTACACCCAAATCCAACGTCTTTTTGGGGTTCCGGCGTTCGCGGGAATGACGATGGGGAGATAGGAGCACAGGACCAAGGTTCGCGAGCAAGAACTAGGCGTCCCCCTCGATCCTACGAAGGACCTTCCAGCGCAGTCGGCAAGCGAATCGCATCGGCACAAAAGCTGGCTCTTGGCTATCGTAAGGGGAGGGCGGCGTTTCCGGCCGTGCTCCGGGGGCGAAGGCGTTAGAAACAATCCGATGTCTGCAAATCGAATCTGGAACTATATACTGCGCAGCGGTTCGAGGCCGCGGCGGCGGCCTCATGAGACTTTCAAAGGAGAAACCCGATGCGCCCACACGGCGTCAAATGGATGCAGCGCACCGCTCGCCTGCTGGCCGGAGCCGGCCTGGTCATGCTTCCCTTCCTGGCCCAGGCCGCGAGCGAAGACGACCCCTGGGAGAGCGTCAACCGCCCGATCTTCGTGTTCAACGACACCCTCGACACCTATGCGCTGAAACCGCTGGCGCAGGGCTACCAGAAGGTGACGCCGAACTTCGTGCAGGACGGCGTCCACAACTTCTTCAGCAACATCGGCGACGTGCGCAACCTGGTCAACGACCTGCTGCAGGGCAAGCTCGAGCACGCCGGGGTCGACACCAGCCGACTGCTGTTCAACACCACCTTCGGCCTGGCCGGCTTCATCGACGTGGCCACCCGCATGGGCCTGCAGCGCAACGACGAGGACTTCGGCCAGACCCTCGGCTACTGGGGCCTGGGCAGCGGCCCGTACGTGATGCTGCCGCTGCTGGGCCCGAGCACCCTGCGCGATGCGCCGTCGAAGATCCCGGACGCCTACACCGGCATGTACCCGTACATTGACGACGTGTCGGTGCGCAACAGCCTCCGCGCCGTGGACGTGGTGGACACCCGCGCCAACCTGCTGAAGTCCGAGAAGCTGATTTCCGGCGACAAGTACACCTTCATCCGCAACGCCTACCTGCAGAACCGCGAGTTCAAGGTCAAGGACGGCCAGGTCGAAGACGACTTCTGACACACTCGCCACCCATCCGCCCCGGGGCTGCTGCAAGCGTGCCGAGCCGCCGTCTTGAACCCTCGGGCGGATGGGAGTAGTGTCTGCGCCTTGTCGCACCCGACCCGCGCCGTTTTCATAGCCATGCGCGCCCACATCCACCACCTCCGGCGCCGTTTGCCTGGATAACCCATGCACAAACCCAGTGCCACGCTGCTGATCATCGACGACGACGAGGCCGTTCGCGAAAGCCTCGCCGCCTACCTGGAAGACAGCGGTTTCAAAGTCCTGCAGGCGACCAACGGCCAGCAGGGCCTGCAGGTCTTCCAGCACGAACTGCCCGACCTGGTCATCTGTGACCTGCGCATGCCGCAGATGGACGGCCTGGAGCTGATCCGCCGGGTCAGCGAGATGGCGGTGGAAACGCCGGTCATCGTGCTCTCCGGGGCCGGGGTGATGAGCGACGTGGTCGAGGCCCTGCGCCTGGGCGCCGCGGACTACCTGATCAAGCCCCTGGAAGACCTGGCGGTGCTGGAGCACTCGGTGCGCCGCGCCCTGGACCGCGCCTACCTGCGTTCGGAGAACCGCCGCTACCGGGAGAAGCTGGAAACCGCCAACCGCGAGCTGCAGGCCAGCCTGAACCTGCTGCAGGAAGACCAGAACGCCGGGCGCCAGGTGCAGATGAACATGCTGCCGGTGACGCCCTGGGAAGCCGAGGGCCTGAAGTTCGCCCACCAGATCATCCCGTCGCTGTACCTGTCCGGCGACTTCGTCGACTACTTCCGCGTCGACGAGCGGCGCATCGGCTTCTACCTCGCCGACGTCTCCGGCCATGGCGCGTCCTCGGCCTTCGTCACGGTGCTGCTGAAGTTCATGACCACCCGCCTGCTCTACGAGTCGCGGCGGGCGGGCACGCTGCCCGAGTTCAAGCCTTCGGAGGTGCTCGGGCACATCAATCGCGGGCTGATCAACACCAGGCTGGGCAAGCACGTGACCATGCTCGGCGGGGTGATCGACCTGGAAACCGATCGCCTGACCTACAGCATCGGCGGCCACCTGCCGCTGCCGGTACTCTATGTCGACGGCGAAGCACGCTACCTCGAGGGCCGCGGCCTGCCCGTGGGCCTGTTCGAGGACGCCACCTACGACGACCGGACCATGGACCTGCCCAGGTCCTTCAGCCTGTCGTTGTTCTCCGACGGCATACTGGACGTGCTGCCCGGGGCTACATTGAAAGAAAAGGAGACGGCCCTGCCCGAGCAGGTCGTCGCCGCCGGCGGGACGCTGGACGGCCTGCGCCAGGTCTTCGGGCTGGCCAAGTTGTCCGAGATGCCGGATGATATCGCCTTGCTGGTGTTGAGCAGGAACCTTGCATGAGTACCGGTAAAATCCAGTTCGCCGAGCAGGATGGCTCATTCGTCCTGAAGTTCGTGGGCGAAGTCCGACTGACCCTGTGTTCGGCGCTGGATGCCACCATTGAAAAAATCTTCGCCGCGTTGAATTTCACGGCGATCATCATCGATCTCACGGAAACCCAGAGCATCGACAGCACCACCCTGGGCCTGCTGGCCAAGCTGTCCATCCTCTCGCGGCAGAAGGTGGGGCTGTTGCCGACCCTGGTGACCACCAACCCGGACATCACCCGGTTGCTGCAGTCCATGGGCTTCGACCAGGTGTTCAACATCGTCGACCGGCCCATCCCCTGCACGGACTGCCTCACCGACCTGCCGCCCCAGGACCAGTCCGAGGAAGTGGTGCGCAGCAAGGTGCTGGAGGCCCACCGCATCCTCATGGGCCTGAACGAGTCCAACCGTGAAGCCTTCCACGACCTGGTGAGTGCCCTCGAGCACCACTGATCCGCCGGAGCCCGTCGATACAACGCAAACCGGCGCCCTGGGGCGCCGGTTGGTCTTGCTGCGCGCCGTTTCTAGCGGCCGCCCAGCAGGGCTTCCAGCTTTTCCTGGTCGCGGGCGAACAGGCGGATGCCTTCGGCCAGCTTCTCGGTGGCCATGGCGTCCTCGTTCAGCTGCCAGCGGAAGGCGCTCTCGTCGAGCACCTGGCGCGCCTCGCCCTCGCCGGGCTGCAGCGCGCGGGGCAGCTCGCCCTGGGCGTCGGCCAGCTGCTGCAGCAGTTCCGGGCTGATGGTCAGGCGGTCGCAGCCGGCCAGTTGCTCGATCTGCCCCAGGTTGCGGAAGCTCGCGCCCATCACCACGGTGCGGTAGCCGTTGGCCTTGTAGTAGCGGTAGATGCGCGACACCGACTGCACGCCCGGATCCTCGGCGCCGACGTAGTCGCGGGCGTTGGCCTTCTTGTACCAGTCGTAGATGCGGCCGACGAAGGGCGAGATGAGGAATACCCCGGCGTCGGCGCAGGCGGCGGCCTGGGCGAAGGAGAACAGCAGCGTCAGGTTGGTCTGGATGCCGTCGCGTTCCAGCTGCTCGGCGGCGCGGATGCCTTCCCAGGTGGCGGCGATCTTGATCAGCACGCGGTCCTTGCCGATGCCCTGTTCGTCGTACAGGTCGATCAGCCGGCGGGCGCGGGCCAGGGTGTCCTCGGTGGCGAAGGACAGGCGGGCGTCGACCTCGGTGGAGATCCGCCCGGGGATCACCCCGAGGATGTCCTTGCCCACCGCCACGGCGAAGCGGTCGCAGGCCAGGCCGGCGTCACCGCCGCTGGCCGCGGTGGCGCGGGCCAGGTGCTCGGCGTAGCGGGGCAGGGCGGCGGCCTTGAGCAGCAGGGAAGGATTGGTGGTGGCATCCACCGGCTTCAGGCGGGCAATGGCGTCGAAATCGCCAGTATCGGCGACGACAGTGGTGTACTGCTTCAGTTGTTCCAGCTTGGAGGTCATGGCAACTCTTCCGGTGGCGATGCCATGACCTTACCCGAGGCCCGGACGGCGCTCAACGGGACCTAGCGGCCATCCAGAAGTTCGATGGTCTGGTCGAGCACCCGAAGCGGATCGGCAGCCTTGTGCACGTCCACCGAAAGCAGCTGGCGGAAGCGCCGCGCGCCGGGGAAGCCCTGGCCGAGGCCGAGCACGTGGCGCGTCACATGGTGCATGGCGCCGCCCTCGGCGATGTGCCGCTCGATGTACGGGCGCATCCGCGACAGCGCCTCGGCGCGGCTGATGGCCGGAGCCGCGGCGCCGTACAGCGCGGCATCCACCTGGGCCAGCAGGTAGGGGTTGTGGTAGGCCTCGCGGCCGAGCATCACGCCGTCGAAGGTGCGCAGGTGCGCCTGGCATTCCTCCAGGGTCTTGATGCCGCCGTTGAGGACGATCTCCAGGTCCGGGAAATCCCGCTTGAGCTGCGCCGCCACCTCGTAGCGCAGCGGCGGGACCTCGCGGTTCTCCTTGGGCGACAGGCCTTCGAGAATGGCGATGCGCGCATGCACGGTGAAGCTGTGGCAGCCGGCCTCGCGCACCTGGCCGACGAAGTCGCACAGCTCGGCGTAGCTGTCGCGGCCGTTGATGCCGATGCGGTGCTTGACCGTGACCGGGATCGAAACGGCCTCGCGCATGGCCCGGACGCACTCGGCAACCAGCGCCGGGTGGGCCATCAGGCAGGCGCCGATCATGTTGTGCTGCACCCGGTCGCTGGGGCAGCCGACGTTCAGGTTCACCTCGTCGTAGCCGGCCGCCTCGGCCAGCCGCGCGGCCGCCGCCAGCTCCGCCGGCACGCTGCCGCCCAGTTGCAGGGCCAGCGGGTGCTCGCATTGGTCGTGGCGCAGGAAGCGCGCGGCATCGCCGTGCAGCAGGGCCCCGGTGGTGACCATTTCGGTATAGAGCAGGGCATGGCTCGACAGTTGGCGCAGGAAGAATCTGCAATGACGGTCAGTCCAGTCCATCATCGGCGCCACGGAGAAGCGGCGGGAGGGCTCGGGGCGTTGCGGGCGGGCGTCTTGCGGCATGCTGGGTACGGGCTTCGGCCACGGCGGCGGGGGCCGGCACGGCGCGGGATCGGTGAAGGGGCGGGTATTCTAGCAGAAAGGGCGAAGATGCCGGGATGTGGGTTGTTCCTGGCGATACGGTTAGGATTTCGTGTATCGGTCCTGGAACTTTTGCCGGGGCGGCGGTCTGAGGTGTCAATCTGCCACTGATCAGCCAGGGAGGCTGTATGAAGGGTGTTCTCGTTGCGGTTCCGCTGTTGTTCTGCGCCGCCTGGGCGCAGGCGGATACGATCTACAAGTGCGTCGATGCGCAGGGCAAGGTGACTTTCACCAAGCAGGCCTGCCCCAACGGCGGCAACGCCGGTGTCGAGTTGAACGTGGAGAACCGCCGGCCCAGCGGCAGCGGCGAGGGGGCGGTGATGGCGCAGCCGGCGCTTCAGGCGCCACCTGCGGACTATGCCCCGGCGGGGGCTTATCCGGCGCAGCCACCGGCCAACCCGGCGCCGGTCGGCGGCACACGGGTGACCGTGGTGGGTGGCTCCGAGGAGCGGCCGGGTTGCTCCACCGGGCTTTCCGAGCGCGACCTGCGGACCGCCATGGTGCGCAAGGAAATCGTCCCGGGCATGAGCCGCAAGGAAATCGAGGACATGTTCGGCACCCCGAGCGACCAGGCCAGCGCCCACGGCGCCGGCAGCAGCACCTACTGGAACGACAAGTACCTGAACTTCTTCAGCATCAACTACGACGCCAATGGCTGCGTGGTGAACACCTACCAGTCCGGTTCGAGCAACTGAGCGCCACCTCGCGCGACCCACGGGCCGCGCGTTCTCAGTCCGCGGCGGCTTCGGCCGGCACCCGCACCTTCAGCCACAGGCCGAACTCCGTCCTCGTTCGGGCGCTATTCCACCTTGCGGGTAGACCGTGCCTGCTTCTGAATCAGATGACACCTACTGTGCCATGAGCCGAATCGCAGCAGTGCGCCAACCCGGAATGACGGCCACACTACCGACTAAGGGACGATAGCCGCGGCTGACAAATGGTCGCCTAATGGCCCTGACAACAATAATTCAGGGCCTGCGCCAACCCGGGTGTTCCACGGGGCGGGCGGTGGCTGGAGAGGTGCCCTCATGGACCCGACACGTTCGCGTATCTTCCTCGTTCTTTCCCTGCAGACTGCCGGTCTTCTCGCGCTGTTCATCGCCCAGTCGCTGGGCGGCTGGCCGCTGTCGCTGTGCCTGCTGCTCGGTTTCGGGCTGCTCTGGCTGCCCTGGTTCGTCGGCCAGCGCCGCAGCTTGCCCGGCGTATCGTCCGCGGCGCCGGAGCTGGCCGCGCTGACCCGCGACCTGTCCCACAGCACCAGCCACAATGCGTTGTCCGCCGCTGGCGTGTCCTATTCCGTGCAGCGCCTGGTGGAGCGCCTGGCGTCGCAGCTGGCGGCGGCCGAGCAGATCGTCGGCAGCGCCGAGGTGATGATCCACACCGAGCGCGCCACCTCCAGCCTGGCGCGCCAGGCCATGGAGGCCGCCACCCAGGCCCGCGCCGGCAGTGACGCCGGGCGTGCCGAGCTGCAGCAGGCGATCGCCCGCATGCACCAGCTCAGCGGCCGCGCCGGCGAGAGCCGGGCGCTGATCGAGGCGCTGAGCCAGCGCAGCGAGGACATCCAGCGCGTCACCCAGGTGATCCAGTCCATCGCCAGCCAGACCAACCTGCTGGCGCTCAACGCCGCCATCGAGGCGGCCCGCGCCGGCGAGCACGGCCGCGGCTTCGCGGTGGTCGCCGACGAGGTGCGCGGGCTGGCCGCGCGCACCGCCGAGGCCACCGAGGAAGTCGGGCAGATGGTCGAGGACATCCAGCAGCGCACCGCCCAGGTCGCCGAGCAGATCCTCCAGCTGGCCGCCGACCTCGACGAGGGCCTGGCCCAGGTGGAAAGCACCGGTGGGCAGCTGGAAGGCATCGCCGGGCTGGCCGCCGGCGTCGAGCGGCAGATCACCGAGATCGCCGAGGGCGCCGAGATCAACCGCCACCAGTTGGACAACCTGTTCGCCGCGGTGGAGAGCATGCGCGGCGACATCCGCGTCAGCGACGAGCAGACCCACCGCCTGGCCGACGCCGCCGTGCACCTGGAGGCGCAGGCCGAGGCCATCAGCGAGCGCCTGGCCGAGGTCGGCCTGGACGACTACCACCAGCGCGTCTACGACCTGGCCCGCGAAGGGGCGTCGAGCATAGGGGCGCGCTTCGCCGCCGACCTCGACGACGGCCGGATCACCGTCGAGGACCTGTTCGACCGCCACTATCAGCCGATTCCCGGCACCGAGCCGCAGAAGTACGGCACGCGCTTCGACCGCTATACCGACGAGGTGCTGCCGAAGATCCAGGAAGACCTGCTGCAGCGCCACGAAGGCCTGGTGTTCGCCATCGCCTGCACCGCCGAGGGCTACGTGCCGACGCACAACCGCGCCTTCGCCCAGCCGCCCACTGGCAACCCCGAGGTGGACCGCCTGAAGAGCCGCAGCAAGCGCCTGTTCGACGACCGCACCGGGATCCGCTGCGGCAGCCACCAGCAGGCGCTGTTGCTGCAGACCTACTGCCGCGATACCGGCGAGCTGATGCACGACCTGTCGGTGCCGATCTTCGTCAACGGCCGCCACTGGGGCGGCCTGCGCCTGGGCTACCGGCCCGAGAGCATGCCGCTGAGCGAGACGTCGGCGCTGCGCAGTCCCATGCGGCGGGAGGCTGCAGCGGCCCGGTGAAAGCCGGGTGAAGGAAGGTGAGGCCGTGCATCGCAGGATGCGCGGCCTTTTCGTTTGCGGCCGGCCGTTTGGCGTAGGGCGAATAACCGTTCGCGGTTATCCGCCGTTGGCCGTGCCACCGGGGCGTCCGGCGTGGCCGGTGAGTCCAATCGCGGACGGAGTCCGCTCCTACGACCGTGCCATGCCATTCCCCTGTAGGAGCGCGCCCTGCGCGCGAATCGCGGGCAGGGCCCGCTCCTACGCCCGTGCTTCCTGGAACCGTAGGAGCAACTGTCTTGCGGCCCGTGCCGAAATGCTCTTCGTAGGAGCGAGCTTGCTCGCGAATAAACCCCGCTGCGGAGTCCGTTCGCGAGCAAGCTCGCTCCTACAAGTTGCCGGAAGGCGTGGCATTTCCCTGTAGGAGACTCTGTCCGCGATCATGGCTACGAACCGTGCCTGCGGATGGTTTCGTGCGGCGGGGAATGAAAAAAGCCGCGCAGGAGTGAGGCGCGGCTGGAAGCGGCAGGCGTCGGGAGGGGCCCGCCGAAAGCGTC
Organism: Pseudomonas sp. JH-2; assembly: GCF_036231725.1. Taxonomy (NCBI): domain Bacteria; kingdom Pseudomonadati; phylum Pseudomonadota; class Gammaproteobacteria; order Pseudomonadales; family Pseudomonadaceae; genus Pseudomonas; species Pseudomonas sp. JH-2. Next base: position 34,013 of record NZ_JAZAQP010000055.1, on the reverse strand, counting down.
GGCTTCAGTGGTGCCCGCAGAGGGCGTCGCGGCCACGTTCGCCGAGGATGTTGAACAGCAGGTTGAGCAGCACGGCCCAGATCGCGGTCATGGCGATGCCGCTGTGGGTGATCGGCTCCATCCAGGCGGGCAGGGCGGCGAAGAAGTCCGGGCGCACCACCGGGACCATGCCCATGCCGATGCTCACCGCCACCAGCAGCTGGTTGCGCCGGTCGACGATGTCCACCTCGTGGAGGATGCGGATGCCGCTGGCGGCGACCATGCCGAACATGGCGATGCCGGCCCCGCCCAGCACCGCCGGCGGGATCGAGGCGACCACGTAGGCGGCCTTGGGCATCAGGCTCAGGAGGATCAGGAAGCCGCCGGCAGCGACGGTGACGAAGCGACTGCGCACCCCGGTCATCTGCACCAGGCCGATGTTCTGGGCGAAGGAGGAGTGGGTGAAGGTGTTCATGAAGCCGGCGAAGAAGGACGCCGTGGCGTCGCACAGCAGGCCGCGGCGCAGGCGGCGCGGGCAGATTTCGTCGCCGGTGATCTTGCCCAGGGCGAGGAACATGCCGGTGGACTCGACGAAGATGATCAGCACCACCAGGCACATGGACAGCACCGGCGCCAGGTGGAAGCTGGGCGCGCCGAAGTGCAGCGGGGTGACCACCTCGAAGGCCGGGCGGGCGTCGATGCCGGACAGGTCGACCATGCCCATGCCGCTGGCGACGACGTAGCCCAGCAGCATGCCGATGAGCACCGAGACGTTGGTCCAGAAGCCCTTGAGGAAGCGGTTGACCAGCAGGATGGCGGCCAGCACCAGGCTGGACAGGAACAGGTACTCCAGGGCGCCGAAGTTGGCCGCGCCCTTGCCGCCGCCAGCCCAGTTGATGGCCACGGGGAACAGGCACATGCCGATGGAGGTGATCACGGTGCCGGTCACCAGCGGCGGGAAGAAGCGCACGATGCGGCTCATGAAGGGCGCCACGAGCATGCCGAACAGGCCGGCGGCGATGGTGGCGCCGAAGATGCCGTTGATGCCCACGCCGGGCATCCCGGCCATGGCCACCATGCTGCCGACGGCGGCGAAGCTGGCGCCCATCATCACCGGCATGCGGATGCCGACGGGGCCGATGCCCAGCGACTGCACCACGGTGGCGATGCCGGCGACCAGCAGGTCGGCGTTGATCAGGAAGGCGATTTCCTCGCGGGACAGGCCGGCGGCCTGGCCGACGATCAGCGGGACGGCCACGGCGCCGCCGTACATCAGGAGCACGTGCTGGAATCCCACCAGCAGCAGTTGCAGCAACGGCAGACGCTGGTCGGCGGACGAGCCGGCAGCGTGGCGCTCAGTTACCTCGGACATGCAACACCTCGATTTTTATTGTTGTGTCACTGGTGGGCGCCGATCAGGCTCGGCGACCGGGTAGTACTGGCTCGCCACACCCCCGGGGCCGTGCGGGTGAAGCGGTGCGGGACTTTATAACGTTGATGTGTATTCGCTTCAATATGTTTTTGTATACAACTCGTCGGTCGGCTTGTGAATGATGGGTTTCGGATCGCTCTAGGTCGCGTGTTTCGTGGCTTCGGCGGGATGTAGCCGTAGGTCGGGTGGGACTACATTTTTATTTCGTGGAGTCGGTGTTCCTGTAGGAGCGGACTCTGTCCGCGATTCGCGCGCAGGGCGCGCTCCTACATGGCTTGGGCGGTGCAGGCGAAACATCGGGCGCCGGCCTTGCCGGAGGAATCGCGGACGGAGTCCGCTCCTACGAAAAGCCTGCGGGCATAAAAAAACCGCACCCGAAGGTGCGGTTTTCCTGGTTCCGGCGAACCGCGGTGGCTCAGTTGGTCTGGGCGCCCCTGGCGATCCAGGAGCCGATCAGGTTGCGCTCTTCCTGGGTCATCTGGGTGATGTTGCCCAGCGGCATGACCTGGGAGGCCACGGCCAGCGCCTGGATCTTCGCGGTCTGCGCCTGGATCTGCTGCGGCGTGTCGAACATCACGCCGGCCGGGGCGGCGCTGAACAGCGGGCTGGTCGGCTTGGCCGAGTGGCACACGGTGCAGCGTTCCTGGATGACGTGATGAACCTTCTCGAAGTCGCCATTGCCGCCGGCGCTGCTGGCCTGCGCCTGGGCCGGGGCTTGCGCCGGGGCGGCGGCCTTCTCGCTGTCTTCCTTGGCGCGTTCGGCGGCGGTCTTGCCGCCGATGGCGGTTTCCGGCAGCGGCTGGTACTCGACCTTCGCCGGGGCGCTGGCACTGGTCGGTGCGGCGCTCTGCAGCGTCGGGCCGGTGACGAAGGCGAGGGCGATCATGCCCACGGCGCCGGCGGGCAGGGCCCAGGCCATGCCGTTGCCGTTGTGGCGGGTGTTGAAGTAGTGCCGCACTATCACCGCCAGCGCCGCGATGCACGCCAGGATCAGCCAGTTGTAGTGGCTGCCGTAGGTGCTCGGGAAGTGGTTGCTGATCATGATGAACAGCACCGGCAGGGTGAAGTAGTTGTTGTGCCGTGAACGCAGCAGGCCCTTGGCCGGCAGCACCGGGTCGGGCTCGCGGCCTTCCTCGATGGCCTTCACCAGCGCGCGCTGGGCCGGCATGATCACCCGGAACACGTTGCCGACCATGATGGTGCCGATGATCGCGCCGACGTGCAGGTAGGCGCCGCGGCCGCTGAACACCTGGCTCAGCAGGTAGGCGGCGAGCACCAGCAGGGCGAACAGGATGGCGCCGAGCAGGGCGGGGGCCTTGCCCAGCGGCGAGTCGCACAGGGTGGAGTAGATGAACCAGCCGGCGATCAGCGAGCCGATGCCGATGGCCACGGCCGCGGCGGGCGCCAGGTCGCTGCCCGGGGCCACCAGGTACAGGCTGGGGTTCAGGTAGAACACGATGGTCAGCAGGCACACGCCCGAGAGCCAGGTGGAGTAGGCCTCCCATTTGAACCAGTGGAGGTTGTCCGGCATCTTCGGCGGTGCCAGCTTGTATTTCTCCAGGTGGTAGATGCCGCCGCCGTGGATCGCCCAGAGGTCTCCGGAGAGCCCTTCGCGCGGGTTGGCGCGGTTGAGGTTGTTTTCCAGCCAGACGAAGTAGAACGAGGCACCGATCCAGGCGATGCCGACGATCATGTGAATCCAGCGAACCAGCAGGTTCGCCCATTCGATGAGATGTGCTTCCACAGTCATTACCTCTTGCCCGGCCACCGGCGTCGCGGCGGACGGGCCTCTCTTATTAGTTTAGTTGGGGGTCGAGGAGCAGTTGCTCGTCCTCGGTGAAGAAATGCTCGTCGCAGTTGTTGCCGGAACCGCTGCGATCGACCACCAGGAAGTCATCCCGCTTTTCGATCGTCAGCACCGGGTGGTGCCAGACGCCGCGGTGGTAATTGATGCCCTGCCTTCCGTTGCTCAGGAAGGCGCGGACAAGGCCCGGTACAGGTACGTCGCCAAGTGGCGCGACCACGACCAGAAAGGGGTTGCCGAGCAGCGGGATGAAAGCCTGGCTGCCCAGCGGATGACGCTCCAGCATGCGGATGCGCAGGGGCATCTCCAGTGCTTCGGCGCTGAAGATGCTGATGATCGCCTTATCCTCGGCCTGCGCGGTCTCCACCGTGGCGAGCTTGTGGTAACGGCGGGTAGAACCGTTGTTGATCATGAAGTAGTCGCTGCCTTCGGTTTCGATGACATCACCGAACGGGGCGAAGGCTTCCTTGGTCAACGGTTCGATCTTCAGGGTACGCATGGCTGGTCACTTGTGTTCGTTGTTCTGTGCCCGGGCGAGCCCGGGGACCGCTTTCCCTTGCGTCACTCCCGCGAACGCGGGAGCCCGGTGTCTCTGGATCCCCGCGTTCGCGGGGATGACGGGGGAGGTGTTGCGCTTACCTGGCCACCTTGCCGAACAGGCGCAGACGGCTGACGCCACCGTCCGGGAAGATGTTCAGGCGCACGTGGGTGATCGGGCCCAGTTCCCTGATCTGCTCGATGAAGGTGTGCTCGTTGTGCATCTGCAGCTTCTGGCTCGGCAGCAGTTCGCGCCAGTACAGGCTCTGGGTGGCGATCTGGCTGTCGGTGCCGCCCTTCACGAAGGCCGCCTGGATGTTGCAGCTTTCCGGGTAGTTGCCCTTGAAGTGCAGGGTGTCGACGACGATCTTCTCGACGATGCCGGCGTGGCCCAGCGCGACTATCACCCAGTCGTTGCCGGGGGTGCGGCGGCGCCCGGTTTCCCAGCCGTCGCCCATGTTCACGCCGCGGCCGGGGTTCAGGATGTTGCTCATGCGGCCGAAGTGTTCGTCGGAGCAGGCCAGGGCGCGGCCGCCGTTCAGCGCGGCGACGAGGTCGACCTGCTCGTTCGGGTTCTGGTTGGCCCAGTCGCGGAACGGAATGCCGTACACGCGCAGGCGCGCCACGCCGCCGTCCGGGTAGATGTTCAGGCGCAGGTGGGTGTAGGGGCGTTCGTCGCTGATCTCGTGGTAGTGGTGGCTGTTGCCCTGCAGCTCGACGGAGGGCAGCACCTCGGTCCACTGGGTGTCGTCGCTGGGGTCGCCCTCGGCCACGAAGCAGCCTTCCAGGGACGCCGACGGCGGGAAGTTGCCGGTGAAGAAGCTGGTGTCGATGTCCACGCCCTTGATCGAGCCCGGCACGCCCAGGCGGATCACCGCGTGGTCGTAGCCCTCGAAGCGCTTGCGGCGGGATTCCCAGCCGTCCATCCACTTGCCGTTGTCGTCGAAGACGCCTTCCTTCCACACCGCGGGGGTGGGCTGCAGCATGCGGCTGGCGGCGGCGAACCATTCGTCGGTGACGCTGATCACCTTGCTCCCCAGGCGCTCGTCGGCCAGGTTGACGAATTTCTCGAAGGGAGCGTTGTAGGTTCTCATCTTGTTCTCCTTGGTGACGTGAATTTCCAGCCGCGGGCTCAGAGCTGCTGCAGGCGGAACATCGCGATCTTGTTGATTTCGGCCAGGGCGGTCTGGAACTCCTGCTCCGGCGTGTTGTGGATGCGTTCCTCGAAGGCCGCGAGGATCTGGTGGCGGTCGCTGCCCTTCACCGCCTTGATGAAGGGGAAGCCGAACTTCGCCTTGTAGGCGTCGTTGAGTTCGTTGAAGCGGGCGAACTCCTCGGCGGTGCATTCGTGGATGCCGGCGCCGGCCTGCTCGGAGGTGCTGGAGGCGGTCAGCTCGCCGCGCACGGCGGCCTTGCCGGCCAGGTCCGGGTGGGCGTTGATCAGCGCCAACTGGGCGTCGTGGCTAGCCGACAGGAGGATGTCGGCCATGCGCTGCTGCAGGCTCTCGATGTCGTTGAGGCTCTCGTCCACGCCCAGGTCGTAGGCCTTCTCGGCCACCCAGGGGGAGTGTTCGTAGATGTCGGCGAAGGCGGCGACGAAGGCGGCGCGGTCGAGGCTGGCCGGGGTCAGGGTCTGGAAGCGGCTCATGCCTGTTTCTCCTGGGCCTGGAACGGGTGCTTCTCGTACCAGTGGCGGGCGATGTCGACGCGGCGGGCGACCCACACCTTCTCATGGCCCTTCACGTACTGGATGAAGCGTTCCAGCGCGGCCAGGCGCGCCGGGCGGCCCAGCAGGCGGCAGTGCATGCCGATGGAAAGCATCTTCGGCGCGCCCTCGGCGCCTTCGGCGTAGAGCACGTCGAAGGCGTCCTTGAGGTACTCGAAGAAGTCGTCGCCCTTGTTGAAGCCCTGCACCTGGGTGAAGCGCATGTCGTTGGTGTCCAGGGTGTAGGGGATCACCAGGTGCGGCTTGGCGGCGGTGCTGGCCGGGTCCCAGTAGGGCAGGTCGTCGTCGTAGGTGTCGGAGTCGTAGAGGAAGCCGCCTTCCTCGCGCACCAGACGCCGGGTGTTCGGGCCGGTGCGGCCGGTGTACCAGCCCTGCGGGCGCTCGCCGGTCAGCTCGGTGAGGATGCGGATGGCTTCCAGCAGGTGCTCGCGCTCCTGGGCCTCGTCCATGTACTGGTAGTCGATCCAGCGGTAGCCGTGGCTGCAGATCTCGTGGCCGGCGGCGACCATCGCCCTGATCACGTCCGGGTGGCGCTGGGCGGCCATGGCCACGGCGAAGATGGTCAGCGGCAGGTCGTACTTGCGGAACAGCTTGAGCAGGCGCCAGACGCCGGCGCGGCTGCCGTATTCGTAGAGGGACTCCATGCTCATGTTGCGCGCGCCCTGCAGCGGCTGGGCGGCGACCATCTCGGAGAGGAAGGCCTCGGATTCCTTGTCGCCATGAAGGATGCAGCGCTCGCCGCCTTCCTCGTAGTTGAGCACGAAGGACAGCGCGATGCGCGCGTCGCCCGGCCAGTGCGGGTGGGGAGGGTTGTCGGCGTAACCGATCAGGTCGCGTGGGTAGTCAGCGCTCACTGCAGTGTTCCTTCTTGTTGGGGGCGGCGCGGGGCGGTAGGGCGTGCGCCACCGTGTTGCGAGATATTGTATACAAGTTGTGTGGCCGAATGTAAATACAATCCCGCACCCCAGTTTCGCCATCCGTCGTCATCCGCATCCGTAGGCAGAGCAAGCAAATTACCTGCCCAACTGGTCAGCTCGGCGGCCTCCGGCCTCAAGCGTGCCGGCAGCGGATCGGAATGCCGCATGCTGGGGCGGTGGCGCCGTTTCGGGGCGTGGAAGCAAGTTTTTTGTATACAATATTTATGTGATGGCGTATTTTCGTCCCATCCAACCCACCCGGCCGGCCGCCGCCTGCGGGGTGCAACCCACACCACACCGAGAAGGAGGACGGCGTCCGCCGGCCGCGCCGGGGATGCCCAGAGCCCATGGGACGTTTGACGACGCACGTACTGGATTCCGCCCACGGCTGCCCCGGCCATGGCATCAAGGTCGAGCTCTACCGCGTGGAAGGCCAGCAGCTGGAACTGGTCGCCACCCGCGTGACCAACGACGACGGCCGCTGCGACGAGCCGCTGCTGCAGGGCGAGGACTTCCGCCCCGGCGTCTACCAGCTGCTGTTCAACGCCGGCGACTACTACCGCGCCCGTGGCCTGCAACTGCCGCAACCGGCCTTCCTCGACCAGGTGGTGCTGCGCTTCGGCATCGCCTCGGAAAGCGACCACTACCACGTGCCGCTGCTGATCTCGCCGTACAGCTATTCGACCTACCGCGGCAGCTAGCCCGCCACCCGGCTTCCCACCCCGACTCTTCGTGGAGTCCCATCGGCCCGCCCTCGGCGGGTCTTTTTTTGCCTGTACCATGGGGCCGGTTGCCTTGCGCCGAGGTGCTTTTCGTAGGATGGGTTGAGCTTCGTTCCACCCATCCTACGCCGCCTCACCTACACCGCGTTCCCATGTAGGAGCGCGCCCTGCGCGCGAAATCGCGGGCAGGGCCCGCTCCTACAGGTTGATGCCGAACCTCTCGTTCGCGCCGGACAGCCCCCTCTCCCAAGGAGAGGGGGCGGAGTTAACCCTAAACATCATTGCTGCCGGTAAATACCGTTCGCGAGCAAGCTCGCTCCTACAGGTGCCAGTGCTTTTCGTAGGCGCGGGCTTGCTCGCGAACGGTTCTATGGGCCTCAGCGGCTGAGCAACGAAGCCCCGCCAGCGGTGGCGAAGAGGGCGGCGCTGCCGCGGTTGAACCAGGCCTGGCCCTTGCCCGAGCGCAGGAAGCGCGCGGCGCCGCGGGCGCTGAGGCCGTAGAACAGCTTGCAGGCGAAGTCGAGCACCGCCCAGGTGAGGATCATCACCAGCAACTGCTGCCACAGCGGGTGGTCGGCCCTGAGGAACTGCGGCAGGAAGGCGGCGAAGAACAGGATGTCCTTCGGGTTGCTGGCGCCCAGGCCGAAGGCCTTCCAGTACAGGCTGCGGAAGCCCGGGTTGACCGGCAGTTCCTCGGCGGCGCGCGGCTGGCCGGCGATGCGGGATTCCTGCCAGCTCTGCCAGGCCAGGTAGAACAGGTAGAGCGCGCCCAGCACCTTGAGCACGCTGAACAGCTTCTCCGAGGCCAGCAGCAGCGCGCCCAGGCCCAGGGCCGAGGCGCTGAGCAGGCAGATGGAGGCGCTGACCCCGCCGAGGAAGGCCGGCAGCGAACGGCGCAGCCCGTAGTTGAGGCTGTTGCTGACCATCAGCAGCGACAGCGGGCCGGGAATCAGGATCACGATCAGGGCGGCGCTGCTGTAGAGCAGCCAGGTTTCCAGGTTCATCGCGGACTCTCGAATGCAAAGGCCCCGGCGTATGTGCGCCGGGGCCGTGGCGGGGCTCGTCCAGATTACAGGAAGATGAATTTGGCTACAAATATAAGGCAGAGTGCATACAGGCTGACGGTCACGTCCTTGTGGCGGCCGGTGAAGACCTTCATCGCCACGTAGGTCACGAAGCCCAGGGCAATGCCGTCCGCCACCGAGAAGGTCAGCGGCATCATGATCACGGTGACGATGGCCGGGATGGTCTCGGTGTGCTCCTGCCAGTCGATGTGGGCCAGGCCGCCCATCATCAGCATGGCCACGTAGATCAGCGCGCCGGCGGTGGCGTAGGCGGGGATCATGCCGGCCAGCGGGGCGAAGAACATGGCGGCGACGAAGAGCGCGCCGACGGTCACCGCGGTCAGCCCGGTGCGGCCGCCGGCGGCCACGCCCGCGGCGCTTTCCACGTAGCTGGTCACCGGCGGCACGCCGAGCACGGCGCCGACCACGCTGGAGGCGCTGTCGGCCTTCATCGCCTTGGACAGGTTCTCGATGCGGCCGTCCTCGCGCACCAGGTGGGCGCGCTGGGCCACGCCCATCAGGGTGCCGGCGGTGTCGAACATGTGCACGAAGAGGAAGGCCAGGATCACGCTGATCATGGTCACGTTGAAGGCACCGGCGATGTCCATGGCCAGGAAGGTCGGCGCCAGGCTCGGCGGCATGGAGAACACCCCGCCGAACTGCACCAGGCCCAGGGCGATACCGGCCACGGTGACGGTGAGGATGCTGATGAGGATGCCGCCGAACACCCGGCGGTACTCCAGCACGGCGATCATCAGGAAGCAGATCGCCGCCAGCAGCGGGCCGGGCTTGGTCAGGTCGCCCAGGTGCACCAGGGTGGCGGGGCTGGCGACCACGATGCCGGCGGTCTTCAGGCCGATCAGCCCGAGGAACAGCCCGACCCCCGCGCCCATGGCGAAGCGCAGGCTCGGCGGGATGCTGTTGAGCAGCCATTCGCGGATGCGCGAGAAGGTCAGCACCATGAACAGCACGCCGGAGATGAACACCGCGCCCAGGGCGATTTCCCAGCTGTAGCCCATGGTCTTGACCACGGTGTAGGTGAAGAAGGCGTTGAGGCCCATGCCCGGCGCCAGGCCCACCGGCCAGTTGGCGTACAGCCCCATGAGGAAGCAGCCCAGCGCGGCGGCCAGGCAGGTGGCGACGAAGGCCGCGCCGTGGTCGACGCCGGCGTCGGCCATGATGTTGGGGTTGACGAAGATGATGTAGGCCATGGTGATGAAGGTGGTCAGGCCGGCGGCCAGTTCCGTCTTCACCGTGGTGCCGTGCTGGCTGAGCTTGAACAGGCGTTCGAGCAGGCCGGTGGCGGGTGGGCTGGAGGCGACAGCGGTTTGTTGTTCTTGTTTGGTGCTTTCCACAGCGGGTACTCCTCAACGCTCTTGTTGTTGGTCCTTGCCGTCGGCTGGTTCACCTGCGTCCCTGGCTCGGCGGAAGGCTGTGAGGGCGTGTTCTTGACTTGCGAGTCAGGAAGTCACGCCGGCGATTATGAGGTTGTATACAAAAAAATCAAATAATGTTTCGTACCTATCGCTCGGCTTCTTCCAAACAATTCATCGGAAAATTCGTCCCGACATTGCGCAGAATTTGTACAGCGGGGACGGCCGAATGCCGCAGGGCAAGGGGGATGCGCCGGGTGCGCGGCGCTGGGCATTTTGTGTACACTGGTGGCCATCATTTCGTCGCGCCCGCGTACCTGGCAGCGGATTGCCCAGGCCGCCGGTCCGCCCAACAAGGTTGAGGATCCATGACCGACCCGCTGCAACAGATCAAGAAGCCGGCGCGCAACGGCAAGAGCCGTACCGGCACGCAGGACGAGATCGTCTACGCGCACATCTTCGACGCCATTCTCGAACAGCGCCTGGCGCCCGGCACCAAGCTGAGCGAGGAGGCGCTGGGCGAAATCTTCGGCGTCAGCCGCACCATCATCCGCCGCGCCCTGTCGCGCCTGGCCCACGAGCAGGTGGTGCTGCTGCGCCCCAACCGCGGCGCGGTGGTGGCCAGCCCGAGCATCGACGAGGCCCGGCAGATCCTCTTCGCCCGGCGCACCGTCGAGCGCGCCATCACCGAGCTGGCGGTGGACAACGCCAACGCCGAGCTGCTCGCCGAGCTGCGCGAGATGGTGGTGCAGGAGCAGGCCAGCTTCGCCCGTGGCGACCGTGGCGCGGGTATCCGCCTGTCCGGCGAGTTCCACCTCAAGCTGGCGGAGATGGCCAGGAACGCCCCGCTGGTCAGCTTCCAGCGCAGCCTGGTGTCGCAGACCTCGCTGATCATCGCCCAGTACGAGGCGGGCGGCCGCTCGCACTGCTCGTTCGACGAGCACAACGAAATCCTCGACGCCATCGAGAAAGGCGAGAAGGAAAAGGCCGTGACCCTGATGATGCACCACATGGCGCACATCGACGACAAGCTGAACCTGGAAGGCGACAGCGCCTCGGGCGACCTGCACGCGGTGTTCTCGCACCTGCTCGGCGGCAAGAAGAAGGGCGGCCGCACCGCGGCGCGCTGAGGCTTGCCCCATGAAAGAAAGCCCCGCCTGAGTCAGGCTGTGTGAAAACCTCAGGATCGGTCCCGCTGGTTAAAAAACAACCTGGATTTCGCGTTTCTACGCGGATTCTGGATTGGCTGAATAGCCAAGCCTCTTCAGATTTCACGTAGGAACGCTCTCTTCGAAGAGCCGCTCGGGTTTTCACACAGCCTGCTGAGTGCGGGGCTTTTTCGTGGACGTGCACGTAGGGCGAATAACCGTTCGCGGTTATCCGCCGCCATCCGTGCCACAGGGATGTCCGGCGCGGCTGGTGAGTCCAATCGCGGACGGAGTCCGCTCCTACGCCCGTGCTACCTGGAACCGTAGGAGCGGACTCTGTCCGCGATTTGGCGCGCCCTACGTGGGAACCCGGGAGCTTCGCGGTTTCGCATCACGCCGAACGGTCCCCTCTCCCGCTTGCGGGGGAGGGTTAGGGAGGGGGAGCGGAGTCAGGGTTTGGCAGAGGTGCCAGAGCGAAGTCCGTCCCCTCTCCCCAGCCCTCTCCCTGAAGGGAGAGGGGGCTGTCCCGAGCAAGCGGATAACGTAGCGTCAGCCGGCAAACTCGTAGGGCGAATAACCGTTCGCGGTTATCCGCCGTTGGCCCAAACACCGATGCCCGACGACGATGGCGGATAACGCCGTAGGCGTTATGCGCCCTACGGGTTTCCAGAGAAATATCCGAGCGCACCGGAACGCCCCTTCAGAAGGCCGAGCGAAACCGGCGCTCAGGAGGTCATGCGACATGGATGTCGCTAGAGCCCCGATCAGCACAGGGACGTGCTGTCGGGGGGGGCCTCCGTGGCGGGGGAATTCGGGAGGGTAGCCCGGCTCCATCGGGCCCGTATGTCGGGGCAAGCCTTCTTGGTTACTTCTTTGGCGTTTGAAAGAAGTGACTCGCCCGAGGGGGCGAAACGAGAGATCTCAGCGCACTCGGAGCGGCGCGCTACACCAAGCCCCCAAGCCACTGGGTTACCGCGTTCGCGGGAATGACAAGGTTAAGGGAGGTGCGGGGGGCCAAGGTTCTCGAGCAAGCTCGCTCCTACAGCGCGTCGCGCGACCTCAGTCCCCGCGATACTCACACCCACTGGTGCAGGTCTCATGCACCCGCACCCGCGACAGCTCCGGCAACAGCGGCTTGACCTGCTGCCAGATCCAGCGCGAGAGATTCTCGCTGGTGGGGTTCTCCAGGCCGGGGATGTCGTTCAGGTAGTTGTGGTCGAGCTGCTCGTAGATCGGCTTGAAGATCTGCTTGATCTCGGAGAAGTCGCGGATCCAGCCGGTATACGGGTCGACCTCGCCCTCGATGTACAGCGCCACGCGGAACGAATGGCCGTGCAGGCGGCCGCACTTGTGGCCCTCCGGGACATGGGGCAGGCGGTGGGCGGACTCGAAAGTGAATTCCTTGAACAGTTCCAAGAGGTGGCCTTCAGATCATCAGTGGGCAATTGCAACCGCCTATTGTACCCACTTTGCCGAGCGGCCGGGCATACCCCCGTCGGCAGGTCAGCGCGTCAGCTCGACCTGGACTTCCTCGCCCTCGCGCAGGGTCAGCGGCGCCATGACGGTCGCGCCCACCGTGGTTGGGCCATTGGCGCCGCTGGTTTCCCAGGTCACCTCGCAGCTCAGGTAATAGCGCCCCGCCGGCACCTGGCCGAAGCTGAAGCGGCCCTCGGCATCGGCGCGCACCGTGCGGGTGTAAATTTTTGCCCGGGCATCGGGCTCGCCTAGCGGCCGCCGCTCCTGGTAGGCCTTGTACAGCGGCGCCATGTAGCGCGTCGCCGGGATCAGCGCCACGTCCTTGCCGGCCGCCGGCTTCAGGGTGCCAGCGCGGGTGCGGAGGAAGGCGCGGCCATCGATCCTGCCATTGCCGTGGACCGGCAGCGCCTGGTACTCGGCACTGGGGAACTCGTCGAAATGCAGCGGCCGGCCCTGGTTGGGCGAGATGCAGCCGGCCAGGACGAGGCCGAGCAGGGCGACGAGCAGGTGGCGCATGGCGGGGCTCCTCGAAGCGGGACTATGCGCCTGGAAAGATAGTTCAGGCGCGGCTCACTTGAGATCCAGCCGCCGCGCCAGGCGGTTCAGGTTGGCCCGGTCCACCCCCAGTTCGCGGGCCACCGCCGCCCAGTTGCCGGCGTGGCGCTGCAGGCTGGCGGCGACCAGCTGGCGCTGGAAGTCGTCCAGGGCGGTGCGCAGTTCGACGCCGGGTTTCGGCAGTTCGCGGGTGGGCGTGGCCTTGTCGGCTCCGGGGAGCGGCAGGCCCTGGTCGAGGCCGAGGTCGTCGAGCTCCAGGGTGAGGATGCGCGGGCGCTCGGGGCTTGCGGCCAGGGCCTTGAGCGAGGCGCGGCCGATCAGGTGTTCCAGTTCGCGCACGTTGCCCGGCCAGGGGTAGCCGAGCAGGGCGGCCTGGGCCTCGGCGCTCAGGCGCAGGCTGCGCAGGCCCAGGCGCGGGCGGTTCTGCTCGAGGAAGTAGCCGGCCAGCAGCAGGATGTCGTTGCCGCGCTCGCGTAGCGGCGGAACGTGCAGTGGGTAGACGCTCATTCGGTGGTAGAGGTCGGCGCGGAAGCGCCCGGCGCGCACTTCCGCGGCCAGGTCGCGGTTGGTGGCGGCGATCAGGCGCACGTCCACCCGGTGCTCGCGGTCCGAGCCCAGGCGCTGCAGCTGGCCGCTCTGCAGCACGCGCAGCAGCTTGGCCTGGATCGCCAGGGGCAGCTCGCCCACTTCGTCGAGGAACAGGGTGCCGCCGTCGGCCAGCTCGAATTTGCCGCGGCGCTCGCCCACGGCGCCGGAGAAGGCCCCGCGCACGTGGCCGAAGAGTTCGCTCTCCACCAGGGTTTCCGGCAGCGCCGCGCAGTTCAGGCTGACCAGCGGCTGGGTGTGGCGCAGCGAGCGCTGGTGGATGGCCTGGGCCACCAGTTCCTTGCCCACGCCGGTCTCGCCGGTGACCAGCACGCTGAGGTCGCTGCCGGCCACCAGCTTGATTTCGTCCACCAGCTGGCGGTGCGCCGGGCTCTGCCCGACCAGCTCGCGCGGGGCCTCGCCGGCGGCGCGCTGGTAGGCGTCGGCGCGCTGCTGCTCGTGCTCGGCGCGCAGGGCCAGGTCGAGCATGCGCTGGCTGGCCTTCACCGTGGCGGCCGCCAGGCTGGCGAAGGCCTGCAGGTTGTCCAGGTCGCCGCTGGAGAAGCGCCCGGGCTCGAGGGCGTCGAGGGTCAGCAGGCCCCAGGGCTGCTCGTCCAGGTACAGCGGACAGCCCATGCAGTCGTGCACTTCCAGGTGCACGCCTTCCACCAGGCCGTCGTAGGGGTCGGGCAGGCCGCAGTTGGCGTCGAACAGGGTGGGCCCCGGGCGTTCCAGCAGGGCCCGCAGGCGCGGGTGTTCGGCGATCTTGAAGCGGCGGCCGAGGGTGTCCGGGCTCAGGCCGTCCACCGCCAGCGGCACCAGTTGCTCGCCTTCCAGGCGCAGCAGGGCGCTGGCATCGCAGGGCAGCAGTTCGCGCAGGGCTTCCAGCAGGCGGCGGTAACGTTCCTCGTCGGGCAACTCGCGGGACAGGTCGTCGACCAGGGGGAGCAGGGTGGCAAGCAAGGGGTTTCTGGTCATTTTGACCTCTAGGCAGTCCATATGACTCGAATGAATGCTGGTCATTATGACTTCTGTTGCGGCGAAAGTCCCGGGAATACTGGGCTGCGACCTTGGCATGCTTCCTGAAATATCCCAGGCAGATCCCACCCTGTCTTGCGTTCCAAGGAGATCCGCATGCTGTCCAACGAACACCGCACCCTGATCAAGGCGACCGTCCCGCTGCTGGAAACCGGTGGCGAAGCCCTGACCCGGCACTTCTACCAGCTGATGCTGACCGAGTACCCGCAGGTGCGCCCGCTCTTCAACCAGGCCCACCAGGCGTCCGGCGACCAGCAACGGGCCCTGGCCAACGGCGTGCTGATGTACGCCCGCCACATCGACGAGCTCGAGCGCCTCGGCCCGCTGGTGGGGCAGATCGTCAACAAGCACGTGTCGCTGCAGATTCTCCCGGAACATTATCCCATCGTCGGCTCCTGCCTGCTGCGGGCCATCCGCGAGGTGCTCGGCGAGGAAATCGCCACCGACGAGGTGATCGCCGCCTGGGCCGCGGCCTACCAGCAACTGGCCGACATCCTGATCGGCGCCGAGGAGTCGGTGTACGCCCGCAATGCCGCCGAAGAGGGCGGCTGGCGCGGTGCGCGGCGCTTCCGCGTGGCGCGCAAGGTGGCCGAGAGCGAGGAGATCGTCTCCTTCTACCTGCAACCGGTGGACGGCGGCGCGCTGCTGGACTTCGAGCCGGGCCAGTACATCGGCCTGCGCCTGGAGCTGGATGGCGAGGAAGTGCGCCGCAACTATTCGCTGTCGGCCCCGGCCAACGGCCGCGAGTACCGCATCAGCGTCAAGCGCGAGCCCGAAGGCAGGGTTTCCAGCTACCTGCATGACCAGGTCCAGGAGGGCGACGAGATCGACCTGTTCCCGCCGGCCGGGGACTTCGTCCTGGGCGACAGCGACAAGCCGCTGGCGCTGATCACCGCGGGCGTCGGCATCACCCCGTCGCTGGCCATGCTGCAGCGGGCGCTGGACGCCGGCCGCGTGGTGCACTTCATCCACTGTGCGCGCCACGGCGGCGTGCACGCCTTCCGCGAGTTCATCGAGAACCAGGCGCGCAAGCACCCGACGCTGCTGCACTTCTTCTGCTACAGCGAGCCGCGCGAGCAGGACCAGGCCGATGCCGAGGGCTTCATCAGCCAGCAGCTGCTGAGCAACTGGCTGCCGGCGCAGCGCGACCTGGACGCCTACTTCCTCGGGCCCAAGCCGTTCATGGCCCAGGTGAAGCGCCACCTGCGCGAGCTGGGCGTGCCCGAAAAGCAGTGCCACTACGAGTTCTTCGGCCCCGCCAGCGCGCTGGAGGCCTGACGCAAGACCGGCCGGCCCCCGCGGGCCGGCCACCCTGTACTACCGGAGGTGTGTGATGAAAGGTTTCTTCTCCTGTCCGCAACGCAATCTCGGCCATTCCAACGCCCTGCTCAGCGCAGGTGCCGCTATGCTGCTGGGAGGCATCTTCGGCGCCTATTTCATCGACGCCTTCCTCAACCTGCCGCAACTGGTGGCCGCCCACGCCCTGACCGTCCTCGGGCCGACCGCCATCAAGCTGGGCTACGTGCTGCGCCTGATCGCCCAGCGGCAGATGCGCCAACCGGGCTGGGAGGTCTGTTGTGCTGTTGGTTGATCGCAAGGTTCTTTTGGCGATCCCGCCGCTGTGGCGGCTGGGTTTCCGTCCGTTCTTCCTCGGCGGGGCGCTGTTCGCGGCGCTCGCCATCTTCCTCTGGCTCGCCGCGCTGGCCGGCTGGCTGCCCGGGTGGCAGCCGCTGGGCGGCTGGCTGGGCTGGCACCGCCACGAGATGGTGTTCGGCTTCGCCCTGGCGATCATCGCCGGCTTCCTGCTCACCGCGGTGCAGACCTGGACCGGCCGCCCGGGCCTCAGCGGCGCGCCGCTGCGCAACCTGGCGTTGCTCTGGCTGGCGGCGCGGCTGGCCTGGCTGCTGGGCGCGCCCTGGTGGCTGGCGGCCGTGCTGGAGCTGGCCTTCCCGCCGGCGCTGGCCTGGTTCGTCGGCCGCAGCCTCTACCAGGTGCGGCAGACGCGCAATTACCCGGTGCTGATGGTGCTGGTCCTGCTGACCCTGGCCGATGCCCAGGTCATGGCCGGTCAGGCGCTGGGCAACGAGGCCTGGCAGCGTGGCGGCGTCCTGGCCGCGCTGTGGCTGGTGGTGGCGCTGATGAGCCTGATCGGCGGGCGGGTGATTCCCTTCTTCACCCAGCGCGGCCTGGGGCGTACCGCCCAGGTGCCGGCCTGGCCGTGGCTGGACTGGGCGCTGCTGCTGGGCGGCGCGCTGCTGGCGGTGCTCAGCGCCACTGGCCCGGCCCTGCAACCGGGGCCGCTGCTGGCGGTGCTGTTCGGCCTGCTCGGCCTGGGCCACCTGGTGCGCCTGTGGCGCTGGTACGACCGCGACCTGTGGAGCGTGCCGCTGCTGTGGTCGCTGCACCTGGCGTATGCCTGGATGACCCTGGCGCTGTTCGGCCTGGCGGCGTCCGCGGCCGGCGCGGCGCTGCCGTCCAGCCTGCCGCTGCACGCGCTGACCGTGGGCGGCGTCGGCGGGCTGATCCTGGCGATGATCGCCCGCGTCAGCCTGGGCCACACCGGCCGCGCGCTGCAGCCGCCGAAGGCGATGGCCTGGGGCTTCGCCCTGCTCAACCTGGGCGTGCTGGCGCGGGTGGTGGTGGTGTGGTGGCTGCCGCTGGGCGGCCTGCAGCTGGCAGCGCTGTGCTGGTCGCTGGCGTTCCTGATCTTCGCCGGGTACTACGGGCCGATGCTGTGGAAGGCTCGGATCGACGGGCAGCCGGGGTAGGGGAGTCATCCTGTGGGGTGTGGGCGCGGTCCATCGCGGACGGAGTCCGCTCCTACGCTGCCCGAGCCATGCCATTCCCCTGTAGGAGCGCGCCCTGCGCGCGAATCGCGGGCAGGGCCCGCTCCTACAATGGGGCGACATGGGAGACGCGAATTTTGATCCAGTCACCCCCGTGAACGAGGGAGCCCAGAAGATAGTTGCTCCTACGTACGTGCTTCCCTGTTGAGCCTGGCGCGGCTTGGACAGCGGCTCCGTGCTCGGCAGCGAGCGGGATGGGGCCGCGGTCAAACGGCGGATAACGCTTCGCGTTATTCGCCCTACGCCAAGCCCACCATGGACGTAGGGCGAATAACCGTTCGCGGTTATCCGCCGCTACACCTCCTTGCCAGCCACTCCATGGTTGAACCTGACGGCGGCTCCTTGCCCGGCGTATGGCCAAGGCCGAACGGCGGATAACGCCGTAGGCGTTATGCGCCCTACAGGGGGACCAGCCTTTCTCCCAGGCGGCCGCCGTCGGCCAGTTCGAGGAATTCGTCGCCCAGCCGGCGGCTCTCGTCCATGGCCTTGTTCCAGTAACGCTCGCGGCCGGCGTCGTCGCCCAGGTAGCGCTTGAAGTCCTTGCGGTCCGGCAGCTTGTCGTGGGGCAGGCGGGCCAGGTACTCGCGGGACGGGGCGAGCAGCAGCACGTCCTGCAGGCGGGTGGCGTCGCCGCGGCGCCAGGGCAGGCCCTTGTCGAACCAGCCGGGGATGACCTTGTCGGTGAAGTGTGGGTAGAGCACCACGCCGTCGGTCTCGTAGGGCAGGTCCAGGTGGTAGTCGAGCAGGCCGCCGTCGCGGTAGGTGCCTGGGCCCGCGCCGGGGATGTCGCGCACGCCCTGCATGACCATGGGGATGGAGCCGGAGGCGAGCAGGGCATGGCGCAGGTTACCCTGGTCCAGCGGCAGGCAGCGCGAGGGGAAGTCCTGCAGCGGCGCCAGCGGCGGGGCCAGGCGCGCGTCGTGGAGGATCACCCGTTCGAAGTGGCGGTGCAGGTGGCGGCGGCCGAGCAGGTTGTCGCGGATCACCGCGCCCAGGCCCAGGCCGAGGGTGCGCTTGCCGTCGTCGGCCAGGCGCCCGTGGCTCTTCACCACCACCACGTTGAGGCGGTAGTGCGGGTTGGCCAGCACGCTGGCGTCCTGCCCGGCGAGCAGGTCGTCGAGCATCCGCGTGCAGCTGGCCGAGACTTCGGCGATGTCGGCGTTGCGCGAGAAGCGCTGCTGCGTGTACAGCTCGCCCAGGCGGCGGATGCCGGCGGCGGCGTCCGGCAGGCAGGCGCTGGCGAAGCGCCAGGAGCCGATCGAGGCGCCGATCAGCGAGCGCTCGCGCGGCGCGCGCGGCAGCCATTCGCCGAACAGCGCCAGGTCCAGCCCCTGGATGCCCAGCGCCTTCGGCCCGCCGGCGGCGCCGGGGAGGATGCCGACGTCGGCGGGCGCCAGGCCGCGTTCGCGGATGCGCCGCAGGGCGCGGGCACCGGCCTTGAGGACGAGGGCAGGGGACTTGATGTGGATGGCGGTCATGGGGCTCTCTCCGGCGAGGCGGCGATTATAAGCGCTGTATTTTCCTAGGCAGCATCCTTCATCCGGTGAATGATCCATCCCGCACCCATTCAGCTTGGATTAATGGCTATTCGATAGCCTGCGGACATTGGCAATTCGCAGGAGTCTTCCCCATGCACACCCTTACCCGCCTGATCGCCGCCGCCGGCCTGCTCGGCGTCTCCAGCCTGGCGCTGGCCCACGACATCGGCCCCGACGAGGCCCTGCGCCTGCGCGACGCCGGCACCATCCAGGACTTCCAGCGCCTCAACCAGGCCGCGCTGGGCAAGCACCCCGGCGGAACCGTGTACGATAGCGAGCTTGAACTGGAGCACGGCCGCTACCTGTACAAGGTCGACGTCAAGGACGCCCAGGGGGTGAAATGGGACGTCGAGCTGGACGCGGTGAGCGGCGAAGTGCTCAAGGACCGCCAGGACCACTGATGACCTATCCTCTGCGTTACGCCCTGCTCGCCGCACTGTGCGTCGCCGGGCCGGCGCTGGCCCACGACCTCAGCCAGGACGAGGCCCTGCGCCTGACCCGCGAAGGGGTGATCCGCCCCTTCGAGTCGATACTGCCGGCGGCGCTGCAGCGCTACCCCGGCTCGCGCCTGCTCGAGGCGGAGCTTGAGAAGGAGCACGACACCTACATCTACGAGATAGAGCTGCTCACCCCCGGTGGCGTGGTCCGCGAACTGGAACTGGATGCCCGTGACGGGCGCATCCTCAAGGATAAGGAAGACGACTGATGCGTCTGCTGCTGGTGGAGGACCACGTCCCCCTCGCCGACGAACTGCTGGCCGGCCTGGCCCGCCAGGGCTACGCCGTGGACTGGCTGGCCGACGGCCGCGATGCCGCGGTGCAGGGGGCCAGCGAGCCCTACGACCTGATCATCCTCGACCTCGGCCTGCCGGGCCGCCCCGGCCTGGACGTGCTGCGCGAATGGCGCGGCCTGGGCCTGGCCACCCCGGTGCTGATCCTCACCGCGCGCGGTTCCTGGGCCGAGCGCATCGACGGGCTGAAGGCCGGCGCCGACGACTACCTGACCAAGCCCTTCCACCCTGAGGAGCTCTTCCTGCGCATCCAGGCCCTGCTGCGCCGCGCCCACGGCGTGGCCAACCAGGCCCAGCTGGAGGCCGGCGGCCTGCGCCTGGACGAGGCGCGCCAGTGCGTGCTGCAGGGCGACAGGGAGGTCGACCTGACTTCCGCCGAGTTCCGCCTGCTGCGCTACTTCATGCTGCACCCGGGCCAGCTGCTGTCCAAGTCGCACCTGGCCGAGCACCTCTACGACGGCGAGACCGAGCGCGACTCCAACGTCATCGAGGTGCACATCAACCACCTGCGCCGCAAGCTCGGCCGCGAGATCATCGAAACCCGCCGCGGCCAGGGCTACCGCTTCGCCGGCAGCGCCGGGGGCGCGGCTTGATCTCGATCCAGCGGCGCCTGGGCTTCGGCCTCGCTGCTGTGCTGCTGGTGATCGGCCTGGCGCTGGCCCAGGCCGGGCTCTGGCTGTTCGACCAGGGCCTGCGCCGCTACCTCGCCAGCGGCCTGCAGGACGAGGCGGAAAGCCTGCTGGTGGCGATCATCCGCGGCCCGGCCGGGCTGCAGCTGGACCCGCAGCGCGTCGACGGCGCCTACGAGCGGCTGTTCTCCGGACGCTACTTCCAGATCCACTTCGAGCAGACCGACTGGCGCTCCCGCTCGCTGTGGGACCACGAGCTGAAGGTGCCGGACCACCCGGGCCTGCGCGAAGGCCTGGCCAAGGGCCCGGAAGGCCAGCGCCTGCTGGTCTTCCGCGGCGACTACAAGCGCTACGGCCGCACCCTGCGGATCAGCGTGGCGCAGGACTACACGCCGATCCTCAAGAGCTTCAACCGCCTGCGCAACATCGGCCTGGGCGCCGGGGTGCTGGCGCTGCTGCTGATCCTGTTCTTCCAGCGCCTGACGGTGCGCCGCGCGCTGCGCCCGCTGGAGCGGGTGCGCCAGCAGATCGCCCAGCTGCAGGACGGCCAGCGCAGCCAACTGGACACCCAGGTGCCGCAGGAGCTGGAGCCGCTGGTGGAGCAGGTCAACCACCTGCTGCAGCACACCGAGGAAACCCTGCGCCGCTCGCGCAACGCCCTGGGCAACCTCGGCCATGCGCTGAAGACGCCGCTGGCGGTGCTGATCAGCCTGGCCGAGCGCGAGGAACTGCAGCAGCACCCGGAGCTGAAGCGGGTGCTGCAGGAGCAGCTGGAGCAGATCGACCAGCGCCTGGCCCGCGAGCTGGGCCGCGCGCGCCTGGTGGGCGAGGCGCTGCCCGGCGCGCACTTCGACTGCGACGCCGAGCTGCCCAGCCTGCGCGAGATGCTCCAGCTGATCCACGGCCAGCACCTGCGCATCACCTGCGCGGCGGAGCCCGGCCTGCGCCTGCCGTTCGACCGCGAGGACCTGCTGGAACTGCTCGGCAACCTGCTGGACAACGCCTGCAAGTGGGCGGCCGGCGAGGTGCGCCTGCAGGTGGAGAAGGGCGAGGACGGCTACCGCCTGCTGGTGGACGACGACGGCCCGGGCATCGCCGAGGAACTGCGCGACAGCGTGCTCGAACGCGGCACCCGCCTGGACGAGCAGGTGGCCGGCCACGGCCTGGGCCTGGGCATCGCCCGCGACATCGCCGAGGCCTGCGGCGGCAGCCTGGCGCTGGAGGGCAGCGAGCTGGGCGGGCTGCGGGTGCGGGTGGCCTTGCCGAGGCGGGCCGCGGCCTAGGGCACGCCGCCCGGCGCTCAGTCGCCGAGGCGCTCCAGGGTGCGCAGCAGCACGTCCACCTTGGTCAGCGACTCGGCGTACTCTGCCTCCCAGTCCGAATCGGCGACGATGCCGCCGCCGCCCCAGCAGCTGACCTGGCCGTCCTTCACCAGCAGGGTGCGGATGGTGATGGAGCTGTCCAGCTCGCCGCGCACGTCCAGGTAGAACAGGCTGCCGCAGTAGATGCCGCGGCGGCTCGGCTCCAGCTCGTCGATGATCTGCATGGCGCGGACCTTGGGCGCGCCGGTGATGGAGCCGCCGGGGAAGCTGCCCAGCAGCAGGTCGAGGGCGTCCTTGCCGGCGGCCAGCTCGCCGGTCACGCTGCTGACCAGGTGGTGCACGTTGGGGTAGCTCTCCAGCGCGAACAGCTCCGGCACCCGCACCGTGCCGGGCGTGCAGCTGCGCCCCAGGTCGTTGCGCAGCAGGTCGACGATCATCAGGTTCTCGGCGCGGTCCTTGGGGCTGGCCAGCAGCTCCTCGGCGTTGGCCGCGTCCTCCGCGGGCGTGCGGCCGCGCGGGCGGGTGCCCTTGATCGGGCGCGTCTCCACCTGGCGCCGGTGCATGCGGATGAAGCGCTCGGGCGACAGGCTGAGGATGGCGCCCTCGCCCAGGCCCAGGTAGCCGGCGAAGGGCGTCGGGCAGGCCGCGCGCAGGGCCAGGTAGGCCTGCCAGGGCGCGCCGCTGCAGGGCGCGCGGAAGCGCTGGGTGTAGTTCACCTGGTAGCAGTCGCCGGCGAGGATGTAGCTTTGCACCCGCTCCAGGGCCTGGCGGTACTGCTCGCGGCTCAGGTCCGGGCGGAAGCCGGCGTGCAGGCGGAAGGGCGGCAGCGGCGCCGGCGCCTCGTCGGCCTCGAACAGCGCCAGCAGGCGCTGGCGCTCGGCGGCTTCCAGGTGCGGGTGGAACACCAGCTGGCTGCTGCCGAGCTGGTGGTCGGTGACCAGCGCCCAGGCGTACAGGCCGACCCGCGCGTCGGGCAGGCCGATGTCGTCCCGGCTGTGCTGCGGCAGGCGTTCGATGCGCCGCCCCAGGTCGTAGCCCAGGTAGCCGATCAGCCCGCCGACGAATGGCAGGTCCGGCACTTCCGCCGCTTCGGCCTGTCCGAGGCTCTGCAGCGCCGTTCGCAGGCGGGCGAAGAACGCCTTGGCCGATTCGTCGGCGGCCGGTGCCAGTTCTGCCAATGGCCAGGCGCTCATAAGGTCATAGCGTCCACGGCTGGCGCCAGGCCTGCCGGCGTCCAGGAGCACGGCGCCGGGCGCGCCGGCGATACGGGCGAAGCGCGCCGTCGGGTCTTCCCGGTAGGGGAGCGGGTGTACGAAGTAGCGGGACATAGGTAGGAACAGGAACCCTGGGCTAGGCTGAGAGCCATTCTTGCGCACGCCCGAAGAGTCGATGCTAGAGCCCTTCTCTTCGGTTTACGCAAGGTAAGCATTCTGATAAGAATTGGATTATCCCGCGGAAGCCATGCTCCGTACCACAACGATAATGAAACAGGGATAGAGGCCGTGGACGTAGTGCTAAAAACCGCAGCCGGCAGCCTTCTGCGTACCAGATCGACATCCTCCGGGGTGCCTGCCGAATACCAGTACCGCCCCCAGCTCCAGGCTGCCCTGGAGCGTTCCACCCAGCATCGCGTCCTGCTCTTCAGCGCCCCCGCCGGGTTCGGCAAGAGCGCCGCGCTGGCCCTGCTCGCCGAGCGCCGCGAAGCGCAGGGGCAGAAGGTGGTATGGCTTTCCCTTGAGGGCTCCGACGACGACCCCGGGCGCTTCTGCGGCAAGCTCACCGAGGCGCTGGCCGCCAGCCTGCCGGACGTCGGCGCAGATGCCGCCGCCTACCTGCACAATACGCTGCGGGTGCCGGCCGTGGCGGTCATGGAAAGCCTGCTCTGCGACCTGCTGCGGGTCGACGTGCCGCTGCTGCTGGTGCTCGACGACCTGGACCGGATCACCCACCCGGACATCTTCGCCGGCCTCAACCGCCTGGTGCAGTACGCCCCGCCGGGCCTGACCCTGGCCATCGGCAGCCGCTCGCAGCCGCCGCTGAACCTCGCCACCTGGCGGGCCAAGGGCCTGCTGCTGGAAGTGGGGGTGGAAGAGCTGCGGCTTTCCGAGGCGCAGACCCGCGAATACCTGAGCGGTGGCGGCGTGGAGCTCGACGAGGCCTGCCTGAAGGCCGTGTACGCCCGGACCGAGGGCTGGGTGATGGGCGTGCAACTGTTCGGCCTGTGGCTGCGCCAGCCACCCGCCGGCGCCCAGCGCGACCTGGCCGGGCTCGGCGGCGGCCCCGCCGAGGTCGGCGACTACCTGCTGCGCAGCGTCTTCGAACGCCTGCCCCAGGACATCCGCGACAGCCTGCTGACGCTCAGCGTGGCGAGCCGCTTCAATGGCGAGCTGGCCAACGCCCTGACCGGACGCCAGGACGGCCAGGCCCTGCTGGAGCGCCTGGACAGCCTGCAGCTGTTCCTCATGCCGCTGGACCGCGAGCGCCACTGGTACCGCTTCCACCAGTTGTTCGCCGACTTCCTCCGCGCGCACCTGCGCGAACGCGAGCCGGAGCGCTTCAAGCAACTGCACTTCAACGCCAGCCTGTGGTTCACCAACCACCACATGCCGACCCTGGCCATCGAGCACGCCTGCCTGGCCGAGGACCCGGAGATGCTCGCCGCGCTGGTGGACGGCTACGGCCTGGAGCTGATCAACCGTGGCCAGCTGTACCTGATCTCGCGCTGGCGTCGGCAGGTGCCCGACGAGATCGCCGCGCGCTACCCCATCCTGGTGCTCAGCGACGTCTGGACCCGCGCCAGCGAGCTGAGCCTGCCCGAGGCCAACCGCATGCTCGACGAGCTGCTGGCGCGCTGGAGCGACGGCAAGCCGCAGACGCCGATGGGCGACCAGTACCTCTCGGCGCTGGCGGTCAAGGCCGTGCTGGCGCTGCAGAAGGACGACCTCGAGCAGTGCATCGCCCTGGCCCGCCGGGTGGAGAGCCAGCTGGGGCAGAACTCGGCCTTCCTCGAATGCGCCGTGCTGCTGGTCGCCGCCTTCGCCCAGGTCATGCACGGCCAGCCCGAGCAGGCGCGCCGCCTGATGGGCCTGGCGCAGCAGCGCAACCACTTCCTCGACGGCCGCTACCTGCACATGCAGCTGTCCACCATCGAGGTGATGCTGGCCCTGGAGCAGGGCCAGGTGAAGCAGGCGCAGCTGCTGGTGGAGCGCGTCAAGCAGCAGGCCGTGCCGCTGTTCGACCGGCGTTCCCAGGCGCTGGCCCTGCCGGCCATCACCGAGGGCCTGACCGCCTACTACCGCATGGACGTCGACGGCCTGGAAGAACGCCTGCGCTGGGCGCTGGGGCGCGTCGACGTGATCAACCCCATCGACCTCTATGCCCAGGGCATGCAGTGCCTGGCGCGGGTGCAGCGCCTGCAGGGGCGCGGCAAGGAGGCCCAGGCGACTCTCGGGCTGATGCAGAGCCTGGCCTCGCGCAACCATTCCTGGCGCATCTTCGCCATGGCAGTGGGCGAAGAGATCAACCTGATCCTCCAGGAGCCGGCGGCGGACCGTTGCAAGCGCGCCGAACAGCGCCTGAACGGCATCGACTGGCAGAAGCTCGCCGCCTCCTACCGCCAGGGGCCGTTCAACCCGGTGCTCTGGGTGCGCGGCCTGAGCCGCGTGCGCCTGCTGCAGGCGCGCGGCCACTTCAGCGAGGCGCTGCACGAGATCACCCAGCTGCGCGGCCTGCTGCAGCCCAACTGGCACGGCCTGCAGCGCCTGCGCCTGGACCTGCTGGCGGCGCTCAGCTACCAGCGCCTGGGCTACCAGGAACGCGCCAACAGCCTGCTCGGGCAGTGCCTGGTGGGCGCCGAGCGCGAAGGCGTGCGCAGCCTGTTCATCGAAGAGGGCGAGGGCATCCGCCTGATGCTCCAGCAACTGGAGGCCACCGAGCGCCAGCCGGCGCTGCAGGTGTTCATCCGCAGCCTGCTGGGGCTCTGGCCCGGCCAGGAAACGCGCAAGGCACAGGACGTGCTCGAGGAAGGGCTGACCGACCGCGAGCGGGAAGTGGTGTGCCTGGCGGCCCAGGGCCTCTCCAACGAGGAGATCGGCCAGCAGCTGTCGCTGGCCCTGGGCACCGTCAAATGGCACCTGCACAACATCTACGAGAAACTCAAGGTGCGCAATCGGACCCAAGCGATTCGCCGTGCCCGCGAACTGAGCCTGCTCTGACATGACCACACTCAATTCCCAGCAGCCGCCCCTGCCGCTGTTGCGCACCAAGCTGTTCCCGCCGCGCACCGAGGGTACGCTGCTGTTGCCGCGGCGCGCGCTCATCGACCGCCTGTTCGCGGCGCGCAAGCAGCGCGCGCTGATCCTCAGCGCGCCGGCCGGCTTCGGCAAGAGCACCGTGCTCAGCCTGTTCCGCGAGCGCCTGCTGGCCAGCGGCGCGCTGGTCGCCTGGCTGTCGTGCGACGAGGGCGACAGCGAGCCGCAGCGCCTGCTGCAGTACCTGGTGGAGAGCATCCGCAGCGTCGCCCCCGGCTTCGGCGCCAACACCTCGAACCTGCTGCAGTCGGACATGACCCTGCCGCTGGAAGGGCTGCTGGATGCCTTCCTCGCCGACCTCAAGCGTATCGACGGGGCGATCTACCTGTTCCTCGACGACTTCCACCAGATCCGCCACCCGGCCCTGCAGCCGGGGGCGCGCTACCTGATCGAGCACCTGCCGGACAATGTCCGCCTGGTCACCAGCACCCGCTATCGCCCGCGCTTCCTGGTGGACGAGCCGGCGCTGGCGCCCTGGGCCTTCTGCCTCAACGGCGCCGACCTGCGCCTGACCCGCGAGGAAGCCGACACCTACCTGCTGGAACTCAAGGGCCTGCAGCTGGACGACGCCGAGCTGGGCCTGCTGTACAAGCGCACCGAGGGCTGGATCACCGCGCTGCACCTGGCCGCCCTGGCGCTGGCCCGGCACAGCGACCGCGAAGGCTTCCTGCGCAGCCTGTCGGGCACCGAGCGGGACATCGCCGACTACCTCGCCGAGGACGTGCTGGCCAGCCTGCCGCCGGCGCTGCAGCAGTTCCTCGACCAGACCTCGGTGCTCGACGAGTTCTGCGCCGAGCTGTGCAACGCCCTGACCGGGCGCCGCGACGGCCTGGACATGCTCATGCGCCTGCAGAACGAGCAGCTGTTCATCATCCCCCTGGACGATGCGCGCGAGTGGTTCCGCTACCACCACCTGTTCGCCGACTTCCTCCAGGGCCGCCTGACCCGCAGCGCCGACCCCACGCCGCTGCTCAACGCCGCCGCGCGCTGGTGCGAAAGCCGCGACATGGCCGACCGCGCCGTGCGCTACGCCCTGCGCGCCCGCGACTACGCCTTCGCCGCCGACCTGCTGGAGCGCCAGGGCGCCCGGCTGATCGCCGGCAACCGGGTGTACAGCATCCTCGGCATGCTCGGCGGCATTCCCGCCGAGGTGATCCGCGAGCACCCGGTGTTCCAGATCTTCTACGCCTGGCAGCTGGCCTTCGAGCAGAAGTTCGCCGAGGCCGAGGCGCTCATCGAGGAACTCAGCGCCCGCCTGCTGATGGGGCAGGGCAAGGCGCGCAACTTCGGCCTGGCCGAGCTGCTGGCCGTGGCCCAGGTGCTCAAGGCCCTGGTGCTGCTGTACCAGGACAAGCTGGAGGCCAGCCTCAAGGTGTCGCGCCAGTGGCTGGCGCTGGTGCCGGCCAACCAGCCGGTGTTCCGCGCCAGCCTGGCCTGCATCCTCGCCGCCGCCCACGCGTTGCTGGGCGACTACGCCGAGGCCGCCGGCGCCATCGGCGTGGCCCGCGAGTGCCTGCGCATGGCCGACAGCGAGTACCTGCAGGTGGTGGCAAGCATGATCGAGGCGCTGATCTGCAAGGAGAGCGGCGAGCTGGAGCGCGGCCGGACCATCGCCGAGGGCGCGCGCAGCCGCGTCGAGCGCGTCTTCGGCCGGCGCAGCCGGGTGGGCGGGCCGCTGGCCCTGGCCTATGCCGACATCCTCTACGAGCAGGACCGCCATGCCGCCATCCTCGCTGAACTGCCGCTGGCCACCACCTGGCGCGACGTCGCCACGCCCATGGAGCTGATCAGCCGCGGCCAGTTGGTGATGGCCAAGGCGCGGTTCTTCGCCGGCGAGGCCGAACAGGGCCTGGCGCAGCTCGACGAATGGCTGGCCGGCCTGCAGTCGCCGGGCTACGAACGCGTCTATGCGCTGGCCATGGGCTGCAAGGTGCAGCTGCTGCTGTGGCTGCGCCGGCCGAACGAGGCCGAGCGCGTCTGCCTGCAGTTGGCGCGGCACCTGTCGGGCCTCTCCACCGAACGCTATGCCGACGCCCAGGCCGCGCTGGCCCTGGCCGAGGCGCGGGTGGCGCTGTCGGAACGGCGCGCCGAGCGCGCCCAGCAGCGTCTGGAATCGGCGCTGGCGGCGAACGCCTCGCCCTACCAGCGCGACCGGCGGTTGCGCCTGGCCTTGTTACTTTCTGTGGCGTATTGGCAGAAAGGTAACAGCGAAAAGGCCTTCGCCCTGTTCGCCCCCACCCTCGAGGAAGCCTGGAACCTGGGCTACCGCCGGCTGTTCCAGGACGACGCCGTCTGGCTGCTGCCGTTCTGGGATGCCTGGCGCGAGGCCGAGCCCAAGCGCGCGGCGGCCTGGCAGGGGGTGGCCGAACTGCTCCGCGAACAGTGCCGCAGGCTGTCCGTGGACCCTGCAGGTTTCGAGGAAAATCAGGATGTTAGCCATCGCGAGCGGGAAATCCTGCGGCTGGTGGCGGCAGGGCTTTCGAACCGCGATATCGCCCAGGCGGTGCACCTGTCGGAGGCCACCATCAAGTGGCACCTGCACAACCTGTTCGCCAAGCTGGGGGTGCGCAGCCGCACCCAGGCGGTACTCAAGGGCAAGAGCCTGGGATTGCTCAGCGAAGCCTGATGCGCGGGGATCGTCCGGCTCCATCCCTTGGATGGGCTGGCAGGTGGGGGGTTGGCCAGTAGCTTGGAAAACAGGACGCGAAGCCTGGTGCTTCACGAATCCATGCCCGCGGCACCTAGGGAAGACGGCGCGGGTCTGGAGGGTCGGCTTGGCCGGCCAACCTGCAGCGGGGCAGGACGCCTCCTGCAGTGCCCTGGGGCAATCCCACCTGAACACTGGAGAGAAACAAGAATGAAAAAAATCAAACAACTGGTTCTTGCAAGCGCTGTTCTGGCCGCTCCCTTCCTGGCCCATGCCGATCTCAAATCCATGGACGACTCCGCACTCGCCGGCGTGACCGGCCAGGACGGCATCAGCATCGCCGGTGACTTCAAGGCGAGCATCGGGGCGGTGGTCTACACCGACAAGATCGACGACACCAAGTCCGGTTCCCTGCGCCTGGAGAACATCACCCTGACCGGCCCGGGCGGCACCGCCCTGAAGATCGACGACGCCAACCCGCTGACCGTCGACGTGGTCACCACCAAGATCGGTACCGCCGACACCCAGCAGCTGGCCCTGGGCCTGCCGGGCATGACCGGCGACGTCTCGGTGGGCGCCATCAAGGTGGGCGACACCAGCGCCGCCAGCATCGGTTCGCTGACCGTTTCCAACCTGAACATGGCCGGTTCCCAGGTCCGCATCTGGGGCCACTGATCCATCGGTCGTGTGACGCGTATCCCCTTGCCGGCCCGTGCCGGCAAGGGTTTTTCCAGGAGAGAGGAGAGGGGATGTTCGAGATACTGCTGGGAAGCCTGCTCGGCCTGTTCGGTTTCACCCAGACGGTGGACACCAAACCGCAATCCCAGGGCACGGTGAACATCACCCAGCAGCTCACGCCCAACGGCCCCTTCCGCGAGTCCGTGCAGCTCGAACCCATGAGCCAGGTGCAGTTCCGCAATGTCATCCGCCAGGCCTACGACTACAGCTGCGGATCGGCGGCGCTGACCACCCTGCTGGACTACTACCTGGGCCGCAACCTGCAGGAACGCCAGGTGATGGAAGGCCTGCTGAAGTACGGCGAGGCCGACAAGATCGTCCAGCGCCGCGGCTTCTCGCTGCTGGACATGAAGCGCTACGCGGCCGCGCTGGGCTACAAGAGCGGCGGCTTCCGCGCCGAGTTCGCCGACCTGGACTCGCTGGAGCACCCGGCGCTGGTGCCCATCCACTACGGCGGCTTCAAGCATTTCGTGGTGGTGCGCGACGTCTACAACGACCACGTCTTCGTCGCCGATCCCGCCCTGGGCAACATCAGCTTCACCCGCAGCCGCTTCGAGGCCATCTGGGACCAGAACGTGCTCTTCGTCATCTACCCCGGCGGCCAGGAACCGCACAACGCCCTGGCCCTGAAGGAGCAGGACCTGCGCCTGGTGGACGACCGCACCGTGAGCCTGCTGGCCTTCCGCGAGTTCCCGGAGATGAGCAAGTTCACCAGCAACCAGATGATCGAGGCCGCGTCCAAGGGCGACGTGCAATTCATACGCAGCAAGTGAGCGGCGTTTCCATCCTTCCATAAGAACAAGACCAGGGGATTGCATCATGAGATTCAGGGGGTATGCGTGCGCCGCCATACTGGCCTTGCTGGCTTCGGGCCCGGCGCCTGCCGAGGAAGGCTCGGTCGACCAGGCGCGTGACGCGCTGGCCAAGAAGGCCGACGATGCCGACAGCGCCAAGGCCCTGGAAGAGGTGTTCCAGGCGGCGGAGAAGAGCTACACCCTGCTGAAGAAGGGCGAGCGGACCCTCACCTACGGCCTGGACTATTCGATGATGCGCGACACCCGCATCCAGCAGGTGCGCACCGGCGAGAGCGTCTACAGCGTGCTGGCGACCAGCGAGGCGCAGCACACCTTCACCAACTCCTTCACCTTCGACTACGGCGTCTGGGACAACCTGACCTTCAGCCTGCGCCTGCCCTTCGTGGCCAAGTACGACACCGAGCGCGACATCCACGCCTACAGCCTCGGCGACATCTCCGCCACCCTGCGCTGGCAGCCCTGGGCGGCGATGCGCGGGCGCCCGGTCACCACCTTCTACGCCACCCTCGGCCTGCCCACCGGCGACAGCCCGTTCGACATGAACCCGGACAACGACGTCTCCACCGGCAACGGCTACTACAGCCTGGGCGTGGGCGCCAACATGTCCTACGTGATCGACCCCGTCGTGCTCTATGGCTCGCTCGGCTACACCTACAACCTGAAGGTGGACAACATCCACCAGAACCAGTATGGCGAGGAGCTGAACAAGGTCACCCCGGGCGACACCCTGAACTTCGCCATGGGCATGGCCTACGCGCTGTCCTACGACGTGTCCCTGGCCACCTCCTACCAGATGGCCTACCAGATGAAGAGCCGCTACCACTTCGACACCCGCACGGTAGAGGCTCCCGAGCAGACCAGCGCGGTCATGAACTTCTCGCTCGGCCTGCGAACCTCGCCTGACTACATCGTCAACGTGAACGCCGGCTTCGGCTTGACCGAAGACTCACCGGATATCTTGCTGGGGGTTTCCCTGCCCCTGGATATCAAGGGCCTGAAGCCCGACTAAACGGCGAGCGGAGTTCCCATGACGAAGCGCATTTCGCCACTGTTGCTGGCGATGGCAGGGGCGGGGCTTGGCTGGATTCTGCCGGCCCAGGCCCAACTGGCCAACGACATCACCATCGGCAACCCCAAGGCGATGGCCCTGGGCAACGCGGTCACCGCCGATTCCACCGGCATCGACGCGGTGCACTACAACCCCGCCGCCCTGACCAAGCTCAAGGGCCGGCAGACCACGGTGAAGCTGGTCAGCGGGGTGATGGACATCCGCGCCGGCTTCCACGCGCCGCCGAACTACGGCGAGAGCACCTTCGGCGTCAGCGACGACCCGGTGGCCAACTCCCACAGCCGCACCATGACGCCGACCATGTACCTGCCCGGCCTGGGCGGCATGACCGACGTGCCCATGCTGGTGGCGCCCCTGGCGGGCCTGTCGATCAACCCGCCGGGCTCCAAGTTCACCTTCGCCACCAACGTCTACACGCCGCAGGCGCTGGGCTACTCGCGTGACTCGGACAGCGACCCGGGACGCTACGACGGCCGCCGTGTGTCGCTGCAGCGGCTGACCTACTTCTCGCCCTCGGTGGGCTACCAGATGAACGACAGCCTGTCGTTCGGCCTGTCCATCGGCTTCTCGCACCAGGCCATGGCCCTGGACACCGACTTCCGCAACCCGGGCCTGCTCACCGGCCTGCTGCAGACCCTCCACGACACCACCTGCGTGCCCGGCGCGCAGGAGATCGTCGAGCTGGTGTTCAACGTCTGCGGCGGCCGCATCGGCCCCTACGACACCCTGGCCAACCTCAAGCTGGACATGCAGCAGACCCTCTCGCCCAGCTACAACCTCGGCGTGCTCTGGGAGCCCAACGACTGGTTCGCCTGGGGCGCGGTGTACCAGAGCGAGTCGCGCATGAAGCTCAAGGGCAAGTACCGGGTGGACTACACCAAGGACTGGCAGGGCTTCTGGTCCGGCCTGCAGAACTCGGTGTTCGGCGCTTTCCTCAGCCCCCTGTTCCCCTACGGCAACGCCGACGAGGAGCACGGCGTGGCCACGCTGAAGATGACCAACCCGGACAACTTCTCCACCGGCATCAAGCTGCGCCCGTTCGACGACTGGCAGTTCAACTTCGATCTGAAGTGGAGCGGCTACAGCGACTGGAACAACCTGGAGATCGAGTTCGACAAGGAACTGGACCTGCTGCGCATCGCCAAGAACTTCGCGCCCAACGGCGCCACCGACCACAGCATCATCCTCGACCGTGGCTACCGCGACACCTGGAGCTACGCCATGGGCGTGCAGTACGACGTCAACGACCGCCTGCAGCTGCGCGCCGGCTACGAGTACCGGCCCTCGGCGATCCCCAAGAGCAAGGCCGACGCCCTGGTGCCCATCGGCGACGCCGACCTGTACGGCCTGGGCCTGGGCTACCGCTGGGACAAGGACACCAACATCGACCTGGGCTTCAACTACTTCGTCTCCAAGCAGAGCATCAAGAACGGGCAGAGCTGCAACCTGACCTGCACCGGCATCGACAACCTGGTCTACAACCCCTATGCCGGCATGGATGTACACACCACGGTGAAGGCCTATATCTTCGCACTGACCTACAACACCACCTTCTGAGGACCGGACGGATGCAGCGTTCCCGCCACCTGCTCCTCTGCCTGCTGGCCACGGCGGCCGCGCCGCTGCCGGCGCTGGCCGACGCCGGGCGCTACCTGTCGTGGATCGACGACAGCGGCCAGGTGCACAACACCTTCGTCGACGCCGGCTACGGCCAGCAGCAGCGCCAGGCGGCCAAGCGCATCGACCAGAGCGACCGCGCCCGCCAGCGCGACGACGGCGGCACCCTCTGGCCCGGCAGCGCGCCGGCGGGGGAGAGCAAGCGCCGCTACTTCACCTGGGTGGATGGCCAGGGCAACCTGCAGAACAGCTTCTACGCCGGCAACCAGGTGCCCGCCGGGCGCGGCGACTACGTGCTGCCCAACGGCGACCACTCCTCCGAGTACATCGACGCCGAGGCCTACGAGGACAAGGGCTTCGTCCGCAGCGAGAACGGCAACCCGTACTACACCTGGGTCGACGAGCAGGGCCGCATGCACAACTCGCCGATCACCGCCCAGGACCGCGCCGACGGCATCCGCCGCAGCCAGATCGCCTTCACCGAAGGCCGCGAGGTGCAGTTCAAGCAGCGCCCGCAGGCCCTGCCCGGGCTGGATGGCAGCGGCGAGCAGACGGACGCCATGAAGGCCCTGCTCAAGGGCAGCGGCAAGACCCTCGACGACCTCTACCAGGACCTGCAGCGGCGCTGCTGCGAGCAGATAGCCGACGGCGAGTTCACCGAACTGAACGCCGACGAGCCGCGCTACGAGGAGCTCAACAAGTTCTCCCCCAGCTTCGACTTCCCCATGGGCAAGAGCTACTACGTGGCCATGAAGCTGCCGGCCTCGCAGCAGGTCTACGGCCTGCGCGTGCGCAGTTTCTCCAACCACCAGGTGGTCTACCCGTCGCTGCTGTTCCTCGACGAACGCAAGCGCCCGACGCGCCTGGTCAGCGACGCGGTGTACAAGCTCAACCCGGAAACCTGGTACCGCTACGCCTTCATCGAAGGCACGGTGCCGGTGCGCGCCAACCAGGGCGAGCGCTACGTGCTGCTGCTGACCACCGACGAGGACCGCGCCCTGCAGACCCTGGACAACAAGCCCTACAAGCGGCCGCTGGAAAACCTGGCGGTGAACGGGGAAGGCATGAAGGTGCGCGAGCACGCGGACCAGGGTGGGTTCGAGCTGGCGGTGGTGCGGTGAGGGGCGCCGCGGCTGGCCCGGGACTGTAGGAGCGAGCTTGGGGTCCCGCGTTCGCGATAGTTCGTAGGGCGCATAACGCCTACGGCGTTATCCGCCAAATCGCGGACAGAGTCCGCTCCTACGCCGTCCCACCGACAGCATTCCCATGTAGGAGCGCGCCCTGCGCGCGATTTCGCGGGCAGGGCCCGCTCCTACAGATTGCCGGGAAACACGGT
>NZ_JAZAQP010000054.1:0-44451 GCF_036231725.1 Pseudomonas sp. JH-2 | reverse complement strand
TATTGCTCACTCAACTCGTCGATTAGCGCGAATAATCTTTGGAGTCCAAAAGCAGGAGAGCACTGGCCTTTTTTAGGATTTCGATATCCCGATCCTTTTGCCGCAACTGCGCTTCGAGTTCTTGAATTCGCTGTTGGTCCGGCGTAATCGCCTTGGCACCGACCGGAGTCTGACCTTCGCGCTCTTTTCGGACTTGATCAATCCACCGACGCAGCGCAGTAGGGCCTACGTCTTGTTGCTTACAGACGTCCGGAACGGACATCCCGCCATCAAGCACCATCTCGGCAGTCTTGATTTTGAATTCATTTGAATAGGACTTTCGCACTATTTTCGCCTCCAGTTGGGCGCCATGATAGCGCCCGATGAAGGTGTCCAAGATCATTAGGCCAGCTCAGCCCTGCGCGCGATCGCGGGTAGGGCCCGCTCCTACAGCGTGCAGGACGTTTCGGCGGCTCAGTCGACGCGCTGGAACTTCAGGTCCCAGACGCCGTGGCCGAGGCGTTCGCCGCGACGCTCGAACTTGGTCACCGGGCGCTCTTCCGGGCGCGGCACGTAGGTGTTGTCCGGGGACAGGTTGCGGTAGCCGGGCGCGGCGTTCATCACTTCCAGCATGTGCTCGGCGTACTGTTCCCAGTCGGTGGCCATGTGCAGGATGCCGCCGACCTTCAGCTTGCTGCGCACCAGCTCCGCCCAGGCCGGCTGGACGATGCGGCGCTTGTGGTGGCGCGCCTTGTGCCAGGGGTCGGGGAAGAACAGCAGCACGCGGTCGAGGCTGGCGTCGGCCACGCAGTCGCGCAGCACTTCCAGGGCGTCGCAGCTGTAGACGCGGATGTTGCTCAGGTCCTGCGTCAGCATGCCGTTGAGCAGCGCGCCCACGCCCGGGCGGTGCACTTCGACGCCGATGAAGTCCTGGTCCGGCGCCGCGGCGGCCATCTCCAGGGTGGCGTGGCCCATGCCGAAGCCGATCTCGAAGGTGCGCGGGGCCTTGCGCCCGAACACCTGGTCGAAGTCGCGCAGGCCGTCGGCCAGCTCCA
Organism: Pseudomonas sp. JH-2; assembly: GCF_036231725.1. Classification (NCBI taxonomy): domain Bacteria; kingdom Pseudomonadati; phylum Pseudomonadota; class Gammaproteobacteria; order Pseudomonadales; family Pseudomonadaceae; genus Pseudomonas; species Pseudomonas sp. JH-2. The sequence goes on along the minus strand of NZ_JAZAQP010000054.1, from coordinate 43,417 downwards.
GGCCGAAGCGCGGCCAGCCCTGGTCGAGGCCGCGCTGCTGGCCTTCGGTCATGCGCCCGGCGCGCATCACGAAGCTCTTGATGGTGCGCATCGGCCGGTCGGTGGCCTGCTCGGCCTGGGGCTGCTGGGTATCGCTCATGTTCGGACCTTGGAAAAAACGGGGCAGTGAAAGTGACGACGGGCCGGCCCGCGCCTGGCGAGCCGGCCCGCTCGGGGCGCCGCGCCGGGATCAGCCGATCAGGCCGCTCATCGGCGAGGAGGCGCTGGCGTACAGTTTGCGCGGCATGCGCCCGGCCAGGTAGGCCAGGCGACCGGCGACGATGGCGTGCTTCATGGCCTCGGCCATCATCACCGGGTTCTGCGCGTGGGCGATGGCGGTGTTCATCAGCACCGCCTCGCAGCCCAGCTCCATGGCGATGGTGGCGTCGGAGGCGGTGCCCACGCCGGCGTCCACCAGCACGGGGACGCTGGCTTCCTCGAGGATGATGCGCAGGTTGTAGGGGTTGCAGATGCCCAGGCCGGAGCCGATCAGGCCGGCCAGCGGCATCACCGCGATGCAGCCGATCTCGGCCAGTTGGCGGGCGATGATGGGGTCGTCGCTGGTGTACACCATCACGTCGAAGCCGTCCTTGACCAGCACTTCGGCGGCCTTGAGGGTTTCCACGACGTTGGGGAACAGGGTCTTCTGGTCGGCCAGCACTTCCAGCTTCACCAGGTTGTGGCCGTCCAGCAGCTCGCGGGCCAGGCGGCAGGTGCGCACCGCTTCCACGGCGTCGTAGCAGCCGGCGGTGTTCGGCAGGATGGTGTAGCGGTCCGGCGGGATCACGTCGAGCAGGTTCGGCTCGCCGGGGTTCTGGCCGATGTTGGTGCGGCGCACCGCCACGGTGACGATCTGCGCGCCGGAGGCCTCGATGGCGCGGCGCGTCTCGTCGAGATCCTTGTACTTGCCGGTGCCCACCAGCAGGCGCGACTCATAGGTACGCCCGGCGAGGGTGAAAGGCTTGTCGACCGGCAGGGTGGAAGAGGCTTGGCTCATCGGATCTTTCCTCAGCAAAAGCGGGTGGGGCGGGGCCTGAATTCGGTGGACGGCGGCCTAGCCGCCGCCGATGGCCTGCACCACTTCCACCTGGTCACCCTCGCGGAGGGCGGTGGCGGCGTGCTGGCTGCGCGGCACTATGTCCAGGTTCAGTTCGACCGCGACGCGGCGCCCGCCCAGTTCCAGGCGCTCGAGCAGGTGGGCCACGCTCTGGCCGTCGGGCAGCTCGTAGGGTTCGCCGTTCAACTGGATATGCATGGGCAGCACCGTCGCGATTGGAGGGGTGGGCATTCTAGCCCGAGAGCCGGCGATGACCAAGGCGCAAGCGGGCCATCGGCCGGCGATTCTGACGTCCGGGTCAGCCCGTCAGCCTCCAGGCCGCCAGGCCCAGGCACAGCCAGCCGGCGAGGAAGCAGACGCCGCCGATGGGGGTGATGGCGCCGAGCACCGGGGTGGCGGTCAGGGTCAGCAGGTAGAGGCTGCCGGAGAAGATCAGGATGCCGGCGACGAAGAACCCGCCGGCGAAGCCCACCAGGCGCCCGCCCAGGTGCGCCGAGAGCAGCGCCACGCCGAACAGGGCCAGGGCGTGGAGCATCTGGTAGTGCACGCCGGTCTGGAAGATCGCCAGGTAGTCGGCGCTCAGCCGGCTCTTCAGGCCATGGGCGGCAAAGGCGCCGAGGGCCACGCCGGTGAAGCCGAAGAAGGCGGCGAACAGCAGGAAGGTACGCAGCATGGGAAAACTCCCTGGAAGGTCAAGCCCGTTATAATGACGCGCACTATCGCCCGGGAAAACCCATGCGCACATTGTTACGCCGCCTGTTCAAGTTCCTCCTCTGGTTCGCCCTGGGCAGCGTGGCCGTGGTCATCGTCCTGCGCTGGGTGCCGCCGCCGGGCAGCATGCTGATGGTCGAGCGCAAGGTGCAGTCCTGGTTCAATGGCCAGCCCATCGACCTGCAGCGCGACTGGCGCAGCTGGGACGAGATTTCCGGCAACCTCAAGGTGGCGGTCATCGCCGGCGAGGACCAGAAGTTCGCCGAGCACCACGGCTTCGACCTGCCGGCCATCGAGCAGGCCCTGGCCCACAACGGCCGCGGCAAGAGCATTCGCGGGGCCAGCACCATCAGCCAGCAGACCGCCAAGAACCTGTTCCTCTGGCCCGGCCGCAGCTGGCTGCGCAAGGGCCTGGAAGCCTGGTTCACGCTGCTGCTGGAGACCTTCTGGCCGAAGCAGCGCATCCTCGAGGTCTACCTGAACAGCGCCGAGTGGGACGACGGCGTGTTCGGCGCCCAGGCCGCCGCGCGCCACCACTTCGGCGTCGACGCCAGCCGCCTGTCGGCGCAGCAGGCCGCGCAGCTCGCCGCAGTGCTGCCCAACCCGCGCCAGTGGAGCGCCGCGCGCCCCAGCGGCTACGTCCGCCAGCGCGCCGCCTGGATCCGCCAGCAGATGTGGCAGCTCGGCGGCCCCGATTACCTGGAGCGCCTGCGCTGAGCCGCGCTCAGTGCGCCAGGCTCTCCCGTGGCACCACCTGCAGCCAGACCAGCTCGCCATTGCGGTGCAGCAGCGTCAGGCCGCGCTCGGGGTAGATCCAGGCCTCGCCGCGGTCGGTCTGCAGGCGCAGGCGCGGCGGGCCGAAGCTGGCCACCAGGCGGCCGACGCTCAGCGCCTGGCTGGGCGCCAGCAGCACCGAGGCCACCGCTTGCCGGCGCAGTTGCTCCAGCATGCCGTCGCTGAGCGGCTGGTCGGGCGCCCCCGGCGCTATGCCGGTAGCCTTCTGCAGGCTGCCGCGTTCCTCGTCGCTCAGCACCAGCTCGGCCTCCACCCGCCAGGGACCGTCGGGCGTACCCAGGGTGCCGCGGTAGCTCAGCTGGGCGCCCTGCCCGTCACGGGTCAGCCACAGCGCGCCGTCCTGCCAACTGTGCAACTGGCCGAGGTCGAGGGTGCCGTCGGCCAGGGGCCCGAACACCTCGCGCTGCCAGTCCTCCAGCCAGGCCGGCGGCGGCAGCGGCGTCGTGGAGCGCGCCACCCAGAGCCCGGCGGCGAAGGCCAGCAAGGCAAAGGCGAGGATCAGCAGGCCATGGGCCGGGCGTAGTCGGGGCATCGGGTCTCCGGGCATGCGCGGGCAGAAAAAAACCGCACCCCGAGGGGTGCGGTCTTCAGTCTAGCGGTGCAGCGGGCGCTTATGCCTCGATGCGCCCCTTGAGCTTGTTCATCGCGTTCTTTTCCAGCTGACGGATGCGCTCGGCGGACACGTTGTACTTGGCCGCCAGGTCGTGCAGCGTCGCCTTCTCCTCGGCCAGCCAGCGCTGGTGGAGGATGTCGCGGCTGCGCTCGTCCAGGCCTTCCAGCGCCTCGTGCAGGCTGGCGGTGGAGCTGTCGCTCCAGTCCGCTTCCTCCAACTGGCGCGCCGGGTCGTAGCGATGGTCTTCCAGGTAGTGCGCCGGGGACTGGTAGGCGCTTTCGTCGTCGGCGTCGGCCGCCGGGTCGAAGGCCATGTCCTGGCCGCTCAGGCGGCTTTCCATCTCGCGCACTTCCCGGGCTTCCACGCCCAGGCTCTCGGCCACGCGCTCGACTTCGTCGTTGCTCAGCCAGGCCAGACGCTTCTTCTGGCTGCGCAGGTTGAAGAACAGCTTGCGCTGCGCCTTGGTGGTGGCGACCTTGACGATCCGCCAGTTGCGCAGGATGAACTCGTGGATTTCCGCCTTGATCCAATGCACGGCGAAGGACACCAGACGCACACCCATTTCCGGGTTGAAGCGCTTCACGGCCTTCATCAGGCCGACGTTGCCCTCCTGGATCAGATCGGCCTGGGCCAGGCCGTACCCGGAATAACTCCGGGCGATGTGCACGACGAAGCGCAGGTGCGCCAGCACCATTTGCCGTGCCGCTTCCAGATCTTGCTCATAGAAGAGGCGTTCGGCCAGCTCGCGCTCCTGCTCCGGCGACAACAGCGGGATGCTGTTCACCGAGTGCACGTAGGCTTCCAGGTTTGCACCGGGAACCAGGGCATAGACAGGTTGCAGGGAAGTGGTCATGCGAATCCTCCGATTCACGAAACTCGCGCAGTGTAGCACTGGGCGATCTGACTGCAAGCGGGTGTAAAAGTTCCTTTACAGCCAAAAAGAAAACAGGGGAAATCAGTCGGTTGTCAGCGCGGCGCCAGCTCCCGCAGGTGCCGCGCCACGGCCAGCCAGGCGCCGATCCAGCCCAGCAGCACCGCGCCTATGGTCAGCGACAGGCCGTCGTTCAAGGGCACCCCGGCCAGGGCGAAATCGCTGCCGTAGAGGCCGGCGAGGTTGACCACCGAGGCGTTCAGCCAGTTCAGGCCGAACTCCAGCAGGGCCCAGGACAGGATGCCGGCGCCCAGGCCGTAGAGCGCGCCCATATAAAGGAAGGGCCGGCGCACGTAGCCGTCGGTCCCGCCGACCAGCTTGATCACTTCGATTTCGTTACGACGGTTTTCGATGTGCAGACGAATGGTATTGCCGATCACCAGCAGCAGGGTCAGCACCAGTACCACGGTCAGGCCGAAGACGAAGCGGTCGCCCAGCTTGAGGATCGCCGACAGGCGCTCGACCCACACCAGGTCGAGCTGCGCCTGTTGTACCCCGGGCAGCTCGGCCAGGCGTTGACGCAGGGCATCGAGCTGGTTGCGGTCGACCTGCTTGGGCGTCACCGAGATCACTGCCGGCAGCGGGTTCTCCGGCAGCTCCTTGAGCGCCTCGCCCAGGCCGGACTGTTCCTGCAGCTCTTTCAGCGCATCCTCGCGGCTGATCAGCTGCGCCTCGATCACGTCGGGCATGCGCTCGATCTGTTCGCGCAGGTCCTGGCCCTGGCTTTCGCTGGTCTTCAGGTCCAGGTACAGGGAAATCTGCGCCGCGCGCTGCCAGGAGCCGCCCAGGCGCTCGACGTTGCCCAGCAGCAGCGACAGGCCCATGGGCAGGCTCAGGGTGATGCCCATCACCAGGCAGGTGAAGAAGCTGCCGAAGGGGTGGCCGAACATCCGCTTGAGGCTGTCCACCAGGCTGGCGCGGTGGCTTTCGCCATAGGCACTGAACAGCTGGCCCCAGTCGGTGGATTCCTTCTCCACGCGCTCGCGGCTCTTCTTCGGCTGCGTGCCCTCTTCCGGAGCGTGTGGCAGTTGCTGATCGTTCATCAGGCCTCCTCCTCGCGGTCCGCGATGATCCGCCCGCGCTGCAGGGTGATCATGCGATGGCGCATGCGCGCGATCAGCGCCAGGTCGTGGCTGGCGATCAGCACGGTGGTGCCGAGGCGGTTGATGTCCTCGAACACGCCCATGATCTCCGAGGCCAGGCGCGGGTCGAGGTTGCCGGTGGGTTCGTCGGCGAGCAGCAGCGCCGGGCGGTGCACCACCGCGCGGGCGATGCCGACGCGCTGCTGCTGGCCGGTGGAGAGGTCGGACGGCAGGTCCTCGGCCTTCTCCTTGAGGCTCACGCGGTCGAGCGCCGCCTCCACCCGCTGGGCGATCTCCACCTTGGGCAGACCGAGGATCTGCAGCGGCAGGGCGACGTTGTCGAACACCGTGCGGTCGTTGAGCAACTGGTGGTTCTGGAACACCACGCCGATCTGCCGGCGCAGGAAGGGAATCTGCGCGGTGGTGATGCGCGCCAGGTCCTGGCCGCCGAGCAGCAGCTTGCCGGAAGTCGGCCGCTCCATCGCCAGGATCAGCCGCAGCAGGGTGCTCTTGCCGGCGCCGGAGTGGCCGGTGACGAAGAGGATCTCGCCGCGGTGGATGCGGAACGAGGCGTCATGCAGGCCGACGTGGCCGTTGGGATAGCGTTTGCCGACCTGCTCGAAGCGGATCATGCGGTCTCCCGGGTCTCGAACAATGCACGGACGAAAGCGTCGGCCTCGAAGGTGCGCAGATCGTCGATCCCTTCGCCGACGCCGATGTAGCGGATCGGCAGGCCGAACTGCTTGGCCAGGGCGAAGATCACCCCGCCCTTGGCGGTGCCGTCCAGTTTGGTCAGGGCCAGGCCGGTGAGTTCCACGGCGTTGTTGAACTGCTTGGCCTGGTTGATGGCGTTCTGCCCGGTGCCGGCGTCGAGCACCAGCAGCACCTCGTGGGGAGCCGTGTCGTCCAGCTTGCCGATGACCCGGCGCACCTTCTTCAGCTCTTCCATCAGGTTGTCCTTGGTGTGCAGGCGCCCGGCGGTGTCGGCGATCAGCACGTCGACGCCACGGGCCTTGGCGGCCTGCACGGCGTCGAAGATCACCGAGGCCGAGTCGGCGCCGGTGTGCTGGGCGATCACCGCGATGTTGTTGCGCTCGCCCCACACCTGCAACTGCTCCACGGCGGCGGCGCGGAAGGTGTCGCCGGCGGCCAGCATGACCTTCTTGCCGTCCATCTGCAGCTTCTTCGCCAGCTTGCCGATGGTGGTGGTCTTGCCCACGCCGTTCACCCCGACCACGAGGATCACGTAGGGCTGTTTTTCAGCGGTGATGGCCAGCGGCTGCTCGACCGGGCGCAGCAGCCCTGCCAGCTCTTCCTGCAGGGCCTTGTACAGCGCCTCGCTGTCGGCCAGCTCCTTGCGCGCCACGCGCTTGGTCAGGTTCTGCACGATGGCGGTGGTGGCCTCGACGCCGACGTCGGCGGTCAGCAGGCGCGTCTCGATCTCGTCGAGCAGGTCGTCGTCGATGGCCTTCTTGCCGAGGAACAGGCTGGCCATGCCCTCGCCGAGGCTGGCGCTGGTCTTCGACAGGCCCTGCTTGAGGCGGGCGAAGAAGCCGGGCTTGGCCGGTTCGGCCGGGGCGGGCTTCTCGACGGCGGCGGGCGCGAGGGCTGCGACCGGCGGCTGTTCCGCGACCGGAGCCGGAGCCGGAGCCGGAGCCGGAGCCGGAGCCGGAGCCGGAGCCGGAGCCGGAGCCGGAGCCGGAGCCGGGACAGGCTCGACCACGGGCGCGGCGGGGGCAACGGGCGCTACCGCCTCGACCGGGGGCTGCGGTTCGCCGGCGACCTGAGGCTCGGCCGGGCGGATCGGCTCCAGCGGCTCGGCGGGCAGGCTTTCGGCCGGCGGGGCTGGCGCCAGCGGTTCGGCGGGGGCCACGGGCAGCGGCGTGCGCAGCTCATCGACGGGCGCCGGCCGGGGCGCTTCGGCTGCCGGGGCCGGTGCGGCCGGCTCAGGCTGCGCCGCCGGGCTTTCCGCCGGCTGCGCGGGGGCCGCCTCGGCTTCGGAGGCTGGCGCTACGGTCTCTTCGGCCTGGGGTTTCTTGCGGAACCAGCTGAACAGGCCTTTCTTGTCCCCGCCCTGCGGGGCCTTCTTGTCGTCGTTGGAACCAAACATGAATGGCTTGCATCTCAAGGGAGCGGCACGGGACGTGGCCGCCCGGAAAACGGATGGGTATCCTAGCATCTCCTCGCCTGCCGGGGTTAGGCGGCTGCCCGACAGTCATCCCGCCACCCAACGGGCCATCAGCAAGGATCCGTTCGACCATGAAAAACCCTCCACGCCGCACGCTCGGCCTGCTCTGGGGCGTGCTCTGCCTGCCGCTGTTCGCCCTCGCCGCCGAACCCCAGCCGACCCACGAATACGTACTGGACAACGGGCTCAAGCTGGTAGTTCGCGAAGACCACCGCGCCCCCGTGGTGGTCTCCCAGCTCTGGTACAGGATCGGCTCCAGCTACGAGACGCCCGGCCTCACCGGCCTGTCCCACGCCCTGGAGCACATGATGTTCAAGGGCAGCAGCAAGATGGGCCCGGGCGAGGCCTCGCGCATCCTGCGCGACCTCGGCGCCGAGGAGAACGCCTTCACCACCGACGACTACACCGCCTACTACCAGGTGCTGGCCAAGGACCGCCTGCCGGTGGCCTTCGAGCTGGAGGCCGACCGCATGGCGCACCTGACGCTGCCGGCCGACCAGTTCAAGAGCGAGATCGAGGTGATCAAGGAAGAACGCCGCCTGCGCACCGAGGACAAGCCCTACGCCCTGGCCTACGAGCGCTTCAAGGCGGCGGCCTACCTGTCCAGCGGCTACCACTCGCCGACCATCGGCTGGATGGCCGACCTGCAGCGCATGACCATCGACGACCTGCGCGCCTGGTACAAGGCCTGGTACGCGCCGAACAACGCCACCCTGGTGGTGGTCGGCGACGTCCAGCCCGAGGAGGTCAGGGCCCTGGCCCAGCGCTGGTTCGGCGACATCCCGCGGCGCGAACTGCCGCCGGCGCGCAAGCCGCTGGAAGTGCCCGACCCGGGCGAGCGCCGGCTGACCCTCCAGGTGCGCACCCAGCTGCCCAGCCTGATCATGGGCTTCAACGTGCCCAGCCTGGGCAGCAGCGAGAACCCGCGCGAGGCGCACGCCCTGCGGCTGGTCTCCGCGCTGCTCGACGGCGGCTACAGCGCCCGCCTGTCCGCGCGCCTGGAGCGCGGCCAGGAACTGGTGGCCGGCGCCTCCGCCTCCTACGACGCCTTCGCCCGCGGCGACACCCTGTTCACCCTGAGCGCCACCCCCAACGTGCAGAAGGGCAAGACCCTGGAGCAGGTGGAGAAGGCCCTCTGGCAGCAGCTCGACGAGCTCAAGACCACCCCGCCCAGCCAGGAAGAACTGGAGCGCGTGCGCGCCCAGCTGATCGCCGGGCTGGTCTTCGAGCGCGACTCCATCGCCGCCCAGGCCAGCAGCATCGGCCAGCTGGAGAGCGTCGGCCTGTCCTGGCGCCTCGCCGACCAGGACCTGGAAGCCATCCGCCAGGTCACCGCCGAAGACATCCAGAAGGCCGCCCGCACCTATTTCGTCCGTTCGCGCCTGACCCTCGCCCAGGTGCTGCCGCAAGCCGATACCGACAAGGAGCCGACCCATGACTGAACGAAACGGCCTGCGCTACGGCCTGCTCGGCCTGGTCGTCCTGCTGCTGGTCGCCGGCCTGGCGTTCTGCGTCAGCCGCCCCGCCGGCGGCAGCAACCCCACCCCGCAGGCGCCGGCCACGGCAACACCCAGCGGCCTGCAGTCGCTGGCCGAGGCCGCCGGCAAGAAACCCGGCCACCGCCAGCTGGACATCCAGCGCTGGACCACCGCCGAAGGCGCCCGCGTGCTCTTCGTCGAGGCCCACGAGCTGCCGATGTTCGACCTGCGCCTGACCTTCGCCGCCGGCAGCAGCCAGGACGGCGACGCCCCCGGCCTGGCCATGCTGACCAACGCCATGCTCAACGAAGGCGTGCCGGGCAAGGACACCAGCGCCATCGCCGCCGGTTTCGAGGACCTGGGCGCCGACTTCATGAACGGCTCCTACCGCGACATGGCGGTGGCCGGCCTGCGCAGCCTGAGCGAGAAGGACAAGCGCGACGCCGCCGTGGCCCTGTTCGACCAGGTGGTGGGCCAGCCGACCTTCCCCGAGGAAGCCCTGGCGCGCATCAAGAACCAGGTGCTGGCCGGCTTCGAGTACCAGAAGCAGAACCCCGGCAAGCTGGCCGGACTGGAACTGTTCAAGCGCCTCTACGGCGACCACCCCTACGCCCATTCCAGCGACGGCAACGAGCAGTCGGTGCCGAAGATCGGCACCGCCCAGCTGCGCGCCTTCCACCAGAAGGGCTACGCCGCCGGCAACACGGTGATCGCGCTGGTCGGCGACCTCAGCCGCGCCGAGGCCGAGGCCATCGCCGCCAAGGTCTCCGCCTCGCTGCCCAAGGGCCCGGCGCTGCCGCCGGTGGCCATGGCGCAGGTGCCCAAGCCCGGCGCCAGCCACATCGAGTTCCCCTCCAAGCAGACCCACCTGCTGCTGGCCCAGCTCGGCATCACCCGCAACGACCCGGACTACCCGGCGCTCTACCTGGGCAACCAGATCCTCGGCGGCGGCGGCTTCGGCACCCGCCTGATGGACCAGGTGCGCGAGAAGCGCGGGCTGACCTATGGCGTGTCCTCCGGCTTCACCGGCATGCAGGCGCGCGGCCCCTTCACCATCGGCCTGCAGACCCGCGCCGAGCTGAGCGAGGGCACCCTCAGGCTGGTCCAGGACATAGTCCGCGACTACGTGAAGAACGGCCCGACGCAGAAGGAACTGGACGACGCCAAGCGCGAGCTGGCCGGCAGCTTCCCGCTGTCCACCGCGAGCAACGCCGACATCGTCGGCCAGCTCGGCGCCATCGGCTTCTACGGCCTGTCCTCGGACTACCTGGAGACCTTCCTGGCCCAGGTCCAGGCGCTGGACGTGGACAAGGTCAAGGCGGCCATGCAGCGCCACGTCGACCCGGACGCCTTCGTCGTCGTCACCGCCGGCCCGACCGTGCCGCAGAAACCGCTGCCGCCGCCCACCGACAAACCGGCCGAACAGCCCCTCGGCGTTCCGGAGCATTGATGAACAGACGACCCAAGGCCCCCGCCCAGGCCGCCCGCCAGCACGGCGGGCAGGGCCAGCTGCGCATCATCGGCGGGGAATGGCGCAGCCGCCGCTTCGCCTTCCCCGAGGGCCCGGGCCTGCGCCCGACCCCCGACCGGGTGCGCGAAACCCTGTTCAACTGGCTGGCCGCCTACGTGCCCGGCGCCCGCGTGCTCGACCCCTTCGCCGGCAGCGGCGCGCTCTTCCTCGAAGCCCTGTCCCGCGGCGCCAGCCGCGGCACCGCCCTGGACCTGAACCGCGAAGCCGTGGCCGCCCTGCGCGGCCACCTGGCCACGCTGAAATGCGAGAACGGCGAAGTGCAGTTGCAGGACGCCCTCGCCTACCTGGCCAAGCCGGCCCCCGAGACGGTGGACCTGGTATTCCTCGACCCGCCCTTCCACCAGGACCTGCTGCAGAACGCCTGCCGCCTGCTGGAGGAAAACGGCTGGCTGGCCCCCGACGCCTGGGTCTACACCGAGAGCGAAAGCGTCCCCTCCAGCCTCGGCCTGCCGGCCAACTGGCGGCTGCATAGGGAGAAGCAGGCGGGGAATGTGCATTACGCGCTGTGGCGGCGCAGCAGCCAATAAGCCAAACCACCTGGCGCAAGGAGCAGCCAATGGACGAACCGACGCAGAGCCCCATCGCCATTTATCAGGCGGATGACAGCGGCCAGACCACCGAAGTTCGTCTGGAAGGCGAAAGCGCCTGGCTGACTCAGAGGCAGATGGCAGAGCTGTTCGCCACGACGCCGGAAAACGTGCTGATGCACCTGAGGAACATCTACCGGGAAGGCGAGTTGCAGGAAGAGACAACTACTAAGGATTTCTTAGTAGTTCGCGAGGAAGGCCGGCGAAAGGTGCAGCGCCGGCTCAAGCATTACCACCTCGACGCCATCATCTCCGTCGGCTACCGCGTCAACTCCCGGCAAGGCACACGCTTCCGCATCTGGGCCAACCAGGTGCTCAAGGACTATCTGGTTCAGGGTTACGCACTCAACGAGCAACGCCTGAAAGCCCAGCAGGCACGGGTTCGCGAACTGGAACGGACGCTGTTCCACGACCAGGCCAGCCTGCCCGAGGCGCGGGGCCTGGTGAGCGTCATCGCCGGCTATGCGCGCACCTTGGTAGCCACTTCAAACACGACGACGAACCGAAGATCAACCACAATGCCCTGGCTGCCATCGCACTGCTCGTGGCGCAGAGCATGAACCTCATCCGCAACTGACCCGTGCCCACATGACGACCGCCTTCCAATCCGCCTGGTGGCTCCCCGGCCCGCATCTGCAGACGCTCTACGGCTCGCTGCTGCGCAAGGCGCCGGTGCTGCAGCGCGAGCGCGAGCGGCTGTGGCTGGAGGATGGCGACTTCCTCGACCTCGACTGGCATGGCCCGCACAACGCCCGCACGCCGCTGGTGCTGGCCGTCCACGGGCTGACCGGTTCTTCCGACTCGCACTACATCCGCGGCCTGCAGTTCGCCCTGCAGGCCCGCGGCTGGGCCAGCGTGGCGCTGAACTGGCGCGGTTGCTCGGGCGAGCCCAACCTGCTGCCGCGCGGCTACCACTCGGGCATCAGCGAGGACCTGGCGGCGGTCATCGAGCACCTGCGGCGCATGCGCCCGCTGGCGCCGCTGTACGCGGTGGGCTATTCGCTGGGCGGCAACGTGCTGCTCAAGTACCTTGGCGAGCGCGGTGGCGACAGCCCGCTGCGCGGCGCCGTGGCGGTGTCGGTGCCGTTCCGCCTGGACCGCTGCGCCGACCGCATCGGTATCGGTTTCTCGCGCATCTACCAGGCGCACTTCATGCGCGAACTGGTGGCCTACGTGCGCAACAAGCAGCAGAGCTTCGCCGAGCGCGGCGCCCAGGAGCACCTGGCGGCCCTGGAGCGCCTGGGCCCGCTGGACGGCATGCGCACCTTCTGGGATTTCGACGGCCGCGTCACCGCGCCGCTGCACGGCTTCGCCGACGCCCACGACTACTACAAGCGCGCCTCCAGCCGCTTCTACCTGGGCGGCATCCATACCCCGACGCTGATCATCCACTCCAGCGACGACCCCTTCATCGACGCCGGCAGCATCCCGCCGGCGGACGAACTCTCGGCCAGCACCCAGTTGGAGCTGCACGAGCACGGCGGCCATGTGGGCTTCATCGGCGGCACGCCGGGACGACCGGACTACTATCTGGAAAGGCGCATCCCCGACTGGCTGCTGGCCCTGCACGGCAGCGCCGGCTGACGCGGGCTTGACCGGGATCAGCATCGGCCGGCCAGCGATGGTCCAGGCTGGAGGCGCCAAAGGGCAAGGAGGGGAAGCCATGAGCGAAGCGACCATCCGGATTCACCGCGTCACCTCACTGGACGACGCCCAGTGCGTTGGCATAGCGGCGCTCTACCGCACCGTCGGCTGGGGCCACCCGAACGACGCGGACGAATTGCGCGATCTCTGCGAATCTTCCGGCTACGTGCTGCTGGCCAGCGAGGGCGAGCAGGTGGTCGGCCTGCTCCGCGCCGAGCCGGAGAACGCCCAGACCACCTGGCTGGCCGAGCTGGCGGTGCTGCCCGCTCACCAGGGCCGTGGCATCGGCACTTCGCTGATGCAGCGCTTCATCGCCGACCATCCCGGCGCGCGCCTTTATACCGACGCGACCGATGGCGTCGAGGATTTCTTCCTCCGCCATGGCCTGGAACTGCGCCAGCCGCTGGTGCCTGGGCCGCGCAAAGATTGATACCGGCGGGGCCGATTTGGCTTTTCGTAGGAGCGAGCTTGCTCGCGAACGGGCGTATGCCGGTGAGTGTTTGGTGTTCGCCCAAGAGCGCCCTCTCCCTAACCCTCTCCCTGAAGGGAGAGGGGACCGTTGGGCAGGGTTGGAGGTCCCGCAGTCAGCCGGCAACACCGAAGGCTTCCGGCTGAAACCTTGCCTTGTCTCGGCACGGACAAGCCCCCTCTCCCTTCAGGGAGAGGGCTGGGGAGAGGGAAAGGAACTCAGCTTCGCACCGAGGCAACCGGCAGACGCCCGTTCGCGAGCAAGCTCGCTCCTACGAAAAGCCAAACGTAGGACGCAGTCCGCGATCATCCCTGTGGATAACTCACGCGCCCTGCGAAGGACTTTCCGTCAAGGGCACGTACAGCCTGTCGGCAATCCGCTCCACCGCCGCCTGCGAATCCTCGGCGATGTGCCCGCTCTCCAGCGCCAGCACCTGGTAGATGCCGCGCCGCAGCAGCTCCTCGCTGAGGTCGCCGATGACCTGGTGGGTGGTGCAGAGGAAGCGCACCCAGGAGGTGAGGATGATCCAGGCATTGAGGGTCAGGGCCTCCAGCTGGATCTCGTCCATCCGCAGGATGCCGGCCTCGACGAAGCCGCGGTAGATGGCCTTGGCGTTCACCAGCGCGCGCCGGGCGAAGGCGCGGTAGGCCGCGGCCAGCTCCGCGTCGCTTTCCAGCAGGTGCTCCAGGTCCCGGTGCAGGAAGCGGTAGCGCCACATGGCCGCCAGCAGCGCCTCCAGGTAGAAGGTCTTGTCCTCGATGGTCAGCGCGCGGCCGTCGGGCAGGCGCAGGAAGTCGTCCACCCGCGCCTCGTACTCGGCGAACAGCTCGGCGATGATCGCCTGCTTGTTGCGGAAGTGGTAGTACAGGTTGCCCGGGGAAATCCCCAGGTGCGCGGCGATGTGGTTGGTGGTGACGCTGCGCTCGCCCTGGGCGTTGAACAGCGCCAGGCTCTCCTGGACGATGCGGTCGCGGGTCTTGATGCGTGGGGCCATGCGCGGGCTCGGAATCACTTTTCTACGGCAAGGGGCAAAGGTACACGGATTGCTACGTACGGTGCAGCCGGCGTAACACTCCGGGCGCTCGCCCAGCTTTTCGTTGGGTGGGCCGCGCGGCGTTGGCGCGGCATGCTATTTGACACTTTAGAGTAATTGCTCTAAAAATCCAGCGACAAGCACAACGCGAAGCGTCCCCCCACCCGGAGCGCTTCCCCCAGCCGGTCCGCCGAGGAGCCCGCCATGGTCGCCGACATCGCCTACCTGCAGCAGACGCAGCAGGACATCAACCAGCTTCAGAGCCTGTTCGAGCGCCAGCGCCAGGCCTACCGCGCCAACCCGCTGCCCAGCGCCGGCCAGCGCCAGCAATGGCTCAGGAGCCTGGCCGACCTGCTGGTGCGCGAGCAGCAGCCGATCATCGACGCCATTTCCCGCGACTTCAGCAACCGCTCCGCCGACGAGACCCGCCTGGCCGAGATCATGCCCAGCCTGCACGGCGTGCACTACGCGCGCAAACGCGTGGCGCGCTGGATGAAGCCCTCGCGGCGCAGCGTCGGCATGCAGTTCATGCCGGCCTCGGCCCGCGTGGAATACCAGCCGCTGGGCGTGGCCGGTGTGATAGTGCCGTGGAACTACCCGCTGTTCCTCGCCATCGGCCCGCTGACCGCGGCCCTGGCCGCCGGCAACCGGGTGATGATCAAGATGAGCGAGTCCACCCCGGCCACCGCCCAGGTGCTCAAGGAGCTGCTGGCCAAGGTCTTCCCCGAGGACCTGGTGGCCGTGGTCCAGGGCGAGGTGGACGTCGGCGTGGCCTTCTCCAAGCTGCCCTTCGACCACCTGCTGTTCACCGGCGCCACCAGCGTCGGCAAGCACGTGATGCGCGCCGCGGCGGAGAACCTCACCCCGGTCACCCTGGAGCTGGGCGGCAAGTCGCCGGCGCTGGTCTCGGAGAACGTGCCGATCAAGGACGCCGCCGAACGCATCGCCTTCGGCAAGTCGCTCAACGCCGGGCAGACCTGCGTGGCGCCGGACTACGTGCTGGTGCCGCAACAACGCGTCGAGGAGTTCGTCAGCGCCTACCGCGAGGTGGTGCAGGGCTTCTTCCCCAGTGTGGAGAACAACCCGGACTACACTGCCATCATCAACGAACGCCAACTGGCCCGTCTCAACGGCTACCTGAGCGACGCCGAGGCCAAGGGCGCGCAGGTCATCCGCCTGCTGCCGGAAGCCAGCGGGCGGCGCCTGCCCCAGGCGCTGCTGCTGAACGTCGACGACGACATGAAGGTGATGCAGGACGAAATCTTCGGCCCGCTGCTGCCGATCATCCCCTACCAGCGCCTGGACGAGGCCCTGGCCTACATCAACGACCGGCCGCGGCCGCTGGCGCTGTACTACTTTGGTTACGACAAGCGCGAGCAGGACCACGTGCTGGCGCAGACCCACTCCGGCGGCGTATGCCTGAACGACACCCTGCTGCACGTCGCCCAGGACGACATGCCCTTCGGCGGCGTCGGCCCCTCGGGCATGGGCCACTACCACGGCCACGAAGGCTTCCTCACCTTCAGCAAGGCCAAGGCGGTGTTCAGCAAGCCGCGCTTCAACGCCGCCCGGGTGATCTACCCGCCCTACGGCAAGTCGCTGCAGAAACTGGTCTACAAGCTGTTCATCCGCTGAGACCGCGTACTCCACCCAGGTGAAACAACAAGAATGACAGACACCTCCCTGAGCGCGCCGGGACTCTCCCGGCGCGGCGTGCTCAAGATCGGCCTGCTCGGCGGCGCCTTCCTGGCCACGGCCGGCGTCACCGCCACCCTCAGCGGCTGCTCGGCCAGCACCCCGGCCAGCGGCATGAAGGTCATCCGCGAATCCGACCTGCCCTTCCTGCGCGCCCTGATCCCGGTGATGCTGGCTGGCGCCGTGCCGGCCGAGCGCATGGCCGAGGCGGTGCAGGGCACCCTCGCGGGCCTGGACCACACCCTCGACCACCTCTCGCAGGAGATGCTCAAGCTCACCGTGCAGCTGTTCGACGTGCTGGCTCTGCCGGTCACCCGCGGCCCGCTCACCGGCGTCTGGGGCAGCTGGGAGAAGGCCAGCGCGGACGACGTGCGGCATTTCCTGGAGCGCTGGCAGAACAGCGCCATCGGCCTGCTGAAGATGGGCCACAGCTCGCTGCTGCAGCTGGTGATGATGGCCTGGTACGGGCGCCCGGAATCCTGGGCGCACTGCGGCTACCCCGGGCCGCCGAAGGTCTGAGCCCCGCCACTCCCATAACAAGAATTCCCGAGAGTACCCCTGATGCCCGTACCCGATCTGTTCGCCGAAGGCCTGGCCCGCGGCTGGAAAGTCCACGACGGCTCGCGCCTGGACAACGACCTGACACTGGAAACCGACGTGGTCGTCATCGGCTCCGGCGCTGGCGGCGGCACCACCGCGGAAATCCTCAGCGGCGCCGGCTACAAGGTGCTGCTGGTGGAGGAAGGCCCGCTCAAGACCAGCTCCGACTTCAAGCTGCAGGAGCCGGAGGCCTACTCCAGCCTGTACCAGGAAGGCGTCGGGCGGATGAGCAAGGACGGGGCCATCACCATCCTCCAGGGCCGCGCCGTGGGCGGCACCACCCTGGTCAACTGGACCTCCAGCTTCCGCACCCCGGACGCTACCCTGGAACACTGGGCCAAGGAGCATGGCGTCAAGGGCCACAGCCCGGCGGAGATGGCGCCCTGGTTCGCCAGGATGGAAGAGCGCCTGGGCGTGGCGCCCTGGATCATGCCGCCGAACTTCAACAACGATGTGATCCGCCTGGGCTGCGAGAAGCTCGGCTATCACTGGAAGGTCATCCCGCGCAACGTGCGCGGCTGCTGGAACCTCGGCTACTGCGGGATGGGCTGCCCGACCAACGCCAAGCAGTCGATGCTGGTCACCACCATCCCGGCCACCCTCGACAGGGGCGGCGAACTGCTGTTCCTGGCCCGCGCCAACCGCCTGCTGCTGGACGGCGACAAGGTCGGCGGCCTGGAATGCCTGGCCATGGACGCCCGCTGCGTGGCGCCCACCGGCCGCAAGGTCACCGTCAAGGCGCGCCACTACGTGCTCGCCGGCGGCGGCATCAACAGCCCGGCGGTGTTGCTGCGCTCCAAGGCCCCGGACCCCAACGGCCGCGTCGGCCAGCGCACCTTCCTGCACGTGGTGAACTTCAGCGCCGCGCTGTTCGAGCAGGTGGTCAACCCCTTCTACGGCGCGCCGCAGTCGATCTACTCCGACCACTTCCAGTGGGACGACGGCGCCACCGGGCGCATGTCCTACAAGCTCGAAGTGCCGCCGCTGCAACCGGCGCTGGCCGCCACCCTGCTGGGCAGCTTCGGCGTGGAGAACGCCCTGCGCATGGAGCAGCTGCCGCACACCAACATGATCCTCGCCCTGATGCGCGACGGCTTCCACCCGGACAGCGCAGTGGGCAGCGTGAGCCTGCGCGGCGACGACACCCCGGTGCTCGACTACCACATGACCGACTACACCTGGGACGGCATCCGCCGCGCCTTCCACACCATGGCCGAGGTGCAGTTCGCCGCCGGCGCCCGCGAAGTGCTGCCGCTGCACACCGACGCCGGCTACGTGAAGACCCCGGCCGAGGCCCGCGCGCTGATCGACGGCCTGAGCCTGGAGCTGTACCGCACCCGCCTGGGCAGCGCCCACGTGATGGGCGGCTGCGCCATGGGCGAGGACCCGAAGCAGTCGGTGTGCGACAGCCTCGGCCGCCACCACCAGCTGGAGAACCTGTCGATCCACGACGGCTCGCTGTTCCCCACCAGCATCGGCGCCAACCCGCAGCTGTCGGTCTACGGCCTCACCGCGCAACTGGCCAGCGGCCTCGCCGAACGCCTCGGCAAGGCCTGAGCCCCGCTCCCGGCGCGAAGGCTCTGCCACGGGCCTTGCGCGCCGGCCGGCGGCATTCGCCGGGAAAAATCAGGTAGTCCGCGCCGGCGGGCACTACCAAGGTCGCTTGGCCCATCCGGGCTGCTGCGTTACCATCCAGCCCCGCCAATGCCCACGCCTGCCCCTTGAACCACCAGGACGCTGCGATGAACCGAGTGCTGTACCCGGGTACCTTCGACCCCATCACCAAAGGCCATGCCGACCTGGTCGAGCGGGCCTCGCGCCTGTTCGACCAGGTGATCATCGCCGTCGCCGCCAGCCCCAAGAAGAACCCCCTGTTCCCCCTGGAACAACGGGTCGAACTGGCGCGCCAGGTCACCTCGCACCTGCCCAACGTCGAAGTCGTCGGCTTCTCCACCCTGCTCGCGCACTTCGTCAAGGAGCAGAACGCCAACATCCTGCTGCGCGGCCTGCGCGCGGTATCGGACTTCGAGTACGAGTTCCAGCTGGCCAACATGAACCGCCAGCTCGCCCCGGACGTGGAGAGCATGTTCCTCACCCCCTCGGAGAAGTACTCGTACATCTCCTCGACCCTGGTCCGCGAAATAGCCGCCCTGGGCGGCGACATCACCAAATTCGTGCACCCGGCGGTATCCGCCGCCCTGGCCGAGCGCTTCAAGCGCTGATCCAGCGCCTGCGCGCCGCCAGGGAAGGCGGCAATTGATCCGGCCGGCGTGCAACGCGCACGCCAATGCGGCAAAATTGCAGCAATTCCCTTGCTGACAGCCTGGCCACGCGCCAAGGCCGGAGTTTTTCGATGTCCCTGAAAATCACCGACGACTGCATCAACTGCGACGTCTGCGAACCCGAGTGCCCGAACGGCGCCATCTCCCAGGGCGAGGAGATCTACGTGATCGACCCCAACCTGTGCACCGAGTGCGTCGGCCACTACGACGAGCCGCAGTGCCAGCAGGTCTGCCCGGTGGACTGCATCCCCCTCGACGACGCCCATGTCGAGAGCAAGGACGAACTGATGCAGAAGTACCTCAAGCTCACCGGCAAGGCCTGACCCCGGCGGCTTGACAGGCCGATCGCCGGCTTCCCACAGCGCACTCGGCAACCGCGAAGCAGCGGGATTGTCTATCCTCCCAATTCGCTCCCGTGGTTTTTCCCGGACGCCGGTCCGGGGCCGCCCGACGATTCGTGAGATGCCATGTCCCTGCTGAACCGCTGTTTCCATTCCCTCGCCCTCTCCTGCGGCCTGCTGCTGCTCGGCGCCGCCAGCGTCCACGCCGCCAGCCAGCCGGTGGCCCAGGCCACCGTGGCCAGCGCCCACCCGGCGGCCACCGTGGCCGGCCTGGAAACCCTCGCCGGCGGCGGCAACGCCTTCGACGCCGCGGTGGCCATCGCCGCCGCGCTGGCGGTGGCGGAGCCCTACAGTTCGGGCCTGGGCGGTGGCGGCTTCTTCCTCCTGCGCCAGGCCGGACCGACGCCCAGCTACCGCTTCATCGACGCCCGCGAGCGCGCGCCGCTGGCCGCCAGCGCGCAGATGTACGTGCGCAACGGCAAGGTGCAACCGGAACTGTCGCTGAACGGCCCCCTGGCCGCCGCCATCCCCGGCCTGCCCGCGGCCCTGGTGGAAATCACCAGCCGCTTCGGCCGCAAGCCGCTGGCCGACAACCTGGTGCCGGCGATCCGCCTGGCCACCGACGGCGTCTCCGTCGACCGCATCTACATCACCCGCGCCGCCGGCCGCCTGGAGGCCATGCGCAAGGACCGCGAGACCTCGCGCATCTTCCTGCAGCAGGGCAACCTGCCCGAGGAATGGGACCTGCTGCGCCAGCCGGAGCTGGCCGACACCCTGTCGCGCCTGGCGCGCTACGGCCGCAGCGGCTTCTACGAAGGCGAGACGGCGGACAAGCTGGTGCAGGGCGTGCGCGCCGCCGGCGGCATCTGGAGCCTGGAAGACCTGCGCAGCTACCAGGTGGTGGAGCGCCAGCCGCTGCGCTACCCGCTGGGCGAAGGCCGCGAGCTGGTCAGCGCGCCGCCGCCCTCGGCCGGCGGCGTGGCCATCGCCCAGAGCCTGGGCATGCTGGCCCAGCTGCCCTGGCAGAAGGCCGAGCCGATCCAGCGCGTGCACTACGTGGCCGAAGTCCTGCGCCGCGCCTACCACGACCGCAGCATGCTCGGCGACCCCGACCGCATCGCCAACCCGGTGCAGCAACTGCTGGCCCCCGACTACCTCAAGCGCCTGGCCGCCGGCATCGACCCGCGCCGCGCCACCCCCAGCGCCACCCTGCCGCCGGCGCCGAGCTGGCGCGAAGGCGACCACACCACGCACTTCGTGGTGATCGACGAACAGGGCAACGCGGTGGCCGCCACCCTCTCGGTCAACCTGCCGTTCGGCGCCGCCTTCACCGCGCCCGGCACCGGCGTGCTGCTCAATGACGAAATGGACGACTTCGCCGCCGACATCCAGGGCAGCAACGCCTATGGCCTGGCCGGCAGCGCGGCCAATGCCATCGCCCCCGGCAAGCGCCCGCTGTCGAGCATGAGCCCGAGCTTCATCGAGAGCCCCGGGGAACTGGCGGCCTTCGGCACCCCGGGCGGCAGCCGCATCCCCAGCATGGTGCTGCTGGCCATGCTGCAGTACCTGGACGGCCGCTCGGTGCAGAACTGGGTGGGCGCGCCGCGCTACCACAACCAGTACCTGCCCGACGTGCTGGAGCACGAGCCGCGCACCTTCACCGATGCGCAGAAGGCCGAGCTGGCCGGCCGTGGCTACAGCCTCAAGGAAGTCGCGCCATCCTACGGCAACCAGCAGGTGCTGCTGTGGCGCAAGAAGACCGGGAACGTGGACGCCGCCAGCGACCCGCGCGGCATCGGCCTGGCCGCCGGGACCACGGTACACTACTGAGTCAGGGCACCAGCAGCGGCGACGCCTCGTCGGCGGCGCGCTCGGGCAGGGCGCCGTCCAGGCCCTGCTCGACGCGCAGCTGCAGCACGTTGCGCAGGCTCTGCACGATACGGCTGGCGTAACCCAGGTCGTTCATCAGCGAGCTGGTCTGGGCGCCGTCCAGTTCATGGCGGCGCACCGCGGCGAACAGGTGGTTGCGGAAGGCGCCGTCGAACTGCGCGGCCTGCTCGTCGAACAGCGCCAGGCGCGCGGCCCAGGCGCCTTCCGGTAGCTGGCGGGGGTCCAGGGCGCCGATGGCGCGTACCTCGCGCAGCGCGCCCAGCAGGTGGCGGCGCAGTTCCAGGTAGCAGTCCCGCGCCACCGAAGGCTCGCCCTGCAGGGCCACGCCCAGGTTCTTCTGCAGGTGCTTGGCGTCCTTCACCGCGTCCACCAGTTGCAGCGCCGCCACCTGGCAGGCCATCCAGAAATGCTGGTGGGCCTCGTCCAGCGGCGTCTCCAGGCGCCCCATGAAGCTCAGCAGGTCGCCGTACACGCCCTTGATGTGCTGCTGGTAGAGCGCCTGGGCGTCCATGGCGAAGCGCTCCGGCCCCGCCTGCAGGGCGGCCTCGTCCACCTTCGGCTGGTTGAGCAGGTCCACCGGCAGGTAGAGCGCGTGGCAGATCACCTCGATGCTCAGGCGCCCCAGGTGCTGCAGCTCCTGGGTCACCGCGCTGGCGGCGGCGTCCGCCGAGTCCAGGGCGCGCTCGCTGAGGTAGCGCGCATGGGTGCGCTCCGGCAGTGGCGCCGCCGTCGCCGGGGCCAGGTCGGTGATCAGCACCGAAGGCTCCTCCACGTCCGGCAGCCAGCGGATCAGCCACTGCGCCAGGCACGTCTGCAGCGGCCAGAACAGCAACACTCCCATGCCGTTGAACAGGGTATGGAACAGCGCCAGCTGGATCAGCAGGTTGTCGCCCAGGCCGACCTGGGCGGTCAGCCAGCGCACCAGCCAGGTCAACGGCGCCAGCAGGGCGAAGGCGAGTACCCCGCTGACCAGGTTGAACAGCACGTGGGCCAGGGCCAGGCGCTGGCCGTTGCGGTTGCCGCCCAGGGAGCCGACGAAGGCGGTGGTGACGCTGCTGCCGACGTTGGAGCCGATGGCGATGGCCAGGCTCTGGCCCAGCTCCAGCTGGCCGCCGGCCAGGGCCGCCAGGGTCAGCATCAGGGTGGCATGGCTGGACTGCAGCACCACGGTGATCAGCGTGCCGATGCCGACGAACAGCAAGGCCCCCAGCACGCCTTCGGCCTGCAGGCCGGTCATGTCCAGGGCGTCGCCGAAGCTGGAGAAGCCGTCCTTGATCTGGTCGATGCCCAGGAAGATGAAGGCGATGCCCATGAGGATGCGCCCGGCGGCCTTGCTCTTCGGCCCGTTGAAGCCGGCCAGCACGCCGAACACCAGCAGCGGCAGGGCCAGGGGGCTGAGGCTCAGGTTCTGCCCGGCCAGGGCCAGCAGCCAGATGCCGCTGGTGGCGCCGAGGTTGGCGCCGAAGAGGATGGCGATGCCGCTGGCCAGCTGGATCAGCCCGGTGCTGATGAAGGCGATGGTGAGCAGCGAGACCAGGGTGCTGGACTGCAGCACGAAGGTGCCGCACAGGCCGAACAGCAGGCTCTTGGACGGTGTCGAGGTGCTGCGTTCGAGCCACAGCTCCAACTGGCTGCCGGCCAGGTCGCGCAGGCCCTCCTCCAGGCACTGCATGCCGAACAGGAACAGCGCCAGGCCGGCGCCCAGCTGCAGCAGCCCGGCGCTGGACCAGAAGGCGTAGCCGAGCACGCCCGCCGCCAGCAGCAGGAGCAGCGGGCGCAGGTGCTTCTTCAATTCGCTACGGGCCATGACCCCCTCGGGAAGGGCGCGCCGGCATCACCGGCGCGGCAGGGTCAGTCCTGCTTGTAGCCGCTTTCGGTGCAGCCCAGGCAGCGCACGAAGGTGGCCTTGCCCGGGTCCACCACCAGGGCCTGGCCGGCTTCCTTGACGTTGCCGCCCAGGGCGGTGAACGGCAGGCTGACGATGAAGGCCGCGGTGCCGATCACGGTGGCGCCCAGCAGCAGCGGGCGGGCGATGATCAGGTCGCCGAGCATCTTGTAGAACGGCGGCGAGTTGGTGCTGTAGATCGGGTCCCCGCTGGAGGTGTTGCTGATCGCGTCGGAGGCCTGGGCGGGAACGGCCGACAGGCCGAGGGTCAGGGCCAGAACGACGGCCAGGGCGCGGAACAGGTTCATGGCGTAAATCCTTTTTCATGCTGGGTTGGCAGGCAGACTGCCATTAACTATATCAGCGCGACAGGGCTTGTCAGCGTGATGGCCATCAACCGCCGAGGAAGGCGTATGCCGGCTTGCGCGGTACGAAGGGGCGGTAGAAGGCCAGCATCCGCCCCAGGTCGGCCGCTTCGTCGCCGCTGGGCCAGAACGGCTCGCCGATGACGATGCGCCGGTTGCCGTAGTCCAGCGCGGCCAACACCACCGGAACCCCGGCGCCGCGGGCGATGTGGTAGAAGCCCATCTTCCAGCGCTCGACCTTCTTGCGCGTGCCCTCGGGGGAGATGATCAACATCATCTCGCGGCTGTCGCGGAAGGCCTGCACCGCCTGGTCCACGGTGTTCAGCTTGAGGTGGCGCCGGATCGGGATGCCGCCCCAGCGCCGCAACAGGCCGCCGAACGGCCGGCGGAACAGGGTGTGCTTGGCGAACCAGCGGGCGTTCAGGCGCAGCACGAACTTGGCCGCCAGGAACAGCATGAAATCCCAGTTGGAGGTGTGGTGCGCGCCTATCACCACGAACTTGTCCAGGGCCGGCAGCGCGCCTTCGATGCGCCAGCCGGCGGCTTTCAGCATGCTGCGGCCGAGCCACTCGGCGAAAGGGTTGGGGGGCAGGTAGTTGCCGGACATCGATGGACCTTCTTGTTGTTATGGGTGCAGGACATGGTTCGCGAGCAAGCTCGCTCCTACAGACGGCCGCTCTTCGCGAACCGCCCAATAGCAATAGCGGAAAAGCGCCCGCTCAGCGTTGGCAGCGCGGACAGTAGACGCTGGCGCGCTGGCCCAGGCGCACCTCGCGCAGGGTGCCGCCGCAGACCTTGCAGAACTCCCCGCCGCGGCCGTAGACGAACAGCTCCTGCTGGAAGTAGCCCGGCTGGCCGTCGCCGCCGACGAAGTCGCGCAGGGTGGTGCCGCCGCGCTCGATGGCGATGGCCAGGATGCGCTTGATCTCCTCGGCCAGCTTCAGGTAGCGCGCCCGCGAGATGCTCCCGGCCTCGCGGCGCGGGTCGATGCCGGCGGCGAACAGCGCCTCGGTGGCGTAGATGTTGCCCACCCCGACCACCACGGCGTTGTCCATGATGAACGGCTTGACCGCCATGCTGCGGCCGCGGGACAGCTGGAACAGGCGCTCGCCCTCGAAGGCGTCGGTCAGCGGCTCCGGGCCCAGGTGGCGCAGCAACTCGTGCTCCAGCGGCGCCTGGCTCCAGAGCAGCGCGCCGAAGCGCCGCGGGTCGGTGTAGCGCAGCGCCAGGCCCGACTCCAGCTCGATGTCCACGTGCTCGTGCTTGGCCGCCGCCAGCCCGCATTCCACCAGGCGCAGGCTGCCGGACATGCCCAGGTGGCTGATCAGCGTGCCCGCCTCGGCCTCCAGCAGCAGGTACTTGGCCCGCCGCCCCACGCTCAGGATGCGCTGCCCGGACAGGCGCACGTCCAGGTCCTCGGGCACCGGCCAGCGCAGGCGCCGGTCGCGGACGACCACACGGCTGACGCGCTGGCCTTCGAGATAGGGCGCGATGCCCCGGCGGGTGGTTTCGACTTCGGGTAATTCAGGCATGGAAAGTCACGGCGATGATGATCGGTCTGTAGGCGCAAGCTTGCTCGCGAACCGCTTCGCTTGCCAGTAGGAGCTGGCCCTGCCCGCGAAATCGCGCGCAGGGCGCGCTCCTACAGGGGAATGGCGCGGAGGCGTGGCGTAGGAGCGGATCTTATCCGCGAATCGCGCCGGTGTGTCCGGCTATCGCGGACAAGGTCCGCTCCTACGGGAAGCGATTTCGCGCGCAGGGCGCGTGAAATCAATCCAGCGCGCGGGCCAGCTGGATCAGCTCGTCGCGCCAGGCGGCCGCCTTCGGCAGGGCCAGGAAGGAGCCGTTCAGGTAATCCTCGCGGGCCTCGTAGGTGAAGGCCTCGCCGCGCAGGTCCAGCACTTCGCCGCCGGCGCCTTCCAGTACGCCCTGGGCCGCGGCGGTGTCCCACTGCGAGGTGGGCGCCAGGCGCGGGTAGCAGTCGGCCGCGCCCTCGGCGAGCAGGCAGAACTTCAACGAGCTGCCGATGTTGGCCAGCGTCAGGTCGCCGAAGCGCTCGCCCAGGCCGGCCAGCAGGCGCTCCTGGGCCGGGCTGGAGTGGCGCTTGCTGGCCACCACGGTGAAGGCTTCGGCGGGCGCGTTGCGCACGCTGATCGGTTCCGGCGCGCCGCCCGCGTCCTGGCGCCAGGCGCCCAGACTGGCGCCGCCGTGGTAGCAGCGGCCGGTGGCCGGCACGCCCACCACGCCGAACAGCACCTTGCCGTGCTCGATGAGGGCGACGTTGACGGTGAATTCCTCGCTGCCGGCGATGAACTCCTTGGTGCCGTCCAGCGGATCGACCAGCCACCAGCGCGACCACTGGCGGCGCTCGGCCAGGGCGATGGCGCAGTCCTCCTCGGACAGCACCGGCACTTCCGGCGCCAGCGCCCGCAGGCCCTCTTCCAGCACACGGTGGGCGGCCAGGTCGGCGGCGGTCACCGGCGAGGCATCGGCCTTCACGTCGACTTTCAGTTCGCTGCGCCAGAACGGCAGGATGACGTCGCCGGCGCGCTGTACCAGCGCCACGACGGATGGAATCAGGTCTTGCATCAGAGCTGCAGCTCCCCACGCTGGGTCAGGATATCGCGCACCAGGTAGAGCGCGGCCAGGGCGCGGCCTTCGCTGAAGGCGGCGTTCTGCGCCAGGCTCGACAGCTCGCGCAGGTTGATGCGGTCCACCCGCAGCGGCTCAGGCTCGTCGCCCGGCAGGCTTTCGGGGTAGAGGTCGCGGGCCAGCACCACCTGGATGCGCTGGCTCATGTAGCCCGGCGACAGCGACAGCTCGGTGATGTGCTCCAGCCGCCCGGCGCCGTAGCCGGCTTCTTCCTTCAGCTCGCGGTTGGCCGCGGCCAGCACGTCCTCGCCCGGCTCCACCAGCCCCTTGGGCAGCGACAGCTGGTACTCGTCGACGCCGGCGCAGTATTCCTCCACCAGCACCGCGTGCTCGGCGTCCAGCAGCGCCACCACCATCACCGCGCCGTAGCCCTGGCCCTTGCCCACCAGGCGCTCGTAGGTCCGCTCGACGCCGTTGGCGAAGCGCAATTGCAGCTCTTCGACTGCGAACAGGCGGCTCTTGGCGACGATCTCGCGGGCGAGCACCTCGGGTTTCTGACGCATGGGACGACTCCTGGGGCGGGTCCGGGTGGGCTATGATACCCGCCTTTTCCGATAATCCGTGCCGAACCTTGCGCCCCGGCGGCGACAGGGCGGCACTTCGCGACAGGGCAGAGCATGCCACGCCTGGACTGGGCCGGGATCGACAGCGTATTGCTGGACATGGACGGCACCCTTCTCGACCTGCACTTCGACAACCATTTCTGGCTGCAGCACCTGCCGCAGCGCTACGCCGAGCACCACGGCATCAGCCGCGAGCAGGCCGACGCCGAGCTGCTGCCGCTGTTCCGCGACAACGCCGGGCAGCTCAACTGGTATTGCCTGGACTTCTGGAGCCGCGAACTGAGGCTGTCGGTCCGCGACCTCAAGCGCGAGGTGGCGCACCTGATCGCCCTGCGCCCGGACGCCGACACCTTCCTCGCCGCATTGCGCGGCGCCGGCAAGCGCGTGGCGCTGATCACCAACGCGCACCGCGATTCGCTGTCGCTGAAGCTGGAACGGGTGGAGCTGGCGCCCTGGTTCGACCGCCTGATCAGCTCCCACGACTACGGCTTCCCCAAGGAAGACCAGCAGTTCTGGCAGGCCCTGCACGCCGACTTCGGCTTCGAGCCGGCGCGCAGCCTGTTCATCGACGACAGCCTGCCGATCCTGCGCAGCGCCCGCACCTTCGGCATCGCCCACCTGCTGGCGGTACGCCAGCCGGACAGCCGCCAGGGCGCAAAGGACACCGCGGAATTCGCGGCGGTGGACGACTATCGCAACCTGATCGAGGGGCTTTAAGAGCGGCTACAGGCTACAGGCCGCAGGCTGCAGGCTGCAGGCAAAAGCCCAGCCCGCTCTCGCCTGCAGCCTGCCGCCTGAAGCCTGCCGCCGCTTTTATTCCGGAATCCGCAGCACCTGCCCCGGGTAGATCTTGTCCGGGTGGCTGAGCATCGGTTTGTTGGCCTCGAAGATCTTCATGTAGGCGTTGGCGTTGCCGTACTCGGCCTTGGCGATGGCGCTCAGGGTGTCGCCCTTCTTCACCGTCACGAAGCGCGCCTCCGGCGCCGCCTGGGCCACGGTGATGCTGTCCTCCACGCCGGCCACGCCCTCGACGTTGCCCAGCGCCAGGAGGATCTTCTCCTTCTCTTCCTGGCTGGCCGCCTCGCCGCTGACGATCACCTTGTCGCCCTCGACGCTGACCTGGATGTTCGGGTTGCCCAGGCCGACCTTGGCCACGTGCTCCTTCAGCGACTCGGCGGCCTGCGCCTTGTCGCCCAGCAGGCCGCCCAGCAGCTTCTCGCCGGCTTCCTTAACGAATGACAGAATGCCCATGTCCTTTCTCCTTGCGATTAGAGTTCCTGCGGCCGGCTCAGGGCTGACCGCGCCGCCAGGAAGTCTAGACGCCAGCGCCGGGGGCAACGATAGGAGCCGTCCGAAAGCCGCCGGCCGCCGACGAAAAGCCCGCGACGGACACCGCGGCGCCGTGATAGATGGCGTCGATCAAGGCATTGGCACTACCGATTAGACGCTCCCGCGGCGGGGCCCTAGGCTGGCGTCACTATTCCAATACAGGGCCCCAGCCCATGCCTTGCCAGCCCCAATGCCCGGCGCCCGCGGATGCCACGGCCCGCGGCGCCTATGCCTACGCCGAACTGGGCGCCGAGCCCGCTTCCGACCGCGCCGAGCTGGCCGAGGAGGTGGCCCTGGCGATCGCCTACAACGGCCTGAGCCAGGCCGTGATGATGACCTCCCCCGAGGACATCGAGGACTTCATCCGCGGCTTCAGCCTGAGCGCCGGCCTGGTCGAGTCCATCGACGACATCTATGACATCCGCCTGAACCGCTTCGCCGAGGCCGTCAGCGCCGAGGTGCAGATATCGAGCCGGGCCTTCTGGGCGCTCAAGCAGCAACGCCGGCGCCAGGCCGGCACCAGCGGCTGCGGCCTGTGCGGCGTGGAGGCGCTCGAGCAGGCACTGCCCGAACTGCGTCCGCTGGAGCCGGCGCCGCTGCCGCCGGCGGCCCACCTGCTGGGCCTGCGCCAGCGCATCGACCAGGTGCAGAAGCTGGCGCGGCGCAGCGGCGCGCTGCATGCGGCGCTCCATGTCGACGGCGCCGGCCAGGTCGCCCTCTGCCGCGAGGACATCGGCCGGCACAACGCCCTCGACAAGCTGATCGGCGCGCTCAAGCGGCGGCGCCTGGACTGCCGCGACGGCTTCGCCGTGGTCACCAGCCGCTGCAGCCTGGAGCTTATCCACAAGGCCGTGCGCGCCGGCATAGCCACCCTGGTCAGCCTGTCCGCGCCCACCGCGCTCACCGTCGAGTGGGCGCGCCGGCACCGGCTGAACCTGATCCACCTCCCCCATCACAACGCGCCGCGGGTCTACAGCCCGGCGCCGGCCCCCCACTGACGCCCGACATCCCGATGAGCCTGCAACCGATCAACCCCCGTTACCAACCCTACAAGGGCCCGGCCGCCGGCTGGGGCGCGCTGATCAGCGTCACGCGCTTCTGGCTGGACAGCAAGCAGCCGTTCAAGAACCTGCGCGCGCTGCTCAAGACCAACCAGAACGGCGGCTTCGACTGCCCCGGCTGCGCCTGGGGCGACTCCCCCGAGGACGGCCGGGTGAAGTTCTGCGAGAACGGCGCCAAGGCAGTGAACTGGGAAGCCACCAAGCGCCGCGTGGACGCCGCCTTCTTCGCCCGCCACAGCGTCAGCGCGCTGCGCCAGCAGAGCGACTACTGGCTGGAGTACCAGGGCCGGCTGACCGAGCCGATGCGCTACGACCGCGCCAGCGACCGCTACGTGCCGGTCGGCTGGGACGAGGCCTTCGCCCTGGTGGCGAAACACCTGCACAGCCTGGAAAGCCCCGACCAGGCCGAGTTCTATACCTCCGGCCGGGCCAGCAACGAGGCGGCCTTCCTCTACCAGCTGTTCGTCCGCGCCTTCGGCACCAACAACTTCCCGGACTGCTCGAACATGTGCCACGAGGCCAGCGGCGTGGCCCTGGGGCAGAGCGTCGGGGTCGGCAAGGGCACCGTCACCTTCGACGATTTCGAGCACGCCGACGCCATCTTCGTGTTCGGCCAGAACCCCGGCACCAACCACCCGCGCATGCTCGAACCACTGCGCGAGGCGGTGAAGCGCGGCGCCCAGGTGGTGGCCTTCAACCCGCTCAAGGAGCGCGGCCTGGAACGCTTCCAGCATCCGCAACACGCCCTGGAGATGCTGACCAACGGTTCCGAACCGCTGAACACCGCGTTCTTCCGCCCCGCCCTGGGCGGCGACATGGCCGCCGTGCGCGGCATGGCCAAGTTCCTCCTGCAGTGGGAGCGCGAGGCCCAGGCCAAGGGCGAGCCGGCGGTGTTCGACCACGCCTTCATCGCCGAACACACCCACGGCGTCGAGGCCTACCTGGCCGAACTGGATGCCACCGCCTGGGACGCCATCGAGCGCCAGTCGGGCCTGAGCCTGGCCGAGATCGAGGCGGCGGCGGCCATGTACCGCCGCGCCGAGCGCGTCATCATGTGCTGGGCCATGGGCCTGACACAGCACCGCCATTCGGTGCCGACCCTCCAGGAAGTGGTCAACCTGCAACTGCTACGCGGCAACATCGGCCGGCCCGGCGCCGGCCTGTGCCCGGTGCGCGGCCACAGCAACGTGCAGGGCGACCGCACCATGGGCATCAACGACCGGCCGCCGGCGGCGCTGCTCGACGCCCTGGAGAAGCGCTTCGCCTTCAAGGTGCCGCGGCACAATGGCCACAACACCGTAGAGGCCATCAACGCCATGCTCGAAGGCCAGGCCAGGGTCTTCATCGGCCTGGGCGGCAACTTCGCCCAGGCCACGCCGGACAGCCCGCGCACCCACAGCGCCCTGCAGCGCTGCGCGCTGACCGTGCACATCAGCACCAAGCTCAACCGCAGCCACCTGACCTGCGGCGAGGACGCGCTGATCCTGCCCTGCCTGGGCCGCACCGACATCGACCGCCAGGCCGGCGGCCCGCAGGCGGTGACCGTGGAAGACTCCTTCAGCATGCTCCACGCCTCCTACGGCCAGCTGGAGCCTCTGTCGGCGCAGATGCGCTCGGAACCGGCGATCATCGCCGGCATGGCCAAGGCCACCCTGGGCGACCACCCGGTGGACTGGGACGCGCTGATCGCCGACTACGACCGCATCCGCGAGCTGATCGCCGACACCATCCCCGGCTTCGCCGACTTCAACCAGCGGCTGAAGCACCCCGGCGGCTTCTACCTGGGCAACGCGGCCAGGGAGCGGCGCTGGAACACCGCCAGCGGCCTGGCCAACTTCAGTGCCGCGCCGCTACCCGAGGACCTGCTGCCGGAACAGGTGCGCCGCACCGGCGAGCGCCCCCACCTGATCCTCCAGACACTGCGCTCCCACGACCAGTACAACACCACCATCTACGGCCTGGACGACCGCTACCGCGGCGTGCGCGGCCAGCGCGAGGTGGTCTTCGCCAACGAGGCGGACATCCGCCGGCTGGGCTTCGAGCCCGGGCAGAAGGTGGACATGGTTTCGCTGTGGGACGATGGCGTGGAACGGCGGGTCAGCGGCTTCACCCTGCTGGCCTTCGACATCCCCGCGGGCCAGGCGGCCGCCTACTACCCGGAGACCAACCCGCTGGTGCCGCTGCAGAGCCACGGCGAGGGCAGCTTCACCCCGACCTCGAAGTTCGTCGCGGTACGCCTGGAAAACGCCCGGGACGACGGCCGCATCCTCTGAGGCGGGGGCAAGCCATGGGCGGATGGCCACGAAGGCTCATCCG
This sequence comes from Pseudomonas sp. JH-2, assembly GCF_036231725.1. Lineage (NCBI taxonomy): Bacteria > Pseudomonadati > Pseudomonadota > Gammaproteobacteria > Pseudomonadales > Pseudomonadaceae > Pseudomonas > Pseudomonas sp. JH-2. The sequence goes on along the minus strand of NZ_JAZAQP010000054.1, from coordinate 12,280 downwards.
CCCTGCGCGTTCGTCCGGAAAATTCGATGGGAAGGTCCGAGGCCGGCCTGAGGTTTTCGAGTGCGCCCTCATCGCGTGAAATGCCATCATTGCAACAGCACTTTGTGTGAATAACACGCGAAATTCGTACCCTCGGAATGTCATTCAGACAGCCCGAAATAGAAAAAGTTCTGTCCTTAAATCAAATACTTGCATTTTTTGATGAAAGTCGCGTCACTCGTCGGCAGAGGCTTGTAAGCCTTGTCACGCAACAGCAGCATCGGCGCCAACATCCACACAGAGAACCTCTCTATGAAGTACTCCTCGATGCTCCTGTTGTCTCTTGCGCTGGTCGGTGGTTCCGCCTTCGCGGACGGCGACACCCGTGCCGGCGTCGGTGGCGCCCTGGGCGGGGTATTGGGTACCGTCGTCGGCCAGGCGGTCGGCGGCAGCACCGGCGCAGCCATTGGCGCCGGTGTCGGTGGCGCGGCCGGCGGTGCGGTCGGCGCCCGCCATGGCAACAAGACCGAAGCGGCCATCGGCGGTGGCCTCGGAGCAGCCGGCGGCCAGGTCATCGGCAACAAGATCGGCGGCAGCACCGGCGGCCTGATCGGCGCGGCCCTGGGCGGCGGCGGCGGTGGCGCGCTGGGCAACCACTATGCCGACAGCAACCGCCACGACGATGACGACGACTACCGCGGCTACCGCCGCGCCCGCTACGACGACCGTCGCCACTGGCATGACAATGGCCGTCATCGCGGCTGGTACAAGCACCATCGTCGCCACAAGCACTGGGATTGACCCAGGGCAGGCGCCCCGCGATAAACCCTGCAGCTCAGCCGGACACCCTTGTCCGGCTGTTTTGCGTTCGGAACAATGCTTCCGACGCTCCCCCTCTGAAAGGTTAGAACATGCGCAAGACTCTCTCGGCCCTGGCCCTCGGCCTGGTCGCCAGCCAGTACGCCCTGGCCGGCGACAACACCAACGCGGCGGTCGGTAGCGGCCTGGGCGGTGCCCTGGGCAATGTCGTCGGCGGCGCCCTGGGCGGCAGCACCGGCGCGGCCATCGGCGCCGGCGTCGGCGGTGCGGCTGGCGGCGCCGTGGGCGCCAAGGACGGCAAGAAGACCGAGGCCGCCATCGGCGGCGGCCTGGGCGCGGCCGGCGGCTCGGTGCTGGGCAACAAGGTCGGCGGCTCCACCGGCGCAGCCATCGGCGCCGGCCTGGGCGGCGCAGCCGGCGGCGCGGTGGGCAGCTCGCTGGCCGATGACGACGACCACCACGACGGCGGCCACAAGCACAAACACAAGCGCAAGCATAAGCACCGCGACTGAGCCAGCGGTCGCTCGGGCAAGACAAAAACGCCGTTTCCTCCCTGAGAGGAAACGGCGTTTTTCATGGTGCCCGGCGTCCCTGACCGTAGCGGATCTGTGCCGGCTGCGCCGCCCAGGCCGGCACCGATGGCCGCGCCAGGCTGCTCTTCGTAGGAGCGAGCTTGCTCGCGAACAGGTTCCGCAGCGGGGACTCATTCGCGAGCAAGCTCGCTCCTACGAGAGGCCGTGCCTGCCGCTGCGCGCTCCTGCAGGAATATGACGAGACCTGGCCTCAGCCGACCAGCAGCACCTGCATGGCCTCGCGCAGGCCGGCGGGAATCGGCACCGGGCGGTTGCTCGCGCGTTCGACGAAGACGTGCACGAAGCGCCCGGCGGCGCAGGCCAGTTCCTCGCCCTCGCGGAACACCGCCAGCTCGTACTGCACCGAACTGCTGCCCAGCTTGCCGACGCGCAGGCCGACCTCGATGCGTTCGGGGAAGGCCACCGGGGCGAAGTAGTCGCAGCTGGAGCTGACCACGAAGCCGACCACCTCGCCGTCGTGGATGTCCAGCCCGCCCCGTTCGATCAGGTAGGTGTTCACCGCGGTGTCGAAGAAGCCGTAGTAGGTCACGTTGTTCACATGGCCATAGACGTCGTTGTCGTGCCAGCGCGTGGTGATCGGCTGGAAGTGCCGGTAGTCGGCGCGGCTGGGGTGTTCGCTCATGTCGTCCTCAGTAGGCGGCGCGGTAGATCGCCAGGGCATCGGCCTCGCCGACCTCGCGCGGGTTGTTGACCAGCAGGCGCTGCTGCTGCATGGCGTCGCTGGCCAGCACGACCAGCGCGTGCTCCGGCACGCCGGCATCGCGCAGCCGCGAAGGCAGGCCGCAGCGCGGGCTGAGGGCCGCCAGTTCGTCGATGAACTGCTCGACCAGGCCGTCGCGGTCGCCGGCGCGCAGACGCTCGCCAAGCAGCAACGGCGCCAGCTCCGCATACAGCGCAGCGGCGGCCGGCGCATTGAAGCGCATCACCTCCGGCAGCACCAGGGCATTGGACAGGCCGTGGGGAATGTGGAAGTGCCCGCCCAGCGGGTAGGCCAGGGCGTGCACCGCCGCCACCGGCGCGTTGGCGAAGGCCTGGCCGGCCAGGCAGGCGCCCAGCAGCATGGCCTGGCGCGCCTCGCGGTTGGCGCCGTGGTGCACCACCGCATCGAGGTTCTGCGCCAGCAGGCGCAGGGCCTCGCGGGCCAGCAGGTCGGACAGCGGGTTCTTCTTCAGCTTGCTGGTATAGGCCTCGATGGCGTGGACCATGGCGTCGATGCCGGTGGCGGCGGTCACCGCCGGCGGCAGGCCGAGGGTCAGGTCGGCGTCGAGCAGCGCCAGGTCCGGCAGCAGGTGCGGGCTGACCACGCCGCTCTTGGTAGTGGCGCCAGTGGTGACGATGGCGATGGGGGTGACTTCCGAACCGGTGCCAGCGGTGGTCGGCACCTGGATCAGCGGCAGCCGCGGGCCGCGGGCATTGCCCACGCCGAACAGCTCCGGCAGGGCCTGGGTCGCCTGCGGGTGGGCCAGCAGCGCCACCAGCTTGGCCACGTCCATGGAACTGCCGCCACCGAAGCCGACGACCAGTTGCGCGCCCATCTCCAGCGCCTGCATGGCGGCCTGCAGGACCACAGCCTCCGGCGGGTCCGCCAGCACCTGGTCGAACACCCGCACCGCCACCCCGGCGGCGGCGAAGCCCGGCAGCACCCCGTCGAGCAAGCCCAGGCGGGTGATGCCGGGGTCGCTGACGATGAGCACGCGCGCCGCGCCGCGCTCCCGGCAAAGCGCGCCGAGGCGGGCGGCGGAGCCGCTTTCGCAGAGGATCTGCGCGGTGGTGGCGAAGCTGAAAGGCTGCATGACGTTTCCCCGTTGTTATCGTTGTACAGCGGAAAGGGCATGGCGCGCCGCGACCTTCGCTCAGGGCACGGCACAAGTGCATCGGGGCCGTCCGGACGGCGACGGGCGATCGGGCCAGCATAGCAAGGCGTGGCGATCAGGCGGAACCTTGTATCGCTATGCGGAATGAAGCACTACCAATCGAATGGATAGCGCACCGGCGGGCGGTATCTACGAAGAGCACAGCACCTTGGCGCGATTGAAAACAACGTAGGAGCGGACCTTGTCCGCGATAGCCGGACATCCCGGCGCGGTTCGCGGATGAGATCCGCTCCTACGCTACGCCCCCGCGCCATTCCCATGTAGGAGCGCGCCCTGCGTGCGAAATCGCGGACGGAGTCCGCTCCTGGGGAAGGACGGAACGGGAAGAAGGCCCCCGCCGCATGGGCGGGGGCGGAGAGGCAAGCGATCAGACGGCGACGGGCGCCCTGATGTGCGGATGGGCTTCGTAGCCGACCAGTTCGAAGTCCTCGAAGCGGAAGTCGAACAGGTCCTTCACCGCCGGGTTGAGCTTCATGGTCGGCAGCGCCAGCGGCTCGCGGGTCAGCTGCAGGTCGGCCTGCTCCAGGTGGTTGGCGTACAGGTGGCAGTCGCCGCCGGTCCAGATGAAGTCGCCCGGCTGCAGGCCGGCGACCTGCGCCACCATCAGCGTCAGCAGGGCGTAGCTGGCGATGTTGAAGGGCACGCCGAGGAAGATGTCCGCCGAGCGCTGGTACAGCTGGCAGCTGAGCTTGCCGTCGGCGACGTAGAACTGGAACAGCGCGTGGCACGGCGGCAGGGCCATCTCGTCGATCAGCGCCGGGTTCCAGGCCGAGACGATCAGCCGGCGCGAGTCCGGGTTGTTCTTCAGCATCGTCATCAGGTTGGCGATCTGGTCGATGTGGCGGCCGTCCGGCGCCGGCCAGGAGCGCCACTGGTAGCCGTAGACCGGGCCCAGCTCGCCGTTCTCGTCGGCCCATTCGTCCCAGATGGAGACGCCGTTTTCCTTCAGGTAGGCGATGTTGGTCGAACCCTTGAGGAACCACAGCAGCTCGTGGACGATCGATTTCAGGTGGCACTTCTTGGTGGTCACCAGGGGGAAGCCTTCGCCCAGGTCGAAGCGCATCTGATGGCCGAACACGCTGTAGGTGCCGGTGCCGGTACGGTCGCTCTTGAAGGTGCCGTGCTCGCGCACGTGGCGCATCAGGTCGAGGTACTGTTTCATGGAAAACCCGTGTCGTAGAGAGGTCCGCGATGCACGCCGAAGGTTCGGCGCGGGCGCATTCGCCCTGCAGAATCGCGAGATGCCGCAATACTAAGGGGCAGGCCCGCGTATCGCCACCCTTGGTTGGCGCGCGCCGACGATAAGCCAGAAGGCCGGGCACGACCCGGCCCGCGACACCGTGATCCCTCCGCGGCCCCGGGCCGCCGCTGCCTGTTGAACGAGAGGTCCGCATGCCAGACCAGCCACGCTTTTCCCTGTCCCGCCGGCGCCTGCTGGCCATGGCCTGCGGCGGCGCCGTGGCCGGTGGCCTGCTGCTGGGCCCGGCGGCCATGGCCTGGGCCGCGCTGACGCCCCAGGCCGAGGCGGAGCTGGCGATCTTCATGACGCTGTCGCAGCGCCTGACCGGCCGCAGCAACCTCGACCCACGCATCGGCCAGCGCCTGTACCTGGCCCTGGCGCAGCGCGACACCGCCCTCGCCCAGAGCCTGGGCGAGCTGCAGGCGCGCCTGGGCGACGGCCCGCAGCGCTGGGGCGAGCGCCAGCAGTGGCTGGCCCGGCAGATCCTCGCCGCCTGGTACCTGGGCTACGTCGGCGAGGACGAGCGCCCCAGCCTGGTCACCTACGAGGGCGCCCTGATGTTCCGCGCCGTGGACGACGTGCTGCTGCCGCGCAGCTACTGCAGCAACCAGCCGGGCTTCTGGGCCGCGCAACCGGTCGAGCGGGGGGCCTGAGCATGGCCGACACGCAAAGCGCCGACTACGTGGTGGTCGGCTCCGGCGTCGCCGGCGCCTTGGTCGCCCACCAGTTGGCCCTGGCCGGCAAGGACGTGCTGATCCTCGAGGCCGGCCCGCGGCTGTCGCGCTGGGAGATCGTCGAGCGCTTCCGCAACCAGGCCGACAAGTCCGACAACCAGGCGCCCTACCCGTCCATGGCCCACGCGCCGCACCCGCAGTACCACCCGGACAACCACTACCTGGTGCAAAAAGGCGAGCACCCCTACGACGTGCAGTACCTGCGCGTGGTCGGCGGCACCACCTGGCACTGGGCGGCCTCGGCCTGGCGCTTCCTGCCGGCCGACTTCAGGCTGCGCAGCCTGTACGGCGTGGGCCGCGACTGGCCTATCGAATATGCCGAGCTGGAGCCCTGGTACCAGCGCGCCGAACAGGCCCTCGGCGTCTGGGGCCCGGCCGACGAGGACCTGGGCTCGCCGCGCAGCCAGCCCTACCCCATGGCGCCGCTGCCGCTGTCGTGGAACGAGCAGCGGGTGAAGGACGTGCTCAACGCCAACGGCTACCGCGTGGTCACCGAACCGGTGGCGCGCAACAGCCGCCCCTACGACCAGCGGCCGACCTGCTGCGGCAACAACAACTGCATGCCGATCTGCCCGATCGGCGCCATGTACAACGGCATCGTCCACGTCGAGAAGGCCGAGGCCGCCGGCGCCCGGCTGATGGACAACAGCGTGGTGTTCCAGCTGGAAAAGGGCGATGGCGGGCGCCTGGTCGCGGCCCTCTGCAAGGACCCGCAGGGCAACGAGACGCGGGTGGAGGGCAAGGTCTTCGTGCTCGCCGCCAACGGCGTGGAGACGCCCAAGCTGATGCTGATGTCCGAGGCCGGCAACGCTTCGGGCATGGTCGGCCGCAACCTCATGGACCACCCCGGCACCGCGGTGCGCTTCTACGCCAGCGAGAAGCTCTGGCCCGGACGCGGGCCGCAGGAGATGACCTCGATGGTCGGCTTCCGCGACGGCGCCTTCCGCAGCCAGTACGCGGCGAAGAAGATCCACCTGTCCAACCTCTCGCGGGTCGACCAGGTGACCGCCGAGCTGATCCGCCAGGGCCCGCTGCTGCCGGGCCGCGAGCTGGAGGCGCAGATCCGCGAGCGCGCCGCGCGCTTCGTGCGCTTCGACAGCTTCCACGAGATCCTGCCGCGCCCGGAGAACCGCATCCTGCCCAGCGCCAGCGAGCGCGACGCCCTGGGCATCCCCAAGCCGGAGTTCACCTACGCCATGGACGACTACGTGCGCCGCAGCGCGGCGCACACCCGCGAGGTCTACGCCCATGCCGCCAGGCTGCTCGGCGGCAGCGAGGTGCAGTTCGAAGACAGCTTCGCCAACAACAACCACATCGCCGGCACCGCGCTGATGGGCGACGACCCCGGCGACTCGGTGGTGGACCGCGACTGCCGCAGCCACGACCACCCCAACCTGTTCCTCGCCGGCAGCGCGGTGATGCCCACGGTGGGCTCGGTGAACTGCACACTGACCCTCGCCGCCCTCGCCCTGCGCCTGGCCGAGCGCCTGAAAGGGGAGGCCTGAGCATGTCCGCCCGCCTGCTGGCCGCCCTGCTCCTGCTGCCCTGCCTGGCCCGGGCCGCCCCGGCCCTGGACCCGGCGCCGGCCGAGTTGCTGCAGCGCGGCGAATACCTGGCCCGCGCCGGCGACTGCGCGGCCTGCCACACCGCCCCCGGCGGCCAGCCCTTTGCCGGCGGCCTGCCGCTGACCACCCCGCTGGGCGCGGTGCATTCCACCAACATCACCCCCGACCCGCGTACCGGCATCGGCGCCTACAGCTACGAGGATTTCGCCCGCGCCCTGCGCGAAGGCGTGGCCAAGGGCGGCCTGCACCTCTACCCGGCGATGCCCTACACCGCCTACGCCAAGATCGACGATACGGACATGCAGGCCCTCTACGCCTACTTCCTGCGCGGCGGCGTCGAGGCCGTGGCCCAGGCCAACCGCGACAGCGACATCCCCTGGCCGCTGAACATGCGCTGGCCGCTGGCCCTCTGGAACGCGCTGTTCCACGACGACCGCCCCTTCCAGCCCAACCCGAAGCAGAGCGAGGCCTGGAACCGCGGCGCCTACCTGGTGCAGGGCCTGGCCCACTGCGGCACCTGCCACACCCCGCGCGGCCTGGCCTTCCAGGAGAAGGCGCTGGACGAAAAGGCCGCCGGCTACCTCTCCGGCGCCGCCCTGGGCGGCTGGTACGCCTACAACATCACCAGCGACACCCACAGCGGCATCGGCGGCTGGAGCGATGCCGAGCTGGCGCAGTACCTGCGCAGCGGCCGCCTGCCCGGCAAGGCCCAGGCCGCCGGGCCCATGGCCGAGGCCGTGGAACACAGTTTCCAGTACCTGCGGCCTGCCGACCTGCAGGCGATCGCCGGCTACCTGCGCAGCGTCAGGGCGGTCGGCGACGGCGAGCGCAAGCCGCGCTTCGCCTGGGGCGAGCCCGCCGACGACCTGGTGGCGCTGCGCGGCGAGGACTTCGACGCCCAGGCCCGCGACGACGGCGCCCGGCTGTTCCTCGGCAACTGCGCCAGTTGCCACGGCTGGAGCGGCCAGGGCACGAAGGACGCCTACTACCCCATGCTCAGCCGCAATACCACGGTGGGCGCACGGCAGCCGGACAACCTGGTGCAGGTCGTGCTCACCGGCGTACACCGCGAAAGCGCCGGGCAGGAGGTGTTCATGCCCGGCTTCGCCGGCGCCCTCGACGACCAGCAGATCGCCACCCTGGTCAACTACCTCACGGCGCAGTTCGGCAATCCGGCGGTGAAGGTGGACAGCGCCCGGGTCGCTGCCATCCGCCAGCCCTGAACCTGGCCTCACACTCAAGGGTGAAGCCGGCCACCCCCCGGCCGGGGGTTTGACATCCCCCCGGCTGTCACTGAAGCTGCTGCCACCGTGATACATGCCTGCCCGAACAACGGACGTCCGCATGCAGAAGCCTGCCAAGAAGAAAGACCGGAAAGGGGCCGCACCGGCCCACACCCCCTCCACCCCGCGCCTGGCGCGGAACCTGGCCACCGCGCTGGTCGCCGTGCTGTTGCTGGCCAGCGCCGCCGCCTGGTGGTACGTGGAATACAGCGCCCCGTCGCTGCCCATCGCGGCCCCGCCCGTGCCCCCGGCGAAGCCCGTGGTGGCCGAGGCACCGAAGGCCGGCTTCGTCGACGAGCAGCAATGCCAGGGCTGCCACCAGGGTCAGTTCCAGGACTGGCAGGGTTCGCACCACCACAAGGCGATGCAGGTGGCCAGCGAGGCCAACGTGCTGGGCGACTTCGCCGACGTGAAGTTCAAGGGCGAGGCCGAAAACACCCGCTTCTTCCGCAAGGGCGGGGAATTCTGGGTCAACACGCCCGGCGCCGACGGCAAGCCGGCGGACTTCAAGGTGGCCTACACCTTCGGCGTGGCCCCGCTGCAGCAGTACCTGCTGGAATACCCCGGCGGCCGCCTGCAGGCCCTGGGCGTGGCCTGGGATACCCAGAAGCACCGCTGGTTCGAGCTCAACCCCGGGCAGCACGTCGACTTCAAGGACGAACTGCACTGGACGCGCCCGACGCAGAACGCCAACTTCATGTGCATCGAGTGCCACACCACCGACTTCAAGCGCAACTTCGACGCCGACAAGAACGCCTTCGCCAGCCACTGGCAGAGCCTGGGCGTCGGCTGCCAGGCCTGCCACGGCCCGACCTCGCGCCACCTGGAATGGGCGAAGAAGCCCGACGGCGACGCCAGCCGCGGCTTCGACAAGCCACTGGGCGCCAGCACCGCCGCCAGCGAGCTGGTGGAGAACTGCGCACGCTGCCACGCCCGCCGCGCGCCGCTGGGCGACGGCTTCCAGCACCGCCACCGGTTCATGGACGACTACCTGCCCAGCCTGCTGACCCGCGAGCTGTACCAGATCGACGGCAAGATCAAGGACGAGGTCTTCGAGTGGGGCTCCTTCACCCAGAGCAAGATGTTCGAGAAGGGCGTGAAGTGCACCGACTGCCACAACCCCCACAGCGGCCAGGTGAAGATCGCCGGCAACGGCCTCTGCCTGCAGTGCCACAACAAGGCCGGCAAGCCGGTGCGCCCGGGCATCGACGGCAAGGGCCTGCTGGCGAAGGACTACGACTCGCCCGAGCACCATCACCACGAACCCGGCACCCCGGGCGCGCAGTGCACCGCCTGCCACATGCCGGGCAAGTACTACATGGTCAACCACTACCGGCATGACCACAGCTTCAGCATCCCCGACCCGCAGCACGCGCAGAAGATAGGCGCGCCGGACGCCTGCATGGGCTGCCACCGCGACAGCGCCTCGAAGGTCGCCGAGCAGTTCCGCCTGTGGTACGCCAGCGACGCGAAGCAGCCCGGCAGCGTGCCGCGCTACGACGACACCCTGTGGAAGGCCCGCAACGGCCAGCCCGGCGCCTCGCGGGCGCTACACCTGCTGCTGGCCAGCAACGAACTGCCGGCGATCCGCCGCGCCACCCTGCTCGCCGAACTGCCCGCCTACCCCAGCTCGCGCTCCCTGGAGCTGGCCAGCCAGGGCCTGCGGGACGCCGACCCACAGGTGCGCAACGCCGCCATAGGCGCGGTCGCCGCCCTGGCCGGCCCGCCGCGCCAGGCGCTGCTGCTGGCGCCCCTGCTGGACGACCCGCTGCGCGCCGTGCGCCTCTCCGCCACCTGGCAGCTGGCGCAGTTGCCGCCGGAAGTGCGAGCCGGAGCCGGGCTGCAGGCGCCGCTGGCCAAAGGCCTGAAGGAGTACGAGGAAGTCCAGTTGAGCCTGGCCGAGCGCGCCGAGTCCAACCTCAACCGCGCCATGCTCTACCAGGCCACCGGCCGCGACGCCGAAGTGGAGCCGGCGCTGCGCGCGGCCCTGGTGCGCGACCCCGACTTCCTGCCGGCGCTGGTCAGCCTCTACCAGTGGCTGGAAGCCCGCCAGCGCCCCGACGAAGCCCGCCAGTTGCTGGACGGCGCGCTCAAGCGCCACTCGCAGTCGGGCCTGCTGCACCACGCCCTGGGCCTGGCGCTGATCCGCCAGGGCCAGCGCGACGCAGCGCTCAAGGAACTGCAGGAGGCGGTGCGCCTGGCCCCGGACAGCGCGCAGTTCCGCTACATCCTGGCCATCGGCCTGCACGACAGCGGCCAGGCCGACGCTGCCTGCCGCCAGTTGGAGCAACTGCTGCAGCGCCAGCCGGCGAACCGCGACGCACGCCTGGCGCTGATCGCCTACCTGCGCGAGATCGGCCAGCTGGAGAAGGTGCAGATGCAACTGGCCGAGCTGGAGCAGCAGAACCCCGACGACCCGGCGCTCAAGGGCGAATGACGGCGCGGTTCGGAAGCGCCCGATTCCACCGGGCGCTCCGGAACTCGCGGGCGGGCAGGCACTCTGAGGGGACGCGAACGCAGTCACCCAAGGAGCACCCATGCGTATCCCCGGAGCGGCCCTGGCCGTCGCCCTGTCCACCCTTCCCTTCGCCGCCGCCCAGGCCGAAGACGCCGGCTTCTGGCGCGGCGTGCTGTCCACCGGCGCCACCACCGCCTCCAGCTACCTGACCAGCCGCGACGACCACAAGCTGGTCGGCCCGCTGGCCGACGACGCCGGCAGCTTCGTCGCCAGCGCCGGCGCCATCCGCGGCCCCTGGCTGGAAGCCGAACTGCAGCGCCTGCGCAGCGACTACCCGCAGTTGCAGCAGCGCAGCGACCTGGAGCTGGCCAGCGCGCTGCTGGCCGGCGAACGCTGAACGGCAATCCCCCGACACGCAAAAGAAAAGCCCGCGCCCCTCACGGGGCAGCGGGCTTCCCGATGCACTGGCTTCAGGCGTATTCGGCGATCAGGCTCTCGGCGGGTATCCCCAGGTTGCGGTGCAGCTTGCGGATCATCGGCAGCGTCAGGCTGCGCTTGCCGGACAGCACCTCGTAGACGCGGTTGGGCTGGCCGATGGAAGGGACCAGGTCCTTGACGGTCAGGCCACCCTGCTCCATGCGGAACTTGATGGCCTCGATGGGATGCGGCGCCTCGATGGGGTAATGCCTGGTCTCATAGGCCTCGACCAGCGTCAGCAGCACTTCGAAACGATCCCCCTCGGGCGTACCGGGTTCCGGCTCATTGTCGAAATACGCGGACAGCTCCTTCAGGCTGGCCTTGTAGTCTTCATGGGTGTGGATGGGTCGGATGTTCATGCCATCACTCCGGCAGGGAAACTCATTCAAACGCAATCCTCGCGCATCGCTCACCCATTTTGTCGAAAACCGTGGCAACACGGGCCTGGGAATGGCCATCGGGAAGTTTCCCTGAACTAGCCGGCGCATATCCGGCTCATAAGGTCATGCGGACCTACGGAGGAGAAACTCCCATGCGCATGCTCAAACTGACCGGCATCCTCGCCCTCTTCAGCCTGCTGCCCCTGGCCCCGGCCATGGCCGACGGCTTCTGGCGCGACATCATCTCCTCCGGGGCCACCACCGCCTCGACCTACCTGACCTTCAAGCACGACCACAAGCTGATCCTCGCCGCCCGCGACGACGCCGGCAGCTACGTGGCCAGCGACGGCGCCATCCGCGGCCCCTACCTGGAAGCCGCGCTGCAGCGCCTGCGCAACGACCATCCGGAGCTGCAGCAACGCAGCGACATGGAGCTGGCCAATGCCATCCTGATGAGCCAGGAGGATGTGGCGCAGTAACGGCTCTTCGTAGGATGGGTTGGGCGAAACCCATGCGGTCGTGGCGATGGGTATCGCTGCGCTCAACGCCATCCCACGGATTGCCTCCACACCGTGCCCTTGTAGGAGCGCGCCCTGCGCGCGAATCGCGGGCAGGGCCCGCTCCTACAGGGAGGCTCGGCATTTCGAGCGGATTTCATCCAGACCGTAGGATGGGTCGAGCTTGCGAAACCCATGTGGTCGTGGCGATGGGTATCGCTGCGCTCAACGCCATCCCACGGATTGCCTCCACACCGTGTGCCCTTGTAGGAGCGCGCCCTGCGCGCGATTCGCGGGCAGGGCCCGCTCCTATGTATGGACTCACCCCCACCGTCAACCCGCTTTTGAACAGAGGAACCCGATTGCATCTATGTATTAGGC
>NZ_JAZAQP010000053.1:0-45669 GCF_036231725.1 Pseudomonas sp. JH-2 | reverse complement strand
TGGAGCGGGAAACGAGACTCGAACTCGCGACCCCGACCTTGGCAAGGTCGTGCTCTACCAACTGAGCTATTCCCGCATCAACTTGTTGCAACCTCCAGCTTCTGGCCGGAGGGTAACGCCATTTCGCTTTCCGTTCACCGCCGGGGCGATGACCGAGAATCTGGAGCGGGAAACGAGACTCGAACTCGCGACCCCGACCTTGGCAAGGTCGTGCTCTACCAACTGAGCTATTCCCGCAATGGCGTCCCCTAGGGGACTCGAACCCCTGTTACCGCCGTGAAAGGGCGGTGTCCTAGGCCACTAGACGAAGGGGACGCGGCCCGGAACTTACAACATTCTTTCCGGCTTCTTCGCTTTGCCTTTCGGCTTTCGCGTCGAAGTGGCGCGCATTCTATGGAGCCTTTGGAGGGGCGTCAACCCTTCCGGAAAAAATTTTTTAAATCAAAGACTTCTGGTCAAATTTCGATCCGCCGCTATGAGCAGTGTCAGCGAGCCATTACACTCGGGAAAAATCCTTCAGGGAGTTTCCAAGGTGTCGCCACTCGTCATCACCGCCCTGGTCGTCGCCGGCATCGTCATTCTGATCGCCATCGTCTTCATCAACCAGCAGCTGGAAAACCGCAAGCTGGAGAAGGCCCGGGAGAAAGCCGACCTGCAGGATCGCTTCCGCCGCTGCGGCGCCATCGCCGAGAGCCTGCCCGGCCAGTTCATCTCCGCGGACCTCAAGCTGCTGCTCAGCCGTTTCGAACTCAGCCTGGGCGAACGCCTGCTCAAGCTGGAAAAGACGCCCCAGGTGGCCGAGCGCGTCGCCGAGCTCAACCGCCTGGTGGGCCAGGGCAGCGCCATCGAGGTGCGCAACGCCCCGCAGCTGATCCTCACCGAGGCCAAGGCCAAGGAAGTGCGCTTCCTCTTCGAGGGCCTGCACGCCCAGGTCAACCGCTTCGCCCAGGACGGACTGCTGCCGCGCAACGACGCCCAGCGCTGGCTGAAGGAAATCCGCCACCTGCTCACCCAGCTGCATATAGAGTTCTTCACCAACATCGGCCAGCAGGCGCTGCAGCAGAACCAGCCCCGCCAGGCCCGCCTGGCCTTCGAGCGCGGCGTACAGTACCTGCAGAAGCAGGCCGACCTGGGCCGCTACCAGGCCCAGCTGAAGCAGCTGGAACAGCAGCTCGAGCGCGCCAATGCCCTGGTCCTGGAAAGCAGCCAGCCCTCCCCCGAGGAAAACACCGAGCTGACCGAAGGCCTGAAGGCGCTGGACGAAGACGACATCTGGAAGAAGAAGAATCTCTACGACTGAGGAGACCCGCATGAGCCTGACCCTCTACGGCGCCGCCCTATCCCCCTTCGTCCGCAAGGTCCGCCTGTGCCTGGCGGAGAAGGGCCTGGACTACCAGCTGGAGAACGTCGACCCGTTCAACCCGCCGGACTGGTACGCCGACCTCAACCCGCTGCGACGCATCCCCGCCCTGCGCGACAGCGACGTCACCCTGGCCGACTCCAGCGTCATCTGCCACTACCTGGAAGACCGCGATCCCCAGGCCACGCCCCTGTGCGGCGGCAGCGCCGTGGCCCGCGCGCGGATCAGCTGGCTGGAAAAATACGCCGACTACGAAGTGGCGCCCCTGGCCACCTTCACCGTGTTCCGCAACCGCGTGCTCAAGCCGCTGATGGGCAAGCCGTGCGACGAGTCGGCGGTGGAAGGTGCGCTGCAGGAACGGCTGCCGCAGCACTTCGACTACCTGGAAGGCTGCCTGGGCGATGCCGACTACTTCGTCGACGACCGCCTCAGCCTGGCGGACATCGCCGTGGCCTGCCAGCTGGTGAACATGCGCCATGGCGGCGAAAGCCTGGATGCCGGGCGCTGGCCGCGCCTGGCCGCGCACTTCGAACGCATGCTGCAGCGCCCTGCCCTGCAGACGGTTCTCGAAGGCGAGGGGCGCATCATCGACAAAATCCGCGCCCGCATTGCCCAGGCGCCGGCCTGAACCAACCCACCGCCGGCCGGAACCTCGGTGCCCTACGGGGGATGGCGTGGGTGGCGTAGGGCGAATAACCGTTCGCGGTTATCCGCCGCCATCCGTGCCACCAGGATGTTCGACGTGGCCGGTGAATCCAATCGCGGACGGAGTCCGCTCCTACGTCCGTGCTGCCTGGAACCGTAGGAGCGGACTTTGTCCGCGATAGCCGGAGGTTCCGGCGCGGTTCGCGGATGAGATCCGCTCCTACGCCGCCCCCTGCAGGAGGGGCCGGCTCCGGTTCAGCAATCGGTCAGGCGCAGGAAGATCCCGGCCAGGTGCTCGATGCCGGCCTGGTCTTCGGCGCTGAAGCGGCCGATGCTCGGGCTGTCCAGGTCAAGCACGCCGATCAGCCGGCCGTCCTTGACCAGCGGCACCACCAGTTCGCTGTTGGAGGCGCTGTCGCAGGCGATGTGCCCGGGGAACGCGTGCACGTCTTCCACCCGCTGCGTCTGGCGGGTGCGCGCCGCGGCGCCGCACACGCCCTTGGCGAAGGGGATGCGCACGCAGGCCACCTTGCCCTGGAACGGTCCCAGCACCAGCTCTTCGTCCCTGTTCAGGTAGAAGCCGGCCCAGTTCAGGTCGCCCAGTTCGTGGAACAGCAGGGCGGCGAACTGCGAGGCGTTGGCGATGAAGTCGCGCTCGTCGGCGAACAGCGCCTCGGCCTGCGCCGCCAGCAGCGCGTAGCCACCCAGCCCGGCGCCGGTTCGTTGCAGGTCGATCATGGTTCTTCTCCTTCGAGCAGTTGGCGGCCCACCCAGTAGCGGGCGAATTGATAGGCACAGCGGCCGTTGCGGTTGCCGCGCCCGAGGGCCCAGCGGATGGCTTCCTTCTCCAGCGGTTCGTCCCAGGTGAAGGCCAGCGCGGACCTGCCGGCCAGCACCTCCACCCAGTGCCGTACCACCTCCAGGAAATGCTCCTGGGTGAAGGGGTAGAACGACAGCCACAGGCCGAAACGGTCGGACAGGGCGATCTTGTCCTCCACCGCCTCGCTGGGGTGCAGTTCGCCGTCGACCATCTTCCAGTTCTCGTTGTCGCTCTGCTTTTCCGAGACCAGGTGGCGGCGGTTGGAGGTGGCGTACAGCAGGACGTTCTCCGGGGCCTGCTCCAGCGAGCCGTCGAGCACGCTCTTGAGCACCCGGTAGTCGCCCTCGCCGGCGTCGAACGAAAGGTCGTCGCAGAACAGCACGAAGCGCTGCGGCAGGCCCTGCAGTTGCTCCACCACCCGCGGCAGGTCGGCCAGGTGGTCGCGCTCGATCTCGATCAGGCGCAGCCCGTCGTGGGCCAGCGCGGCCAGCAGCGCGCGTACCAGCGACGACTTGCCGGTGCCGCGGGCGCCCCACAGCAGGGCGTGGTTGGCCGGCTTGCCGGCGACGAACTGGCGGGTGTTGCGGGCCAGCTGCTCGCGCTGCTTGTCCACGCCCAGCAGGTCGTCCAGGCGCAGGTCGAGGTTCACCTGCAGCGCCTGCAGGTAACCGCTGCGGCCATCGCGGTGCCAGCGGGCGGCCAGGCAGCGCTGCCAGTCGATGGGCTCGCGCAGCGCCGGGAGCAACGGCTCCAGCCGGGCCAGCACGTTTTCCGCGCGGGCCAGGAAATCATTCAGACGGGAATCCACGGCTTTCTCCCAGGAGTCTTCAGCGTACCGACGCTGGTATTCGGTCATGTCACAGAGATGGCATCGCCTCTGCCGACAGCCTATCGGCTTGGGCTATGCTAGGCGCCAGAAAAGCACTCTCGAGGCGAAGTCCCGCACCTCATGGATATTGCGCTTACCCATCGCCTCTCGTTCAAGCAGGCCAGCCTGACGGTGCTGGTCGCCTTCATCCTCGGCACCCTGCTCAGCCTCATCCAGGTGGGCGTCGATTATGCCAGCCAGGACGCCTCCATCAACCGCGAAGTACGCGCCCTGCTGGACGTCAGCCACAACCCGGCGGCGCGCATCGCCTACAACATAGACGCCGAACTGGCCCAGGAACTGGTGGTGGGCCTGCTGCGCTCGCCGGCGGTGATCCGCGCGGAGATCATCGACAGCGCCGACGTCGCCCTGGCCAGCGCCGGCCGGCCGCCGGCGGAGAGCCGCCTGCGCCCGCTCAGCGACTTCCTCTTCGGGCACATGCGCGTCTACGAGGAGCCGCTTTATATAGAACACCAGCCCCGGGAATCCCTCGGCGTGCTGCGCCTGGAGATCGACACCTTCGTCTTCGGCAACGACTTCCTGCGCCGCGCCGGCATGACGCTGATCTCCGGCTTCGTCCGCAGCCTGCTACTGTCGCTGATCCTCCTGGTGCTGTTCTACGGCCTGCTGACCAAGCCGCTGGTGAGCCTGATCGAGGTCCTCGCCCGCCACGACCCGCGCTCGCCCACGCGCCTGCGCCTGCCCTGCCCCCACGGCCACGAGCGTGACGAGATCGGCGTGCTGGTGGAGGTGACCAACCGCCAGCTCAGCCATATCGCCGTGGAGATGGAACAGCGCCGCGAGGCCGAGGACCGCCTGACCCGCTACCTGGCCGAGCTGGAGAACATAGTGGCGGCGCGCACCGCCGAGCTGAAGGCGGCCAACGCCCGGCTGACGCAGTCCAACCAGCAACTGGAAAGCGCTCGCCTCAACGCCCTGGACATGGCCCAGGCCCGCGCCACCTTCCTGGCCAACATGAGCCACGAGATCCGCACCCCGCTCAACGGCCTGCTGGGCATGCTCGGCCTGGCCCTGGACGGCCCGCTGAGCCCGGAGCAGCGCCAGCAGCTGTCCATCGCCCACGACTCGGGCAAGGTGCTGGTGGACCTGCTCAACGACGTGCTCGACCTGTCCAAGTTCGAGTCCGGCCAGCTGGAGCTGGAGAAGATTCCCTTCGACCTCGCCACCCTGGTGGAAGACACCGCCAGCCTGCTGTCGCAGAACGCCGCCCCGGCGGTGGAGCTGACCTGCCTGGTCAGCCCCGAACTGCCGGCGCAGCTGGAGGGCGACCCGACGCGGGTGCGGCAGATCGTCAGCAACCTGCTGTCCAATGCCCTCAAGTTCACCCGCCTGGGCCGCGTCGACCTGCGCGTCGAACCCTGGGAGGACGGTGTGCGCATCAGCGTCCGCGACACCGGCATCGGCATCGCCCCCGACGCCCTGCAGCGCATCTTCCAGCCCTTCACCCAGGCCGACGCCGGCATCACCCGCCAGTTCGGCGGCACCGGCCTGGGCCTGGCGCTGACGCGCAAGCTCTGCGAGGCCATGCAAGGCGAGCTGAGCGTCAGCTCGCAACCGGGCCTGGGCAGCGAGTTCGCCGCGACCCTGCCGCTGCCCGCCCTGGGCCCCGCGCAGGCGCTGGAGCCCCTGAGCGGCAAGGTGGTTGCACAGTGCCCGGCCAACAGCGGCCTGGCCGAGCTGTTGCAGGCCTGGCTGCCGCGCTGGGGCCTGGACTACCGGCGCCTGGACATCGACGCCAGCCTGGTGGGCGTGGAGCTGGACGTGCTGCTGTCCGACTGCCCGGACTGCCTGGTCGGCCTGCGCCGGCACCTCAAGGACCGCCCGGTGCTGCTGGTCACTGCCTACGGCAGCTTCGTCGAGGCCGAGCTGGCGCAGCAGCTGGCGCCCCTGCGCCAGCTGGCCCGCCCGCTCAGCCGCGCCACCCTGCACCAGGCCCTGGAGCAGGCCCTGCGGCGCCAGGCCCTGCAGGCCCAGCGGCAGGCGCCGGGCAAGGCCCCGGAACAGTTCGCCGCGCGCGTGCTGCTGGTGGAGGACAACCCGGTCAACCAGTTGGTGGCCAGGGGCCTGCTACAGAAGCTCGGCTGCCGGGTGCGGGTCGCCGCCGACGGCGAGGAGGCCCTGGCCGCCCTGGCCCAGGAAGACTTCGAGCTGGTACTGATGGACTGCAACATGCCGGTGATGGACGGCTACGAGGCGACCCGCCTGATCCGCCAGGAGCCGCGCTGGAAGGACCTGCCGGTGATCGCCCTGACCGCCAACGCGCTGCCCGACGAGCGCGAGCGCTGCCGCCTGGCCGGCATGGACGACTACCTGGCCAAGCCCTTCCACCGCGACGAGATGGCGGCGATGCTGGAACGCTGGGCCCAACCCCGGCTGAATGCCTGAGGCCGGCGGCGCCTCAGGGTTCCAGCGCCAGCAGTTGCCCGAGCAGGTCGTCCAGGCGAACGCGCAGCTCGCCCATGGCGTCGAGGTCCAGGCCGCTGGCGCACAGCAGCGCCTCGCGCAGCGGCGCCACCTTCTCGCGCAGGGCGATGCCCTCCCCGCTCAGGCCCAGGTGCACCTCGCGCTCGTCCTGCCGCGCCCGGCGGCGCTGTACCAGGCCGAGCTGCTCCAGGCGCTTGAGCAGCGGCGTGAGGGTGCCGGAGTCGAGCAGCAGGCGCTCGCCCAGGGCCTTCACGGTCGGCTGCGCGGGCGGGCGGTCCTGCCATTCCCACAGCACCAGCATCACCAGGTACTGCGGGTAGGTCAGGCCGAGGGCGTCGAGCATCGGCCGGTAGCCGCGGATGATCGCCCGCGAGGCGGCGTACAGGCGGAAGCACAGCTGGTTGTCCAGCAGCAGCGCCTGTTCCGGTTCGCGGCGGCTCATCGCAGCAGCGCTTCGATCTCGGCGGCGAGTTCCTCCGGCTTGGTCAGCGGAGCGAAGCGCTTGACCCGGCTGCCGTCGCCGCTGACCAGGAACTTGGTGAAATTCCACTTGATGCCCTGGCTGCCCAGCACGCCCGGCGCGCGCTTCTTCAACTGCACGTAGAGCGGGTGGGCGTCGGCGCCGTTGACGTCGATCTTCCTGAACAGCGGGAAGCTGACGCCGAAGTTCAGCTCGCAGAACTGCGAGATCTCGCCCTCGTCGCCCGGCTCCTGCTTGCCGAACTGGTTGCAGGGGAAGCCCAGCACCACCAGGCCCTTGTCGCGGTACTGCTCCCACAGTGCCTCCAGGCCCTTGTACTGCGGGGTGAAACCGCACTTGCTGGCGGTATTCACCACCAGCAGCGCCTTGCCGCCGAAATCGGCCAGGGTCTTCTGCTCGCCCTTGATGGTCGTGCAGGGGATGTCCAGCAGTACGTCGCTCATGGAAATGGCTCCGGAGAAGTGGGGGTGCGAGCAAGATAGCGCCCAATTAAATTGCACACAATTTATTTCTGCCGAAAAAAGGCCCGCTGGTGACCAGCGGGCCTCGCGCCACTCAGGCCCCGTCGCGCGGCACCAGCTTCAGCGACGCCGAGTTGATGCAGTAGCGCAACCCGGTCGGCCGCGGCCCGTCGGGGAAGACGTGGCCCAGGTGGGCTTCGCAGGCGGCGCAGCGCACCTCGATGCGGTGCATGCCGTGGCTGAAGTCCTCCAACTCGGCGATGGCCTGCTTCGACACCGGCTGGAAGTAGCTCGGCCAGCCGCTGCCGGAATCGTACTTGGCGTCCGAGTCGAACAGCGCCGCGCCGCAGCACACGCAGTGGTAGATGCCGGGGGTCTTGGTCGCGTAGTACTCGCCGGTGAAGGCGCGCTCGGTGCCGCCCAGGCGGCAGACGTGGAACTGCTGTTCGTCGAGCTCCTCGCGCCAGCTTTCCAGGGGCTTCTCGATCTTTTCCATCGTTGTACCTCGCAAGCTTGAAAAAAGCCCGTCCGCGCCCTTTCGCGGAAAACGGGCCGCACGTATGATGCGTGACGTCATCGCCGGATGCAGAATCTGCCGCTCAAGGGATCATCGACGATAAAAAAGCCTTTTTATGGGCTTTTTTTCGTTCGTTTCTCCGTCAACCAGGCGTTTTTTCAGTTTAACCGCCAGGACGCGCGACATTCCGCACCTCGTATTGACGCCAGTCTGTCACCCGCGTTACAGCCTGCCAAGCCGGGCCCGGCCGCGGGAACCTTCATTTCGGGAACGCCACATCATGCAGGTCAGCAAATCGAACAAGCTCGCCAACGTCTGCTACGACATCCGCGGGCCGGTGCTCAAGCACGCCAAACGCCTGGAAGAGGAAGGCCATCGCATCCTCAAGCTGAACATCGGCAACCCGGCGCCGTTCGGTTTCGAGGCCCCCGACGAAATCCTCCAGGACGTCATCCGCAACCTGCCCACGGCGCAGGGCTACAGCGACTCCAAGGGCCTGTTCAGCGCGCGCAAGGCGGTGATGCAGTACTACCAGCAGAAGCAGGTGGAAGGCGTCGGCATCGAGGACATCTACCTGGGCAACGGCGTCTCCGAGCTGATCGTCATGGCCCTGCAGGCGCTGCTCAACAACGGCGACGAGGTGCTGATCCCGGCGCCCGACTACCCGCTGTGGACCGCCTCGGTATCGCTGGCCGGCGGCAAGCCGGTGCACTACCTGTGCGACGAGCAGGCGGGCTGGTTCCCCGACATCGCCGACATGCGGGCCAAGATCACCAGCAACACCAAGGCCCTGGTGCTGATCAACCCGAACAACCCCACCGGCGCGGTCTATTCCAGGGAAGTGCTGCTGGACATCGTCGAGCTGGCGCGCCAGCACAACCTGGTGATCTTCTCCGACGAGATCTACGACAAGATCCTCTACGACGACGCCGTGCACATCTCCACCGCCTCCCTGGCGCCGGACGTGCTCTGCCTGACCTTCAACGGCCTGTCCAAGGCCTACCGGGTGGCCGGCTTCCGCTCCGGCTGGATCGCCATCTCCGGGCCCAAGCACAAGGCCCAGAGCTACATCGAGGGCCTGGACATCCTGGCCAACATGCGCCTGTGCGCCAATGTGCCCAGCCAGCACGCCATCCAGACCGCCCTGGGTGGCTACCAGAGCATCAACGACCTGGTGCTGCCCGGCGGCCGCCTGCTGGAACAGCGCAACCGCGCCTGGGAGCTGCTCAACGACATCCCCGGGGTCAGCTGCGTCAAGCCCATGGGCGCGCTCTACGCCTTCCCGCGCATCGACCCCAAGGTCTGCCCGATCCACAACGACGAGAAGTTCGTCCTCGACCTGCTGCTGTCCGAGAAGCTGCTGATCGTCCAGGGCACCGCCTTCAACTGGCCGTGGCCGGACCATTTCCGCGTGGTCACCCTGCCCCGCGTCGACGACTTGGAACAGGCCATCGGGCGCATCGGCAGCTTCCTCGGGAGCTACCGCCAGTAACCATGGACCTGCAGATAGACGACTTCTACAAGGACGCCGCCGCCGGGATGCTCCTGCTCTACCAGGCCTTCCCGCGCAAGGTCGCCCTGTACGTGGAAGACCTCATCGGCCGCGAGGAGCACGACGAGTTCGGCCTGCCCAGCAAGCGCCACCAGGCCTGCCTGGGCGCGCTGCTGTGGCTGGCCGAGGAAGGCTACCTTCGCTACGACGGCTGCATCCGCCACGAAGCCCTGGACCAGGCCGTGCTCAGCGAAAAGGGCTTCCTGCGCCTGAGCCGCGCCCTGCCCCGCGATAGCGCCGACGATCCGCAGCTGCCCGCCAGCGTGCGCCGCCAGCAGGCCACCCTCGCGCAGCAATTGCGCGACGCGCTGGCCGATGCGCATAGCGAGCGCATCGCGCGCCTGGCCCGGCTACTCTTCGAGTACGGTGGCGTGGAAAAAGAGACATAGTTTGAAATAGTCCCCACGTTGAATCGCCTAGGGGCCGACCGCATATACCCCGCATAATCCAGCCCGGCCCCGGAGCGCGCACGCCCGGGGCATCGGCGTGCCCCTGCGCGCCGTGCGCCCAAGTCGCGAGGAGAAGTCTTACCCATGATGCGCATCCTGCTGTTCCTGGCCACCAACCTGGCGGTCGTGCTCGTCGCCAGCATCACCCTGAGCCTGCTCGGCTTCAACGGGGTCATGGCCGCCAACGGCATCGACCTCAACCTGCAAGCGCTGCTGGTCTACTGTGCCGTCTTCGGCTTCGCCGGCTCGATCATCTCACTGTTCCTGTCCAAGTGGATGGCCAAGACCACCACCGGCACGGAAATCATCAGCCAGCCGCGCACCCGCCACGAGCAGTGGCTGCTGCAGACCGTCGAGCAGCTCTCGCGCGAAGCCGGCATCAAGATGCCCGAGGTGGGGATCTTCCCGGCCTACGAGGCCAACGCCTTCGCCACCGGCTGGAACCGCAACGACGCCCTGGTGGCCGTCAGCCAGGGCCTGCTCGAGCGCTTCTCGCCGGATGAAGTGCGCGCGGTGCTCGCCCACGAGATCGGCCACGTGGCCAACGGCGACATGGTCACCCTGGCCCTGGTGCAGGGCGTGGTGAACACCTTCGTCATGTTCTTCGCGCGCATCTTCGGCAACTTCGTCGACAAGGCGGTGTTCAAGACCGAGGAGGGCCGCGGCCCGGCCTACTACATCGCGACCATAGTCGCGGAGCTGGTGCTGGGCATCCTCGCCAGCATCATCGTCATGTGGTTCTCGCGCCGCCGCGAGTTCCGCGCCGACGCCGCCGGCGCCCACCTGGCCGGCAGCAACGCGATGATCGCCGCGCTGCAGCGCCTGCGCGCCGAACAGGGCGTGCCGGTGCACATGCCCGACAGCCTGACCGCCTTCGGCATCAACGGCGGGCTCAAGCATGGCCTCGCCGGCCTGTTCATGAGCCACCCGCCGCTGGAAGAACGCATCGAGGCGCTGCGCAACGCCGCGCGCTGATCGCGCCGATAAAGCAGAAGGGCGGCCCCGGGGCCGCCCTTCTGCTTTTCAGTCCCGGTGCAAGCGGAACACCACTTCTTCCAGGCGCTTCACCCCGCGGTCGAGGAACTTCCAGTTCTCGCCCAGCACGTCCAGGCGCTCCAGTTCCACGACCTGCCACTGCGAGAAGCGCGTCCTCACTTCATCCGCCAGCACCGCGAACGGCGGCCCGGACATCTGCTCCTGGGGGTATTCCAGGGTGACGAGCAGGCCCTCCAGCGGCCGCGGCAGGATGGCGGCCAGGTGCCGCGCGTAGTCCTCGCGCATGTCCGGCGGCAGGGCGATGAGCGCGGCCCGGTCGTAGAGCGCCTGGCAATCGGCCAGGTGTTCGGCCGCCAGGTCGAAGAAATCGCCCTGGAGGATCTCGACGTTGCCATGCCGATAACTGCACAGCGCACCCCGCTGCTCCACCTCGGGCTGCCAGCCCTGCTCGGCGAAGAAGTCCTTCACCGCGCGCTCGGCCAGCTCCACCCCCAGCACCCGGTAGCCCTGCTCCGCCAGCCAGACCAGGTCGCGCGACTTGCCGCACAGCGGCACCAGCACCCGCGCGCCCCGCGGCAGGGCCAGCGTCGGCCAGTGGCGAACGAGGTAGGGGTTGACCTCGGCGAGGTGGAAACCGATTTCGTTGCGCGACCAGCGCGCCTGCCAGAAGTCTTCGTGCATGGGCTCCATTCCTGCTGCGGTGCAGGCCGGATTGCCTGCACGGAATCGACGGAGCGGCTCCGCCGGGTGCCCATGATCGCCCAGCGGGGCGTCTGCCGCTAGCGACCGCGCAGCAACGCCGGCCGCAGCGGCCAGTGCAGCCAGCCGTGGCGCACGGCCGGCTCATGCCGCTCGACCACCCCCAGGCTCACCCGCCCCGAGCGGATGCGGCGAACGATGAGCTCGGTACCGTCGGCGAGCACGAGACGGTCGCCTTCCCGGAGGATCAGCTCTTGCCTGAAGGTTTGCATGGATGGGACCTCGAACGCTGGAAACGACGACTGCATCGCGGGGCGCGCAGTATCTCCGCCCCCACCCCTCAGTCAAAGAGAAGCAGGCCGCAACTTGCTGTAGCTCTTTTCAGAGGATAGATGGCTTTGCGACGCAGCCTGCAAAACCACCTCGGCAACCGTCTTCGCCAAGGGCAGACAGTGGCTTGGAGCGGCCACTGGCCATCCAGGTTCAACCCGATCGTCGCCTCGGGCACAGCCTGGCGGCATCGAATTGACGGATGGTTATGGTCGAAAACCCATACTGGATTTCGATCTATCGCAGCGGGAACATAACGCCATCACTTTGGAGGTGCTCCATGCTCCCTACCCTGTTCATATCCCACGGCTCCCCCATGCTGGCGCTGGAACCCGGCGCCAGCGCGGCGCCGCTCAAGCGCCTGGCCGACGAGCTGCCCCGGCCGAAGGCGATCCTGGTGGTATCGGCGCACTGGGAAACGCCGGACCTGCGCGTCACCGCCAGCCCGCGGCCGGAGACCTGGCATGACTTCTACGGTTTCCCCCGCGCCCTCTACGAGGTCCAGTACCCCGCCCCCGGCGCGCCCGAGCTGGCCCGGCGGGTCGTCGAACTGCTGGCCAGCCGGCAGATCCCGGCCAGCCTCGACGCCGAGCGGCCGCTGGACCACGGCGCCTGGGTCCCACTGAGCCTGATGTACCCGGCCGCGGACATCCCGGTGCTGCAGCTGTCGCTGCCCAGCCGCCTCGGCCCGCGCCTGCAGGACCACGTCGGCAAGGCTCTGCGCCAACTGCGCGAAGAGGGCTTCCTGCTGATCGGTTCGGGCAGCATCACTCACAACCTCGGCGAACTGGACTGGCACGCCGGCCCCGACGTGGTCGAGCCCTGGGCCCAGGCCTTCCGCGACTGGATCGTCGAGAAGCTCGCGAGCGACGACGAAGCCGCGCTTTTCGACTATCGCCAGCAGGCCCCGTCGGCAGCGCGCAACCACCCCAGCGAAGAACACCTGCTACCGCTGTACTTCGCCCGCGGTGCCGGCGGCCCCACCATGCGCGTCGAGCACGCCGGCTTCACCCTGGGAGCGCTCGGGATGGATATCTACCGTTTCGGTTGAGTGCGCCCCCCACAAGGGCACCGCAAGCGGATAACGCTTCGCCGGGAGGCACCGCGCGAGGAAAACCGTAGGGCGCATAACCGTTCGCGGTTATCCGCCGTTGGCCCGCGCTCCATGGCCATGAAGGTGCCAGGTGAGCGCCCCGATCGGCGGATAACGCTTCGCGTTATTCGCCCTACGCGCCCGCCGGGAGGCACGGCATTTCCCTTCGCGGATGAACGGCACCCCAATGAAAAAGGCGGAGCAGGTCACCCTGCTCCGCCTTTTTTCACACCAGGTGGATCAGTACTTCTCCACCTTGGCCTGGTCGTTCAACTGGCGACGGAAAGCGGCGAAGTCTTCCTGGCCGCTGCGCGAGGCGAGGAACTGGCGGTACATGGCCTTCTCCTGGTCGCTCAGGGTGGCGCCCGGCTCGCTGACGCCGTTCAGGCGCACCAGCACGTAGTCGCCATTACCCAGGGTCACACCGGCGAAGGTCGGTTGCCCGGCCTTGGCCGGACGCGCCATGCGGAACACTTCCTGGAGCAGCAGCGGGTCGACGCCCTCCTGGCCACGGGAAGCGGCTTCCACCACTTTCCAGGTCTGGCCGTTCTGGGCCTGGGCCAGCGGCGTCTTGCCATCGCGCAGGCCTGCCAGCAGGGCTTCGCCCTGTGCCTTGGCGGCGTCGGCGGCATGCTGGCGCTGCAGCACTTCGCGGATGGAAGCGGTGACTTCCTCCAGGGTCTGCTGCTGCGGCTTATGGTGCTCCTTGACGCGCAGCACAACCACGGTCTCCGGGTCCAGCTCGATGGCGCCGCTGTTGGCGCCGTCTTCCAGCACCTCGGTGCTGAAGGCAGCCTGGATGACCTGGCGGTTGGCGGCGACGCCCTCGCCGCCTTCGCGGCCGAAGGGCTTGCTGGTCTCGACCTTCAGGCCCAGTTCCTGGGCCGGCTGGGCCAGGTCGGAGGCCTCGTAGGCGGAGCTTTCCAGCTGCTTGGTGGCGTCGACGAAGCGCTGCTCCACCAGTTGGCTCTTCAGGTCCTGTTCCAGCTTGGGCTTCAGGCTGGCGAAGCTCGGGACTTCCGGCGCCTGCACGCCGAGCAGCTTGACCAGGTGCCAGCCGTACTGGGTACGCACCGGCTCGGACACGTCGCCCTTGGCCTTCAGGCCATAGAGCGCATCCTCGAAGGCCGGGTCGTAGACGCCACGGCCGGCGTAACCCAGGTCACCGCCATTGCCGGCGGAGCCGATGTCGTTGGACTGCTCCTTGGCCAGCTTGGCGAAGTCCTCGCCCTTGGCCAGGCGCGCCTTGATCTCCTCGATCTTGGCCTTGGCCTGGGCATCGCTCTGCTTGGCGTTGACCTCGATGAGGATGTGCGCGGCGTCGCGCTGCTCGGAGAGGCCGGCGACTTCCTTCTGGTACTGGGCCTGCAGGTCCTCGTCCTTGGCGACGACCTGGTTGAAGAAGGACGACTTCTTCAGCTCGATGTAGTCGATCACCACCTGGTCCGGGCTCATGAACTCGGCCTTGTGGGCGTCGTAGTAGGCTTTGATGTCGGCATCCTCGACCTTGGCCTTGGACGGATCGGCCTTGAAGGTCAGGGTGGCGAAGTCGCGGGTCTGCTTCTCCAGGCGGGCGAAGGCCTGCAGTTCGTTGTCGGTGACGAAGCCGGAACCGGCGATGCCGGCGCGCAGTTGGCCGATGAGCATTTCCTGCTCGAGCATCTGGCGGAACTGCATGCGGGTGTAGCCGTTCTGGCGCAGTGCCTGGTCGAACTTGTCGGAGTTGAACTTGCCGTCGAGCTGGAACTCGGGGGTCAGCAGGATCAGTTGGTCGACCTGCTGCTGGGTGAAGGAGAACTTGTCGTTCTGTGCAGCCTGGAGCAACAGCTTGCGCTCGATCAGGCCCTTGAGTGCGGCGTCCTTGAGCAGCTTGTCGTCCAGGGTCGAGGCATCGAAGTCCTTGCCCAGGCGCTGCTGCAGCTGGCGGCGCTGCATTTCCTGAGCCTGCTGCAGCTCGGGGATGCTGATGTCGTCGCCATTGACCTTGGCAGCGACATTCTCGTGATGGGTAGCCCGGATGATGGCATCGAAACCGGTCAGCGCCATCAGCACGACGATGACACCGATGATGGTCTTGGCGATCCAGCCCTGGGAATTGTCCCTGATGTTTTGCAGCATGCGGCCCCCAAAAGCGGCCACGCACCTGCCGTCAGTGGCGGCGAGGCGTGGGTATTTAATATGCGGATATGAGAAAGGCGCATCCGAGGATGCGCCTTCTCGTAACGGGCGGAGCTAGCGAGCCTTGGCCCGCGACCCCCGGCGATGCGGGATGGTAACCCATCCCGAGCGCCGCTCCGCGGCCGATCCGACGCTAGGTCGGACCGGACAGGTCAAGACCGGAAAGACGCTTAGTTGACAGCATCCTTCAGGGCTTTACCGGCTTTGAAGCCCGGGATCTTAGCGGCAGCGATCTTGATCGGCTTGCCGGTTTGCGGGTTGCGACCGGTGCGGGCAGCACGCTCTTTGACAGCGAAGGTGCCGAAGCCAACCAGTACGACGGAGTCACCCGCCTTCAGGGCGCCAGTGACGGACTCGATTACCGCGTCCAGAGCGCGACCGGCAACAGCTTTCGGGATATCAGCAG
The DNA here is from genome assembly GCF_036231725.1 of Pseudomonas sp. JH-2. Lineage (NCBI taxonomy): Bacteria > Pseudomonadati > Pseudomonadota > Gammaproteobacteria > Pseudomonadales > Pseudomonadaceae > Pseudomonas > Pseudomonas sp. JH-2. Next base: position 30,369 of record NZ_JAZAQP010000053.1, on the reverse strand, counting down.
ATGCGGCAATTGCATCGATCAGTTCCGACTTGTTCACTCTAAGTCCCCTTATTTCTGTTGAGTATGTTTCTATGTGTTAGGTGTAAGCAAAAGCAGGTGCTGGTTTGCCAACTGACAAAGCAAGTGCCGCTTTATAACAAGGGCCCAAAAACAGTGTCAAGAAAGCCCCCCGGCTAATGCGTGCTGATTCGCTCCTTGGAATCAGACTCGCGTTTTTCATCCTTTGCAACCATCTCGGGAGCCGCATCGGGCAAGGGCTCCGGCGTGTATTGCAGCGCAATTTGCAGGACCTCGTCAATCCATTTAACCGGTTTAATAACGAGATCTGCCTTAATGTTATCCGGAATTTCCTTGAGATCACGGACATTTTCTTCCGGGATGATCACGGTTTTGATTCCCCCGCGGTGGGCCGCCAGAAGTTTTTCCTTGAGCCCGCCGATGGCCAGCACCTGGCCGCGCAGGGTGATCTCGCCGGTCATGGCGACGTCCGCGCGCACCGGGATCTGGGTGATCGCCGAGACCAGCGCGGTGCACATGCCGATGCCGGCGCTGGGGCCGTCCTTGGGCGTGGCGCCTTCCGGGACGTGGATGTGGATATCGTGTTTTTCGTGGAAGTCCGCCGGAATTCCCAGACTTTTCGCACGACTACGAACGACGGTCAGCGCAGCGGTAATGGACTCCGCCATCACGTCGCCCAGCGAACCGGTCTTGGTCAGCGCACCCTTGCCGGGGACGATGGCCGACTCGATGGTGAGCAGTTCGCCGCCCACCTGGGTCCAGGCCAGCCCGGTGACCTGGCCGATCTGGTCCTGCTGCTCGGCCAGGCCGTAGCGGAACTTGCGCACGCCCAGGTAGTTCTCGAGGGTCTCGGTAGTCACCTTGGCCTCGATGCGCCGGGCCTTGGTCCCCTCCTTCACCGCCTTGCGGCAGACCTTGGCGATCTGCCGCTCCAGGCTGCGCACGCCCGCCTCGCGGGTGTAGTAGCGGATGATGTCGCGGATGGCCGCCTCGTCGAAGGTCAGCTCGCCCTTCTTGAGACCATTGGCCGCAGTCTGCTTCGACACAAGATATTTCGAGGCGATGTTGACCTTCTCGTCCTCGGTGTAGCCCGGCAGGCGGATGACTTCCATGCGGTCCAGCAGCGGGGCCGGGATGTTCATGGAGTTGGCCGTGCAGAGGAACATCACGTCCGAAAGGTCGTAGTCCACTTCCAGGTAGTGGTCGTTGAAATTGTGGTTCTGCTCCGGGTCCAGCACTTCCAGCAGGGCCGAGGCCGGGTCGCCGCGCATGTCGCTGCCCATCTTGTCGATCTCGTCGAGCAGGAACAGCGGGTTGCGCACGCCCACCTTGGTCATCTTCTGGATCAGGCGGCCGGGCATGGAGCCGATGTAGGTGCGGCGGTGGCCGCGGATCTCGGCCTCGTCACGCACGCCACCCAGGGCCATGCGCACGAACTTGCGGTTGGTGGCGCGGGCGATGGACTCGGCCAGCGAGGTCTTGCCCACGCCGGGCGGGCCGACCAGGCAGAGCACCGGGCCCTTGACCTTCTTCACGCGCTTCTGCACGGCGAGGTACTCGAGGATGCGCTCCTTGACCTCGTCCAGCCCGTAGTGGTCGGCATCGAGGATATCCTCGGCCTTGGCCAGGTCGTGGCGCACCTTGCTCTCGGCCTTCCACGGCACGTTCACCAGCCAGTCGATGTACGAGCGCACCACGGTGGCCTCGGCGGACATCGGCGACATCTGCTTGAGCTTGTTCAGCTCGGCGTTGGCCTTGGCCAGCGCCTCCTTGGTCAGGCCGGCGGCGTCGATGCGCTTCTTCAGCTCCTCGACCTCGTTGTGGCCCTCGTCGATGTCACCCAGTTCCTTCTGGATGGCCTTCATCTGCTCGTTCAGGTAGTACTCGCGCTGGCTGCGCTCCATCTGCTTCTTCACGCGGCCGCGGATGCGCTTCTCGACCTGCAGCAGGTCGATCTCGGCATCCAGCATGGCCAGCACGTGCTCGACGCGGGCGGCCAGCTCGGTGATCTCGAGGATTTCCTGCTTCTGCTCGATCTTCAGGGCCATGTGCGCGGCCATGGTGTCGACCAGGCGGCCCGGCTCGTCGATGCTGTTCAGCGACGACAGCACTTCGGCCGGAACCTTCTTGCCCAGTTGCACGTACTGCTCGAACTGGCTCAGCAGGCTGCGGATGAAAACCTCGGACTCGCGCTCGCCGACCGGCGCCTCGTCGATGATCGACACTTCGGCGCGGCAATGGGCGTCCTCGTCGATGAAACGCTCGACATGGCCACGCTGCTCGCCCTCCACCAGGACCTTCACGGTGCCGTCGGGCAGCTTCAGCAGCTGCAGCACGGTGGCCACGGTGCCCATGCGGTACAGGCCGTCTTCGCCCGGGTCGTCGTCGGCGGGGTTCTTCTGCGCCAGCAGGAGGATCTGCTTGTCGCTGGTCATCGCGGCCTCCAGGGCCTCGATGGATTTCTCGCGCCCCACGAACAGGGGAATGACCATGTGCGGATAGACCACTACGTCACGCAGGGGAAGCAGGGGCAACTCGACGAGTGTTTTCATGATATTCGGCTCTACAGCGGCACTTGGCCAAAAAAGATGGGGTTAGACCCTTGGGCCTAAGATGGGGTTAGGCCAGGGAAAAAACAAGCGCGGTAGACGGGAAGGAAAAAGGGGCCCGAAGGCCCCCTTTTCTTTTATGCCTCAGGCGCAGCCTTGGCAGGCTGCTCGCTGTTCTCGTAGATCAGCAGGGGCTGGGACGAGCCGTCGATGACGCTCTCGTCGATGACCACCTTGCTGACCTCGGTCTGCGAGGGGATTTCGTACATGGTGTCGAGCAGGATACCTTCGAGGATCGAGCGCAGGCCACGGGCGCCGGTCTTGCGCTCCAGGGCCCTGCGGGCCACGGCCTTGAGGGCGTCCGGGCGGAACTCCAGGTCCACGCCTTCCATCTCGAACAAGCGGGCGTACTGCTTGGTGAGGGCGTTCTTCGGCTCGGTGAGGATCTGCATCAGCGCCGCCTCGTCGAGTTCGTCGAGGGTGGCGATGATCGGCAGGCGGCCGACGAATTCCGGGATCAGGCCGAACTTGACCAGGTCTTCCGGCTCCACCTCGCGCAGCGCCTCGCCGACCTTCTTGCCCATGTCCTGGCTGCGAACCTCGGCACTGAAGCCGATGCCGCCCTTGGTGGAGCGGTTCTGGATGACCTTCTCCAGGCCGGCGAACGCGCCACCGCAGATGAACAGGATGTTGCGGGTATCGACCTGCAGGAACTCCTGCTGCGGGTGCTTGCGGCCGCCCTGGGGCGGAACCGAGGCGACGGTGCCCTCGATCAGCTTCAGCAGGGCCTGCTGCACGCCTTCGCCGGACACGTCACGGGTGATGGACGGGTTGTCCGACTTGCGCGAGATCTTGTCGATCTCGTCGATGTAGACGATGCCCATCTGGGCCTTCTCTACGTCGTAGTCGCACTTCTGCAGCAGCTTCTGGATGATGTTCTCGACGTCCTCGCCCACGTAACCGGCTTCGGTCAGGGTGGTGGCGTCGGCGATGGTGAAAGGCACGTTCAGCAGGCGCGCGAGGGTCTCGGCGAGCAGGGTCTTGCCCGAGCCGGTCGGCCCGATCAGCAGGATGTTGCTCTTGCCCAGCTCGACGTCGTCCTTGCGGTCGCGCTGATTCAGGCGCTTGTAGTGGTTGTAGACCGCTACCGCCAGGGTTTTCTTCGCACGTTCCTGGCCGATCACATACTGATCGAGGATGGAACGGATCTCTTTCGGCGCCGGAAGCTTGTGCGCGCTACTCTCCGCCTGTGCTTCCTGCACCTCCTCGCGGATGATGTCGTTGCACAGGTCGACGCACTCGTCGCAGATAAAGACCGAGGGGCCGGCAATCAACTTGCGCACTTCGTGCTGGCTCTTGCCGCAGAAGGAGCAATACAGCAGCTTGCCGTTGTCCTCGCCGTTGCGGGTGTCAGTCATTAGATCGTTCCAGTCGGATAGGCTTGAAACACAAGATGAAGGCAAATGCGGGCATTTTCAAGCCCGCGAAACGGCCGGTCGCCCGGCCGTGTTCGAGCGGAAAGACTCAGGCGGCCGAGGGGCGCTGAGTGTAAACCTGATCGATCAGACCATACTGCACCGCTTCCTCGCCGCTCATGAAGCGGTCGCGGTCGGTGTCGCGGGCGATCACGTCCAGCGGCTGGCCGGTATGGTGCGCCAGCACCTGGTTCAGGCGCTCCTTGATGAAGAGGATTTCCTTGGCGTGGATCTCGATGTCCGAGGCCTGGCCCTGGAAGCCGCCCAGCGGCTGGTGGATCATCATCCGCGAGTGCGGCAGGCAGTAGCGCTTGCCGGCGGCGCCGCCCGCGAGGAGCAGCGCGCCCATGCTGCAGGCCTGGCCGACGCAGATGGTCGACACGTCCGGCTTGATGAACTGCATGGTGTCGTAGATGGACATGCCGGCAGTCACCGAACCACCCGGCGAGTTGATGTACAGGTGGATGTCCTTGTCCGGGTTCTCGGCTTCGAGGAACAGCAGCTGGGCCACCACCAGGTTGGCCATGTAGTCCTCGACCTGGCCGACCAGGAAGATGATCCGCTCCTTCAGCAGGCGCGAATAGATGTCGTAGGAACGCTCACCGCGGGCGGACTGCTCCACCACCATCGGCACCAGACCACCGGCGGCCTGGATGTTCGGAACTTGCGGCATGAAGGTATTCGGCATGTCCGACGATCACTCCCTAATGAAATAGATATGTCTCAAAGACATAAGCCAGCCCGAGGGCTGGCTTATGACGATCGAACGAAGGGTTGGATCAGGCCGCTACAGGAGCTTCAGCAGGCTTGACCGCGTCTTCGTAGGATACCTGCTTATCGGTCACTTTGGCCTTCTGCAGGACAGTATCTACAACTTGTTCTTCCAGTACAACCGAGCGCACTTCGTTCAGCTGCTGGTCGTTCTTGTAGTACCAGGCGACCACTTGCTCGGGCTCCTGGTAGGCCGAAGCCATCTCTTCGATCATCTCGCGAACGCGGGCTTCATCGGCCTTCAGCTCGTGCTGCTTGACCAGCTCGGCGACGATCAGGCCCAGGACCACGCGACGCTTGGCCTGCTCTTCGAACAGCTCGGCCGGCAGTTGCTCGGGCTTGATGTTGCCGCCGAACTGCTGGACGGCCTGCACGCGCAGACGGTTCACTTCGTTGCCGATCAGGGCCTTGGGCACGTCGATCGGGTTGGCGGTCACCAGACCTTCCATCACCTGGTTCTTCACCTTGGACTTGATGGCCTGGCGCAGCTCGCGCTCCATGTTCTTGCGAACTTCGGCGCGGAAGCCTTCCAGGGTGCTCTCCTTGATGCCGAACAGGGCGAAGAACTCTTCGGTCAGTTCCGGCAGCTTGGGCTCGCTGACGCTGTTCACGGTGACGCTGAACTCGGCGGCCTTGCCGGCCAGGTCGAGGTTCTGGTAGTCCTCGGGGAAGTTCAGGGTGAGCACGCGCTCTTCACCGGCCTTGGCGCCGACCAGGCCTTCTTCGAAGCCCGGGATCATGCGGCCGGAGCCCAGCACCAGCAGGGTGCCCTTGGCCGAACCGCCGGCGAAGGCTTCGCCGTCGATCTTGCCGACGAAGTCGATGTTCAGCTGGTCGTCGTTCTGCGCGGCGCGCTCGACGGCCTCGAAGCGGGTGTTCTGCTTGCGCAGGATTTCCAGCATGTTGTCGACGTCGGCGTCGGCCACGTCGGCCTGCAGGCGCTCGACCTCGATGCCGTCGAAGCCGGCGACCTGGAATTCCGGGAAGACTTCGAAGGTGGCCACGTATTCCAGGCCCTTCTCCTTCTCGAATACCTTCGGCTCCACCGACGGGGCGCCGGCCGGGTTCAGCTTCTGCTCGACCACGGCTTCGTAGAAGGTTTCCTGGATCAGGTCACCGAGGGCTTCCTGACGAGCGGCGGCTTCGTAGCGCTGGCGGATCACGCTCATCGGCACCTTGCCGGGACGGAAGCCGGGAACCTTGGCGCGACGAGCGGTCTGCTGCAGACGCTTGTTGACTTCGGTCTCGATGCGCTCGGCCGGCACGCCAACGGTCATGCGGCGCTCAAGAGCGGAGGTGCTTTCAACGGAAACTTGCATGGATATTCCTCGTGGCACAGACGTAAGCCGGTCCTTCCGGCTCCCAGAATCAAGGGCAAGCATTCTAGTCACAAGAAATGCAGAAGTCACCCAGGCTGAAAGCGGCGGAAATACTCGGGCTGCGAGAGCTTCTGGAAAAGAATGGTGCGGACGGAGAGACTCGAACTCTCACAGCTTGCGCCACCGGAACCTAAATCCGGCGTGTCTACCAATTTCACCACGTCCGCAGGGAACCGCAGAAACGAAAACGCCAGGCTCTAGGCCTGGCGCTTCGGAATATGGGGTGGACGATGGGAATCGAACCCACGACACCAGGAGCCACAATCCTGTGCTCTACCAACTGAGCTACGCCCACCATATTACACGCTTTACCGCACGCCATAATGGCGCACCCGGCAGGACTCGAACCTGCGACCATCCGCTTAGAAGGCGGATGCTCTATCCAGCTGAGCTACGGGCGCTTTAGTGGCTGCAACCCTTGCTAAGCAGATCAGTGGAAACCACTGAACCGGTTTGCACCGCCTGCTGTTCTTGCTTCAGGCTGTGCTCGGCAAGCGGGGCGCATGTTAGCGACGAGCCCTACCCTCGTCAACGGTTTTTTCAAAAAAATTTCAAAGAGATAAAGGAGTTACGGCAAATCAGCGGACGCCCGCCTTTGCCTTATGTGGGCGGCGTGCGAAAATGCGCGTCCTTTTTTCCCCGTCTCTATGGTTGCTCCTCCGACATGACCGCAAAACTGATCGACGGCAAAGCGATCGCCGCCAGCCTCCGCCAGCAGATAGCCCAACGCGTCGCCGAGCGCCGCCAGCAAGGGCTGCGCATCCCCGGCCTGGCGGTGATCCTGGTCGGCAGCGATCCGGCATCCCAAGTCTACGTCGCGCACAAGCGCAAGGATTGCGAGGAAGTGGGCTTCCTGTCCCAGGCCTACGACCTGCCGGAAAGCACCACCCAGGAAGAACTGCTGGCCCTGATCGACCGACTGAACGCCGACCCGGCGATCGACGGCATCCTGGTGCAGCTGCCCCTGCCCGCCCACCTGGACGCCTCGCAGCTGTTGGAGCGCATCAACCCGGACAAGGACGTGGACGGCTTCCACCCGTTCAACGTCGGCCGCCTGGCCCAGCGCATCCCGCTGCTGCGCCCCTGCACCCCGAAGGGCATCATGACTCTGCTGCAGAGCACCGGCGCCGACCTGTACGGCATGGACGCGGTGATCGTCGGCGCCTCCAACATCGTCGGCCGCCCCATGGCCCTGGAGCTGCTGCTGGCCGGTTGCACCGTGACCGTCACCCACCGCTTCACCCGCGACCTGGCCGAGCACGTGCGCCGCGCCGACCTGGTGGTGGTGGCCGCCGGCAAGCCGGGCCTGGTCAAGGGCGAGTGGATCAAGGAAGGCGCCATCGTCATCGACGTCGGCATCAACCGCCAGGCCGACGGCCGGCTGGTGGGCGACGTGGAATACGAGGTGGCGGCCGAGCGCGCCAGCTGGATCACCCCGGTGCCGGGCGGCGTAGGCCCCATGACCCGCGCCTGCCTGCTGGAGAACACCCTGTACGCCGCGGAAGAGCTGCACAAGTAACCAGCCCTGCCCCGACGCAGAAAAGGCCGCATCAGCGGCCTTTTTTTCATGGCGAAACCATTGCCTCCCGGCAACCTGTAGGAGCAGGCCCTGCCTGCGATTCGCGCGCAGGGCGCGCTCCTACAGGGGATAGCGCGCCGGAACGCCCGGCCATCGCGGACAAGGTCCGCTCCTACGCTGCGGGCGGGCGCGGCTTCTCGTAGGAGCGAGCTTGCTCGCGAATGAGCCCCGCAGCGGAGTCCGTTCGCGAGCAAGCTCGCTCCTACGAAGAGCATCTCGGCGCGGCCGGCGAGGCAGAAAAAAGGCCGCATCAGCGGCCTTCCTTCATTTCAACGGCGGATCACTCGGCCAGGCGCCAGGTGGTGCCGCCCTTGCCGTCTTCCAGGACCACGCCCATGGCGGTCAGCTCGTCGCGGATGCGGTCGGACTCGGCCCAGTTCTTCGCCGCGCGGGCTTCCAGGCGGGCCTGGATCAGCGCTTCCACCTGGGCGGCGTCGACCTTGCCGGCGGCGCCGGCCTGGAGGAAGGCATCCGGCTCAAGCTGCAGTACGCCCAGCAGGCCGGCCAGCTCGCGCAGCTTCGCCGCCAGGGCCGCCGCGCCCTGCAGGTCGGCCTCGCGCAGGCGGTTGACCTCGCGGGCCATCTCGAACAGCACGGCGACGGCCTCGGGGGTGTTGAAGTCGTCGTCCATGGCCGCGGCGAAACGCTCGGCGAAGGCTTCGCCGCCGGCCGCCTCGGCCTCGGGCAGGCCGCGCAGCGCGGTGTAGAAGCGTTCCAGCGCGCCCTTGGCTTCCTTGAGGTTGTCCTCGGAATAGTTGATCGGGCTGCGGTAGTGGCTGGACACCAGCAGGAAGCGCACCACCTCGGGGTGGTACTTCTCCAGCACCTCGCGGATGGTGAAGAAGTTGCCCAGGGACTTGGACATCTTCTCGCCGTCCACGCGCACCGCGCCGGCGTGCATCCAGGTGGCCGCGTAGGGCTTGCCGGTGGCCGCCTCGCTCTGGGCGATCTCGTTCTCGTGGTGCGGGAACACCAGGTCCGGGCCGCCGCCGTGGATGTCGAAGGTCTCGCCCAGGCAGCAGGTGGACATCACCGAGCACTCGATGTGCCAGCCCGGACGCCCGGCGCCCCAGGGCGACGCCCAGCTCGGCTCGCCCGGCTTGGCGGCCTTCCACAGGACGAAGTCCAGCGGGTCTTCCTTGGATTCGTCGACCTCGATGCGCGCGCCGATGCGCAGGTCCTCGATCTTCTTGCGCGACAGCTTGCCGTAGCCGACGAACTTGCCGACGCGGTAGTAGACGTCGCCGTTGCCCGGAGCGTAGGCGAAGCCCTTGTCGATCAGCGTCTGGATCATCGCGTGCATGCCGGCGATGTGGCCGGTGGCGCGCGGCTCGATGTCCGGGCGCAGCACCGACAGGCGCGCCTCGTCCTCGTGCATGGCGGCGATCATGCGCTCGGTCAGGGCGTCGAAGGGCTCGCCGTTCTCCTGGGCGCGACGGATGATCTTGTCGTCGATGTCGGTGATGTTGCGCACGTAGGTCAGCTCATAGCCGCGCTGGCGCAGCCAGCGGGCGATGACGTCGAAGGCGACCATGACGCGGGCGTGGCCGATGTGACAGAAGTCGTACACGGTCATGCCGCACACGTACATGCGCACCTGGTTGCCCACCAGCGGCTGGAAGGGTTCCTTGACCTTGCTCAGGGTGTTGTAGACGGAAAGCGCCATTTACTGCCCCCAGGAATCGCGCAGGGTCACGGTGCGGTTGAAGACCGGGGCGCCGGCCTTGGAATCCTTGCTGTCGGCGCAGAAGTAGCCTTCGCGCTCGAACTGGAAGCGCTCCTCGGCGCTGGCGCTGGCCAGCGACGGCTCGGCGCGGCAGCCCTTGAGCACCACCAGCGAATCCGGGTTGATGTTGTCGAGGAAGCTGCCGCCCTCTTCGGATTTCTCCGGGTTGGCCGACTTGAACAGGCGGTCGTACAGGCGCACTTCGCACTCGACGCTCTCGGCGGCCGGCACCCAGTGGATCACGCCCTTGACCTTGCGGCCTTCCGGGTTCTTGCCCAGGGTGTTCTCGTCGTAGCTGCAGCGCAGTTCGACGATGTTGCCGGCGGCGTCCTTGACGGCTTCGTCGGCGCGGATCACGTAGCTGCCGCGCAGGCGTACCTCGCCACCGGGGACCAGGCGCTTGTAGCCGGCCGGCGGGACCTCCTCGAAGTCACCGGCGTCGATGTAGATCTCGCGGCCGAACGGCAGCACGCGCACGCCCATGTCCTGCTTCGGGTGGCGCGACAGCTCGAGGTTCTCGACCTTGCCCTCGGGGTAGTTGGTGATCACCACCTTCAGCGGCTTGAGCACGCACATGGCGCGAGCGGCGTTGGCGTCCAGGTCCTCGCGGATGGCGAATTCCAGCATGCCGATATCCACCACGCCGCCGGCGCGGTTCACGCCGATCATGTCGCAGAAGTTGCGGATCGAGGCCGGGGTGTAGCCGCGGCGGCGGTAGCCCGAGAGGGTCGACATGCGCGGGTCGTCCCAGCCGTTCACATGGCCTTCGTCGACCAGTTGCTTGAGCTTGCGCTTGCTGGTGATGGTGTAGTTCAGGTTCAGCCGGGCGAATTCGTACTGGCGCGGCTGGGCCGGCACCGGCAGGTTGGCCAGGAACCACTCGTACAGCGGGCGATGGTCCTCGAACTCCAGGGTGCAGATGGAGTGGGTGATGCCCTCGATGGCGTCCGACTGGCCGTGGGTGAAGTCGTAGCTGGGGTAGATGCACCACTTGTCGCCGGTCTGGTGGTGATGGGCGTGGCGGATGCGGTAGAGGATCGGGTCGCGCAGGTTGATGTTCGGCGAGGCCATGTCGATCTTCGCCCGCAGCGACTTGGCGCCGTCGGGGAACTCGCCGGCCTTCATGCGCGCGAACAGGTCGAGGTTCTCCTCCACCGAGCGCTCGCGGTAGGGGCTGTTCCTGCCCGGCTCGGTCAGGCTGCCGCGGTACTGGCGCATCTCCTCGGCGTTGAGGTCGCAGACGAAGGCCTTGCCGGCCTTGATCAGGTCCACCGCCCAGGCGTGCAGCTGGTCGAAATAGTTGGAGGCGTAGCGCACCTCGCCGGCCCACTGGAAGCCCAGCCACTTCACGTCGGCCTCGATGGCGTCGATGTATTCCTGGTCTTCCTTCGCCGGGTTAGTGTCGTCGAAGCGCAGGTGGCAGTCGCCGCCGAAGTCACGGGCCAGGCCGAAATTCAGGCAGATCGACTTGGCGTGGCCGATGTGCAGGTAGCCGTTGGGCTCCGGCGGGAAGCGGGTGACGATCTTCTGGTGCTTGCCGCTGTCCAGGTCTGCCTGGACGATGGGGCGCAGGAAGTTGGCGGCGACAGTGGCTTCTTTCGAATCGGCGGTGGGCTTGCTCATGGTGTCCTTGATCGTTACTGACGTTCAGCCAGGGTAGGCCGGCCAAACCAAAGCGCTTATCATAGCCGAAGCTGTCAACCCCCTGACAGGCCTTCGATTTTCCCGACAGAGTGGAATCCCCTCATGATCAAGCTGCACACCAACCATGGCGTCATCACCCTGGAACTCTTCGAAGACAAGGCCCCGGAGACCGTGGCCAACTTCAAGGAGTACGTGAAGAGCGGTCATTACGACAACACCATCTTCCACCGCGTGATCAACAACTTCATGATCCAGGGCGGCGGTTTCGAGCCGGGCATGAAGCAGAAGAGCACCCGCGCCCCGATCAAGAACGAAGCCAACAACGGCGTCGGCAACAAGGCCGGCACCGTCGCCATGGCCCGCACCATGGAGCCGCATTCGGCCAGCGCGCAGTTCTTCATCAACGTCGCCGACAACGACTTCCTCAACCACAGCGCGCCGACCGTGCAGGGCTGGGGCTACTGCGTGTTCGGCCAGGTGGTGGACGGCATGGACGTGGTCGACAAGATCAAGGGCGTGGCCACCACCATGCGCGCCGGCCACCAGGACGTGCCCAGCGAAGACGTGATCATCGAGAAGGCCGAGATCGTCGAGTGAGTCGATGAGCGTCCTGTTCATCTCGGACCTGCATCTGGAAGCGGAACGCCCGGACATCACCCGGGCGTTCTTGCATTTCCTCCGCACCCGCGCCAGCCAGGCCGAAGCCCTCTACATCCTGGGCGACTTCTTCGAGGCCTGGATCGGCGACGACGGCATGGACGGGTTCCAGCATTCCATCGCCCGCGCCCTGCGCGAGGTGGCCGACGGCGGCACGCGCATCTACCTGATGCACGGCAACCGCGACTTCCTCATCGGCAAGGCGTTCTGCCGCGAGGCCGGCTGCACCCTGCTGCGCGACCCCAGCGCCATCGCCCTGAACGGCGAGAAGGTGCTGCTGATGCACGGCGACAGCCTGTGCACCCTGGACGCCGGCTACATGAAGCTGCGCCGCTGGCTGCGCAACCCGGTCTCGCTGTTCATCCTGCGCAACCTGCCGCTGTCGAAACGCCACCAGCTGGCGCGCAAGCTGCGCAAGGAAAGCCGCGCGCAAACGCGGATGAAGGCCAGCGAGATCGTCGACGTGACGCCGGAAGAGGTGCTGAAGGTCATGCGCGAGCATGGCGTGCGCACCCTGATCCACGGCCATACCCATCGCCCGGCGGTGCACGAACTGCAGCTCGACGGCCAGCGCGCACGGCGCATCGTCCTCGGCGACTGGGACCGCCAGGGCTGGGCCCTGCAGGCCGATGCCAACGGCCTGAACCAGGCGCCCTTCGGCCTCGAGGCGGAACCCTCCGACCACTGACGCCCGTCAACTTCATGGCCCCGGGCCAGCAGCTATGCTCAAGCTATTCATAGCCGAACCGCCCGGGACCACCATGAAAAGACACCTGCTGCTCGCCGCTTGCCTGCTCGCCCTCGCCGGTTGCTCCAGCGAGTACATCATCAGCACCGCCGATGGCCAGATGATCACCACCGACAACAAGCCGAAGCTGGACAAGGCCAGCGGCATGATCCGCTTCGAGGACGCCGAGGGCCGGGAACAGATGATCCCGCAGTCGCAGATCCGGCAGATCATCGAGCGCTGAAGGCACGCGGGGCACGGGCGTCATCCGCCTATCGCGGACGGAGTCCGCTCCTACACCGCCCCACCCACATCATTCCCCTGTAGGAGCGCGCCCTGCGCGCGAATCGCGGGCAGGGCCCGCTCCTACAGTTCCAGGGGGGCACGATCGTAGGAGCAACTGTCTTGCGCCCCGCGCCGATATGCTCTTCGTAGGAGCGAGCTTGCTCGCGAATAAACCCCGCTGCGGAGTCCGTTCGCGAGCAAGCTCGCTCCTACAGGTTGCCGGAAGGCGTGGCATTTCCCTGTAGGAGCGGACTTTGTCCGCGATCGGGTTCGCCAACAGGGAAGGCCTCAAGCCACCTGCGGCACACCGCTGTGGAAGCGGAACTCCCCGTCCGGCGAGCTGATGAGCCCCGCCTCCACCTCCCGGATGTCCGCCACCCGCCGCTGGATATCGACCTCGTCGCCATAGCGCCGGGCCAGCGCCAGGTAGCCCTGGAAATGCCGCGCCTCGGATTTCAGCAGCGAGCCGTAGAACTTCGCCAGGTCGGCGTCCAGGTGGTCCACCAGCGCGGCGAAGCGCTCGCAGCTGCGGCACTCGATGAAGGCGCCGACGATCAGGGTGTCGACCAGCTTGTGCGGCTCGTGGTTGCGCACAACCGCGCGCAGGCCCGAGGCATAGCGGCCGGCGGAGATCGGCCGCAGGGCGATGCCGCGCTTCTTGAGGATCGCCAGCACCTGCTCGTGGTGGCGCAGTTCCTCGCGTGCCAGGCGCGACATGAAGTTCACCAGCTCCTCGTGGGCGCTGTACTTGGCGATCAGCGCCAGGGCCGTGCTGGCGGCCTTGAACTCGTTGTTCTTGTGGTCGATCAGCAGCACTTCCTGGTCCCGCAGTGCGGCCTCGACCCAGGCGTCGGGCGTGGCGCAACCAAGGAATTCGCGGATTTCGGACAACATGACGGGCTCCAGTCGCTCATCGCCGCAGCGCAAAAGGGTTCGCCGGCGGCCAAAGGCGGAGCATTATACGAATGCGGCGGCGCACGGCCAGCGCCACACTTGACGCACCTCAAGAAGCACGCGGCCGGATCGCGTCTACAGTTGCTGCAAAGCAACGGCAAGTGCCAAGGGAGACGACCATGCAAGCCATCCGCAGCATTCTCGTAGTAGTGGCCCCCGACCAGCCCGACGGCCTGGCGCTCAAGCGCGCCAAGCTGATCGCCAGCGTCACTCAATCCCACCTGCACCTGCTGGCCTGCAGCAAGCAAGGCGACGCCGGCGCCCGGCTCGAGGAACTGACCGCCAGCCTGCGCGAGGAAGGCTACAGCAGCAGTTGCCGGCAGGCCTGGCACGACAGCCTGCACGCCACCATCATCGCCGAGCAGCAGGCCGAGGGCTGCGGGCTGGTGGTCAAGCAGCACCACCCCGACAGCCCGCTGAAGAAGGCCCTGCTCACCCCCGACGACTGGAAGCTGCTGCGCTACTGCCCCGCCCCCGTGCTGCTGGTGAAGAGCGCCACGCCCTGGGCCGGGCGCAACATCCTCGCCGCGGTCGACGTCGGCAACAACGACGCCGAGCACCACGCGCTGCACGCCAACATCGTCAGCCACGCCTACGACATCGCCGGGCTGACCCACGGCCCGCTGCACGTGATCAGCGCCCACCCCTCGCCGATGCTGTCCGCCGCCGACCCGACCTTCCAGCTCAGCGAAACCATCGAGGCCCGCTACCGCGAGGCCTGCAAGGCCTTCCAGGCCGAGTACGGGGTGGACGACCAGCACCTGCACATCGAGGAAGGCCCGGCCGACGTGCTCATCCCGCGTACCGCGCACCAGCTGGACGCGGCGGTGACGGTGATCGGCACCGTGGCGCGCACCGGTTTCTCCGGCGCGCTGATCGGCAACACCGCCGAGGTGGTGCTCGATGCCCTGGAAAGCGACGTGCTGGTGCTCAAGCCGGACGAAGTCATCGCCCACCTCGAGGAACTGGCCGCCAAGGCCTGACCACCGCTAGGCGGCCGCCCCGGCCGCCAGCATCGCCCGCAGGCGGACGCCCTCCGCCTTGCGGCAGCCCACGTGTACCTCCTCCAGGCCCAGCCAGGCAGCCATCTCGCGCAACCGCCCGGCCAGCGCCAGCATCCCCTCCTCGCCCAGCGGCCGCTGTTCCTCGTGCACGGCATGGACCGCCAGGCGCCCCGCCGCCCGCTCGGCGCGCAGGTCGATGCGCGCCGCCAGGCGTTCGTCGAACAGGAAGGGCAGCACGTAGTAGCCGTAGACCCGCTTGTGCTGCGGGGTGTAGATCTCCAGGCGGTAGCGGAAGTCGAACAGCCGCTCGGTGCGGGCGCGCTCCCACACCAGGGAATCGAAGGGCGACAGCAGCGCGCTGGCCGTCACCTTGCGCGGAATGACCGGCTCGCCGGCGACGTAGGCCGCCTGCGACCAGCCCTGCACGCGCACCTGGCGCAAGGCGCCGGCTTCCACCAGCTCGGCCAGGCGCGCCTTGCTGTCGGCCGGATCCAGGCGGAAGTAGTCGCGCAGGTCGGTCTCGCTGGCCACGCCCAGGGCGTTGGCGGCATGCAGCAGCAGGCCGCGCTGGGCCTCCTCGGCGCCCGGCTCCGGCAGCGCCAGCAAGGAGGCCGGCAGCACCCGCTCGGGCAGGTCGTAGAGCCGCTCGAAGCCGCGGCGCCCGGCCACCGTCACCTCGCCGGCGGCGAACAGCCATTCCAGGGCGTGCTTCTCGTCGCTCCAGTCCCACCAGGGGCCGGCGCGCTCGCTGCGGGTGGTCAGGCTGCCGGCGCCCAGGGCGCCCTGCTCACGTACCGCCTGCAGCACCCGTTCGATCACCTCGCGGCGCTCCTCGCCGAAGCGCGCCAGCTGCTTATAGATGCCCTGCCCCACGGCTGCGCGGCGCATGCGCCAGCGCATCAGCGGGTAGAGCTCCAGCGGCAGCAGGGAAGCCTCGTGCCCCCAGTACTCGAACATCCGCCGGTGGCGCCCGGCGCTCCAGGCCGCCTCGTCCAGCAGCGCCTGCGGGTAGCAGCCCAGGCGCGAGAACAGCGGCAGGTAGTGCGAGCGGGTCAGGGCATTGACCGAATCGATCTGCAGCACGCCCAGGCGTTCCAGCACCTGCTGCAGGTGCCGGCGCTGCACCCGGGCGAGCGGCCGGCGGCCGGCGAAACCCTGGGCCGCCAGGGCCAGGCGGCGGGCTTGCTTGAGGGACAGGCTGTCGGTCATGGGCGCTTCCTGCTGGGCGGATCGGGGCTCTCGATCCTACGCCAAAGCCGCCAGCGCCGACATCAGGCCGGCAGGGCTTCCATGCCGGGCGCGGGGAACGGCCGGGCGATGCTGAAGGCCTCGGCGCTCGGCCCCCTTTCGGCCAGGCTGCGCAGGGTCGCGCGGGCCTGGGCCAGGCTCGGCAATTGCCCGGCCGGCAACCACCAGAGCGCCAGGGTCGGCCCCGGCAGCTTCTCCATCCAGTCCCGGCGCCGACGCAGCACGGCGAGGTGCTCGCCGCCATAGACATAGTCGCGCAGGGCCTCCAGGGACTCCCACAGCGACAGGTTGACGATGATCCGCGGGTCGTCGAAGGCCTGGACGCCGGTGGCGTCGCCCGCCTCGTCCTGCAAACGCCAGACGAAACCGCGGCTGGCCTCGGCCAGGGCGTTGACGGGCGCCAGCTGGTCGACGAAATCCCGCATCAGCGGGTGATCGAGCGGGGCCCTGGCCCGGGCGATGTTGACCTGGGCCAGGTGGTAGGGTTGCGACATGGGCCTTTCCTTGTGCACGTCAGGCGGGGTTCAGCGACGCAGGTGGTCGATCCAGAAGGGTTTCTCCGCTTCCTGGAGAATGTCCGCGCGGCTCAGGCCGATGTCCTTGAGCGCCGCGTCGCTGAGGCTGGCCAGCTGTTCGCGCTGCCGCGCCAGCTCCCGCCAGCGGCGGATGCGGCCCAGCAGGCCATGCCAGAAGACAGCGGCGGAGTGCCGCTGGGCAAGCACCGAGGGTGCCATCACGAAACCGAATTGCGCTTTCATCGTGCCGTCCTCCCTGTGGGGTTGGCACCAGTCTCGCGCCGGGCATAAGATCAATCCAACGAATCATTCTTATGCATCCCATCTCGGAGCTTGATGTATGAGCAGCTTCCCCAGCATCGACAGCGAACTGCTGCGCACCTTCGTCGCCATCGCCGACCACGGTGGTTTCACCCGCGCCGCCGAAGTGGTCAACCGCACCCAGTCGGCGGTGAGCATGCAGATGAAACGCCTGGAGGACGACGTGCTGGAACGCACCCTGTTCGAACGCGACGGCCGCCAGGTGCGCCTGACGCCCGAGGGCCAGGTGCTGCTGGGCTACGCGCGGCGCATCCTGCGGCTGCAGGGCGAGGTGTTCAACACCCTGCGCCAGCCGCACATGGTCGGCGCGGTGCGCATCGGCACGCCGGACGACTACGTGATGCGCTTCCTCCCGGACATCCTCTCGCGCTTCGCCCAGGCCTACCCGCTGGTACAGGTGGAAGTGCACTGCGAGACCTCCTCGCAGTTGCTCACCCGCAAGGACCTGGACCTGACCATCGTCACCCGCGAGCCGGGCACCGAGATCGGCCAGTTGCTGCGCCAGGAGCCCTTCGTCTGGATGGCCGCGGAAAGCTTCTGTCCGCAGGAGCAGCGCCCGCTGCCGCTGGCGATGTTCAACACCACCTGCTTCTGCCGCGCCTGGGCCTGCAATGCCCTGGAAGCGATGGAGATCGACTACCGCATCGCCTACAGCAGCCCCAGCCTCTCGGCGCTGTTCGCCGTGGCCAGCGCGGGCCTGGCGGTCACCGCCCAGCTGCGCAGCCTGCTCACCGGCAACCTGCGCATCATCGGCGAGGAGGAAGGCCTGCCGACCCTGCCCTCGGCGAGCATCGTGCTGCTGCGCAACCCGCCGCGGCAGTCGCCGGTCACCGACAAGCTGGCCGACTACATCGTCGAAGGCTTCGCCGCCGCCTGAGCCGCCTCACTGGCGCAGCAGGAGCAGCGCGCAGGCCACCAGGAACAGGCTGAAGGCGAAGCGCAGGGCGCGCTCGGGCAGCGCGTGGGCCAGCCTCACGCCCCAGGAGATGCTCAGCAGGCCGCCGGCCGCGAGACAGGCACCCATGCGCCAGTCGACATGGCCGTGCAGCGCATAGGTGCCCAGCGCCACCGCCGTGCTCGGCGCCGCCAATGCCAGGGCCAGCCCCTGGGCCACCACCTGGCTGAAGCCGAACAGCGAGGTCAGCACCGGCGTGGCCAGCACGCCGCCGCCCACCCCAAACAGCCCGCCCAGGGAACCCGCCCCCAGGCCCAGTGCGGCGAACCAGGGCAGCCCCGGCGCGGCCTCCCGCGGTTGCGCCTCGCCGCGCTGGCGCAGCAGCAGGTAGCCGGCCAGGGCCAGCAGGAACACCACGAAGGCCGTGCGCATGTGCGCCGCGTCGATGCGCAGCGCCAGGCTGGAGGCGAGGAAGGCGCAGAGCAGCCCGGTCACCGCCAGCACCGCCGCCTGGCCGGGATCGATGCGATTGCGCTGGTGATAACGGCGCAGCGCCAGCAGCACGTTGGGCACCACCATCACCAGGGCCGTGCCCTGCGCCAGTTGCTGGTCGAGGCCGAACAGCACGCCCAGCGCCGGGATCGCCAGCAGCCCGCCGCCGATCCCGAAAAGCCCGCCCAGGCAACCCAGGACCAGCCCCAGAAGAAAGTCCAAGCCCATGTCCAGCATCGCTACCTCCTACCCTTCGGCGCCATGCTAGAAGACCGCTGCTGGATGGGAAACGCAAAGCCGAGCACAATGGCTTGGCGTTTTCTGCAAAGGCAGCCGCCATGACCCCCAGCGCCCTGGAAGACCAGTTGGACCTGTTCCTCGACGTCCTCGACAGCGGCAGCTTCTCCGCCGCCGCGCGCCTGCGCCAGCTCACGCCCTCGGCGGTGGCGCGGCGCATGGACGCCCTCGAGCGCGGCCTGGGCAGCCCCCTGCTGACCCGCAGCACCCACCTGGTGCGCGCCACCCCGGCCGGCCTGGCGTTCGCCGAGCGGGCCCGGCGCATCGTCGAGGAACTGCGCCAGGCCCGCGCCGAAGCGGTATCGCTGAGCACCGCGCCCGAGGGCCTGATCCGCATCGACGCGCCCGTGCCCTTCGGCCGCCGCCACCTGGCGCCAGCCCTGGCCGACTTCCTCAAGGCCAACCCCGGCCTGGACGTGCAGCTGCGCCTGATCGACAGCTTCACCGACCTGCAGGGCGACAACCTCGGCCAGGTCGACCTGGTGCTGCGCATCGGCCCGTTGCCGGACAGCCGCCTGGTGGCCACGCCGCTGGCGCCCATGCGCCGCATCGTCTGCGCCAGCGCCGACTACCTGGCCCGCCACGGCCGGCCTGCCTCGCCGCTGCAGCTACCCGGGCACGTCGGCCTGGACTGGGAAGGCCTGGCCCCGCCGCTGGCCTGGCGCTTCGCCGTCGACGGGCGCCTGCAGCACCTGCGCCCGCGGCGCCTGCGGCTGACCGCCAACAATGCGGAAACCCTGGTCGAAGGCGCCTTGCAGGGGCTCGGCCTGGCCCACCTGCCGACCTGGCTGTGCAGCGAATACCTGGTGCGCGGCGAGCTGCAGCCACTGTTCTGCGAGCAGGGCCTGCCGGAGCCCGAGCCGGGCGGCATCCACGCCCTGCGCCTGGAACGCGGCACACACCCGCGCAGCCAGCGGCTGCTGGCCTTCCTCGTCGAACGCTTCGGCTTCCCGCCGCCCTGGGACAGCGCCCTCGCCGGGCACCTGGCGAGCGACGAACTGGCGAAAAAATAGCCAGCGCGCTAAATTAAGGCGCAATCATCTATTCGGAGGCCCGTCATGAGCCAACCCAAGGACGCCTGCGAATCGCTCAAGCTCGATAACCAGCTGTGCTTCGCCCTCTATTCCACCTCGCTGCAGATGACCAAGGTCTACAAGCCGCTGCTCCAGGAACTGGGCCTGACCTACCCGCAGTACATCGCCATGCTGGTGCTCTGGGAGCGGGACGGCATCACCGTCGGCGAGATCAGCGCGCGTATGCTCACCGACCCCGGCTCCCTCACCCCGCTGCTCAAGCGCCTGGAAGGCGAAGGCCTGATCACCCGCAAGCGCAGCGCCAGCGACGAGCGGGTGGTCGAGCTGCGCCTGACCGACAAGGGCCGCGCCCTGCAGCGCCAGGCTGAACGCATCCCCGGCTGCATCCTCGCCGCCAGCGGCCTGGACCTGGAACAGCTGGGCAAGCTGAAGGACGAGCTGGTGGACCTGCGCGGCAGCCTGCAAGGCGCGGACTAGCGCCTTATTCCCGATTCAGGAAGCGCTTATCGCGAATTCTTCCGATAAATATCTTGCGCGCAAAATAACTCAGGACTAAATTCTGCCTCACGCACTTACTTAGCGCGCAAAACTTTAACGAACAAACCAGACCCGGAGACACCACCATGCAAACCATCAAGGCCCTCTACACCGCTACCGCCACTGCCACCGGAGGCCGCGACGGCCGCGCCGTCTCCTCCGACGGCAACCTCGACGTGAAACTGACCACCCCGCGCGAACTGGGCGGCCAGGGCGGCAACGCCACCAACCCCGAGCAACTCTTCGCCGCCGGCTACTCGGCCTGCTTCATCGGCGCACTGAAATTCGTCGCCAGCCAGAGCAAACGGCAGCTCCCCGCCGACGCCTCCATCACCGGCAAGGTCGGCATCGGCCAGATCCCCGGCGGCTTCGGCCTGGAAGTGGAACTGAACATCGATCTGCCCGGCCTGGAGCGCGCCGTCGCCGAGGAACTGGTCGCCGCGGCCCACCAGGTCTGCCCGTACTCCAACGCCACCCGCGGCAACATCGAAGTCCGCCTGAACGTCGCCGTCTGACCCCTACCGCCCAAGGAGAACCCGAACATGAAAGCGCTCAGCAAGACTCTCGCCGGCGGCCTGCTCGCCCTGGCCATCGGCAACGCCTTCGCCGCCGGCAGCCCCGGCGTGCAGCACGACACCCAGGCCTTCCTCGAGGCCCTGCAGGCCGGCGGCGGCAAGCCCCTGGAAACCCTGGCGCCGAAGGATGCCCGCGCGGTACTGAGCGGCGCCCAGGCCTCGGTGAAGGTCGACCTCTCCGGCACCCGCGTCAGCGAGAAGACCATCCAGGCCGACGGCCAGCGCATCAAGCTGACCATCGTCCGCCCGGCCGGCGCCAAGGGCAGCCTGCCCGCCTTCATGTTCTTCCACGGCGGCGGCTGGGTGCTGGGCGACTACCCGACCCACGCCCGGCTGATCCACGACCTGGTGGTCAGCTCCGGCGCTGCGGCGGTGTACGTCGACTACACGCCCTCCCCCGAGGCCCATTACCCGGTGGCCATCAACCAGGCCTACGCCGCCACGAAGTGGGTGGCCGAGCACGGCAAGGAACTGGACGTCGACGGCTCGCGCCTGGCGGTGGCCGGCAACAGCGTCGGCGGCAACATGGCCGCGGTGGTCGCGCTGATGGCCAAGGACAAGGGCACTCCGAAGCTGCGCTTCCAGGCCCTGCTGTGGCCGGTGACCGACGCCAGCTTCGAGACGGCCTCGTACAACCGGTTCGCCCAGGGACACTTCCTCACCAAGCCGATGATGCAGTGGTTCTGGGACAGCTACACCACCGACGCGAAGCAGCGCGCGGAGATCTACGCCTCGCCGCTGCGCGCCACCCTAGACCAGTTGAAGGGCCTGCCGCCGGCGCTGGTGCAGACCGCCGAGTTCGACGTGCTGCGCGACGAAGGCGAAGCCTACGCCCGCAAGCTGGACGCCGCCGGCGTGGCGGTCACCGCCGTGCGCTACAACGGCATGATCCACGACTACGGCCTGCTCAACCCGCTGGCTGGCGTACCCGCCGTGCAGGCCGCCCTGCGCCAGGCCGGCGAGGAGCTGAAGGTGCACCTGAAATAACCTGTGCCAGAAACGAAAAAGCCCGGCAGATGCCGGGCATTTTCAGGTCACGCGAAGGCTCAGGCCTTGACGCGGGACTTGTACTCGCCGGTGCGGGTATCGATCTCGATGGAGTCGCCGATTTCGCAGAACGCGGAAACCTGCAGCTCGGCACCGTTCTTCAGGCGGGCGGTCTTCATGACCTTGCCGGAAGTGTCGCCGCGGACAGCCGGCTCGGTGTAGACGATTTCACGAACGATGGTGGTCGGCAGTTCGACGGAGATCACCTTGTCGTTGTAGAAAACCGCTTCGCAGACGTCGGTCATGCCGTCTTCGATGAAGGTCAGCACGCCTTCCAGGTCGCCCTTCTCGATCTCGTACTGGTTGAACTCGTTGTCCATGAAGACGTACAGCGGGTCCGCGAAGTAGGAGTAGGTCACTTCCTTGCGGTCGAGGATGATCGGTTCCAGCTTGTCATCGGCCTTGAACACGGTCTCGGTGCCGGCGCCGGTCAGCAGGTTCTTCAGCTTCATCTTGACGACGGCGCTGTTACGGCCGGATTTGTTGAACTCGGCCTTCTGGATGACCCAGGGGGCGCCGTTGATGTTGGCAACCTGGCCTGCGCGGAACTCTTGAGCGGTTTTCATACGAATATCCGATTTGGATTGGAGACAAAAAACAGGGGACGTATCATAGCCAATTTGTATAAAAACGCACCAGCCCCGCGGCGAGATCCGGCTGTGCGGCATGCTTTTCGCTCCAGCGCAGCGCCCATTCCCGCCAGTCTCCGGCCCGCTGCTGCAGCGCCATCCAGGCCGTCGCCGCGTCGCCGAGGCCGTTCCAGGCGTGCCAGTAGGCCAACAGGGCAGCCTCGAGCCCAGGCTCCATGCCTTCGCTGTATAGAGAGAGGAAGGCGTCCAGCTTCTCCAGGTGCACGCCCTCCTCCTGCTCATAGATGTGCCAGACGAACGGCCGCCCCGCCCAGAGCGCGCGGACGAAGGAATCCTCGCCGCGCACCGCGTTGACATCGCAGCTCCACAGCAGCAGGTCGTAGTCCTCCTGGCGGACGAACGGCAGTACCTGCACCCGCAGGCTGGCGCGCCGGTGGCGGTCGCCCGGCGCCAGCCCGGGCAGGCCCAGCCAGGCGGCGACATCGCCCAGCACGCGCCCTTCCGGCACCAGCAACAGCGTGGGTCGCGGTCCCTGCGCCAGCGCATCCAGCCAGGACGCCAGCGCCGGGTTCTCGTAGGCGAACAGGGAAATCAGGCATTCCTCACCCTGCACCTCCACGTCGAGGCTGGCCAGGAACCTCCGTCGGCAGGCGTCATCCGCCTGGAACGCCCGGCGCCGCTCCAGCAACCCCGCCTCGCGCAGCAGGCCGCCGACGCCAGCCTGGAAGCCGGGAAAATAGAAATACTTCTGCAGGCCGCTGGCCTGCAGCGAAGGCAGGCCATGACAGGAAGCCACCCAGTCCTCGGCGCTCAGGTATTCCAGGTTCAGCCACAGCGGCGGCACGGCGCGCCCGCGCATGGCCTCCACGTAGGCCGGCGGCAGCGGGCAGGCGAACGCCTCGATGACCACGTCGGCGGCCGGCGTGTCCTCCCACAGCGCCGGCCAGTGGCGGACCTCGACGCCCGCCAGGCGCTGGCCGGGCAGCGCCGGATCGGCCCCGGGGCACAGCCTCGCGAACGCCTTGAGGTCGTCCACCCACAGGCGCACCGCCTGGCCATGCTCGCCGGCGAGCTGGCGGGCCAGGCGCCAGGTCACGCCGATGTCGCCGTAGTTGTCCACCACGCAGCAGAAGAGATCCCAGCTCGCCATCGCACTCGCCTTTCCAAGGAAGCCGCCAGTTTAACAAGGCGGGCCGCCGCGGTTTCCCCTTGATCACCTTAAGCCGATGAATCCGTTGAAAAAACATTTGCGTTTGGGAAAACCTTTGAGTAAAGTGCGCGCCTCGACAGACAACGCGCTGTCGAAACCCTGGTGAGGTGTCCGAGCGGTTGAAGGAGCACGCCTGGAAAGTGTGTATACGGGAAACCGTATCGAGGGTTCGAATCCCTCCCTCACCGCCAGATCAAAAGCCCGGCTGACTGATGAAGTTAGCCGGGCTTTTTCATTCCAGCCGGTTGCATCCAATGCACCGGCAATTGGCGACCACAGTTACTCGCCGTTAGTTCCCACCAGACTTTCGTCCTATCGCGAATTAGCATTAGTTCGGGGCGCTATACTCGAACACTTGGCCCGTGCTTCACGACATTGCAACAGCCCCACTGTAGGGCAGCCGGGCGTATCTGCACATTTTTTGCACAACATGCCGGGGTAATAAGAGTTCAACCCCGCGTAGCATGAAAAAAAAGTGCCCTACTTGCGTTCAGTCAGTTTACTTACTACAAGTAATGAGTACTATGTAGTCCGGCTAATTTCCCAGTCCCATGGGGAATTGCTTTAATGGAAATGTCCACCTTAAGGGGAACACGATGAACAACGTTCTGAAATTCTCTGCTCTGGCTCTGGCTGCTGTTCTGGCCACCGGTTGCAGCAGCCACTCGAAAGAAACCGAAGCCCGTCTGACCGCTACTGAAGACGCCGCTGCCCGTGCCCAAGCCCGCGCTGACGAAGCCTACCGTCACGCTGACGAAGCTCTGGCCGCTGCTCAGAAAGCCCAGCAGACCGCTGACGAGGCTAACGAGCGCGCCCTGCGTATGCTGGACAAAGCCAGCCGCAAGTAATAGATCCTCGGATCTGTTCGAAAAGCCGACCTCTCGAGGTCGGCTTTTTTATTGCCCGGCGTTTTCCACGGGCAGCAAAAAGCCCGCGGACCTTGCGGTCGGCGGGCTCCTGCGGCAGGCCCCGGGCGTCAGGGCATCTGCACCGTCGTGTTCTCGCTGGCGGCCACCGAGGTACCGGGCTGCTGCGGCTGGGCGATGGCCACCGGCAGGCCGTCTTCGGCCGCCACCACTTCGCGCACCACGTTCCAGTCCATCTGCATCTGGTTGGCGATGTCTTCACGCTTGAGCAGCGCGTTGATCACCGCGGTGTGCTTGTCCACGACCGAAGGGTTGCCATGGTCGTCGATCGGCGTGTGCGCCTCCAGGTAGATCTTGCCTTCGCTGCGGCCGAACTTGTACGGCTCGTTGATGATGCGCACCGAAGTGCCCACCGGCACCATGGGGAAGAGCTCGGTCACGTCGCCGTTGTACATGCGGAAGCAACCGTGGCTGGTGCGGGTGCCGATGCCGAACTTCTTGTTCGAACCGTGGATCAGGTAGCCGGGAACGCCCAGCGACATCTTGTACGGGCCCAGCGGGTTGTCCGGGCCCGGCGGCACCACGGTCGGCAGCGGGTCGCCGTCGGCGGCGTGCTCGGCGCGGATCGACGCCGGCGGGTACCAGGCCGGGTCCTTGGTCTTGGCGACGATGTTGGTGTGGGCGATGGGCGAGCCCCAGCCCTCGCGGCCGATACCCAGCGGGTAGGTGTAGACCACGTTCTTGCCTTTCGGGAAGTAGTACAGGCGGTACTCGGCGATGTTGATCACGATGCCTTCGCGCGGGCCCGGCGGCAGGATGAAGCGGGTCGGGATGATGACCTCGGTGCCCACGCCGGGCAGCCAGGCGTCGACGCCCGGGTTGGCGGCGAGCATCTCCTGGTAGCCCAGGTCATAGGTCTGGCCGAGGTCGGCGAAGGTGTCTTCGTACTTGGCCTTGATGACCTGCACCTGGCCGACGATATCCTCGCCGGGCGCCGGCAACGGCAGCTCGAGGGCGGAAACGGGGCCGGCCGAGAGCAGCGCGGCAAAAGACAGCGAGCAGGCGGCGATAACACGCGACAACATCCGGAGATCCTTGGCGAGAGCACAGTTGACAGAGGGGGCGTTAGTGTACCACTCAGACCCTGTTTTCCGGGAGAGTTCACAATAGCCAGGAAAATCGTTGCCCGCGCTTTTCCTGTTCCAGGCGTTTCAGGCACTCCGGGCACAGCCGCCGGTCGCGCAGCTGCGGCCGCTGAGCCTCGCGCCAGAGCGGTTGCGCCGGCAACAGGCCACCGCACAGGGTGCGGTCCGCTGGGGAGCCCAGCTCCAGCTGCCGGGCGACGAGATGCACGCGCACCTCGCGGCAGGCGAACAGATCGAGCTGGGAATCGGGTTCGATCAGCTGGTAGGCGAAGAGGGTCCAGGCGGGGCGGGACATGGCGGCTCCTGAAGGGTGCGCAAACATAGCGGAAAGCCCCCGCGCGGGGAAGCCTTCCGACGACCCGGCGATCAGAGCAACGGCTTGAGCTGCGGCCAGACGTTATCCAGCAGGCGCGGTTGCGCCACCACGGCCGGGTGGATGCCGTCCGCCTGCATCATCTGCGGCACCCCGCCCACGCCGTCGAGGAAGAACGGCACCAGCGGCACCTTGCCCTGCTCGGCGACCTGCTGGAACACCCGGGCGAAAGCCTGGGTATAGCGTTCGCCATAGTTGGGCGGCAGGCGCATGCCCAGCAGCAGCACCTTGGCCCCGGCCTGGCGCGAGGCCGCGACCATCGAAGCAAGATTCTGTTGCAATTGTTGCGGCGCCTGCCCGCGCAGGCCGTCGTTGCCGCCCAGCTCGATCACCACGACGCTCGGCTTCTCCCCGGAAAGCAGCGCCGGCAGGCGCGCCAGGCCGCCGGCACTGGTGTCGCCGCTGACCGAGGCGTTGACCACCCGGTAGTCGAAACCCTCGTCCTTCAGCCGCTGCTCCAGCAGGCTGACCCAGCCGCGGCCGGTATCCACCCCCAAACCGGCGCTGATACTATCGCCGACGACCAGCAGCGTCTGCGCCGCGGCTTGCTGGGCGACCAGCAGCAACGCCAGGCAGACGCTCGATAGCCATGCACGCATCGGACCCTCCATGAGCGAAAGCATTCTCACCGCGCGCAACCTTAGCAAGGTCGTCCCCAGCGCGGAAGGCGAGCTGACCATCCTCCACGACCTCTCCCTGGCCCTGCAGCGCGGCGACAGCCTGGCCATCGTCGGCAGTTCCGGCTCCGGCAAGTCCACCCTGCTCGGCCTGCTGGCCGGGCTGGACCAGCCCAGCGGCGGCAGCGTCGAACTGGCCGGGCACCGCCTGGCGGAACTGGACGAGGACCAGCGCGCGCGGGTGCGCGCCGCCCATGTCGGCTTCGTCTTCCAGTCGTTCCAGCTGCTCGACAGCCTCGACGCGCTGGAGAACGTGATGCTGCCCCTGGAGCTGGAAGGCCGCGGCGACGCCCGCGAGCGCGCCCGTGTCCTGCTCGAGCGCGTCGGCCTGGGCCAGCGCCTGACCCACTACCCGCGCCAGCTCTCCGGCGGCGAGCAGCAGCGCGTCGCCATCGCCCGCGCCTTCGCCGCCGAGCCCGACGTGCTGTTCGCCGACGAGCCCACCGGCAACCTCGACAGCGCCACCGGCGAGCGCATCAGCGACCTGCTCTTCGAGCTCAACCGCGAGCGCCGCACCACCCTGGTCCTGGTCACCCACGACGAACGCCTGGCGCACCGCTGCCAACGGCAGATCCGCCTGGAAAGCGGCCACCTGATCGACCACGCGGAGCCCTGAGCCGATGAAATCGCTGCCGCTGTCGCGCCTGTTCGGCCTGGCCCTGCGCCAACTGCTGCGCGAGTGGAGCAGCGGCGAACTGCGCGTGCTCTTCTTCGCCCTGCTGGTGGCGGTGGCCGCCAGCTCCGCCATCGGCTACTTCAGCGCGCGGCTGAACGGCGCCATGCTGGTGCGCGCCTCGGAATTCCTCGGCGCCGACCTGGTCCTGAGCGGCACCCAGCCGGCCGCGCAGCAGCAGGTCGACAGCGGCAACCGCCTGGGCCTGAAGCACGCCTACAGCGTCGAGTTCTCCAGCGTCATCGCCACCGACCAGGGCATCCAGCTGAGCAGCGTCAAGGCAGTGGATGACAGCTACCCGTTGCGCGGCGAGCTGAAGAGCGCGGCGGCGCCCCTGGAGCCGGAGCAGGCCGGCGGTCGCCCGCAGCCCGGCGAGGTGTGGGTGGAGGCACGCCTGCTCACCAGCCTCGACCTGAAGGTCGGCGACAGCATCGAGATCGGCCGCCAGGGCCTGCGCATCGCCCGCGTGCTGACCTACGAGCCGGACCGCGCCGGCGACTTCTACAGCCTTACCCCGCGGGTGCTGATGAACCTGCGCGACCTGGACGCCACCGGCGTGGTCCAGCCCGGCAGCCGGGTGCGCTACCGCGACCTCTGGGAAGGCGACGGCGAAGCCCTGCAGGCCTACCGCCGCGCGATGGAACCGGGGCTGGCGGCGAACCAGCAGTTGCTCGACGCGCACCACGGCAACCGCCAGATCGGCGACGCCCTGGAACGCGCCGAGCGCTACCTGAACCTCGCCAGCCTGGCAGCCATCCTCCTCGCCGGCGTGGCGGTGGCGCTCTCGGCCAACCGCTTCGCCGCCCGCCGCTTCGACGCCAGCGCCCTGCTCCGCTGCCTGGGCCTGAGCCGTCGCGAAGCCCTGCTGCTCTATGGGCTGCAACTGTTCAGCCTGGGCCTGGCCGCCAGCCTGCTGGGCGCACTGCTCGGCTACCTGGCGCAGCTCGGCCTGGTGGCACTGCTGGGCGACCTGCTGCCGCCGCAGATTCCGCCGGCCGGGCCGGTACCGGCGCTGGCCGGCGTCGCCACCGGCCTGGTCTCCCTCGCCGGCTTCGCCCTGCCGCCGCTGGCGGCCCTGGGCCGGGTGCCGCCGCTGCGGGTACTGCGCAGCGACCTGCTGCCGGTGCCCATGCGCAGCTGGCTGGCCTACGGCTGCGCGCTGCTGGCGCTGGGCCTGATCATGTGGCGGCTGAGCCTGGACCTGCGCCTGACCCTGGCCCTGCTGGGCGGCGGGGTGGTCGCCGCGGCCCTCCTCGGCGGCCTGCTGCTGTTCGCCCTGAACAGCCTGCGCCGCCTGCTCGCGCGCGCCAGCCTGCCCTGGCGCCTGGGCCTGGGCCAGTTGCTGCGCCACCCGCTGGCCGCCGCCGGGCAGAGCCTGGCCTTCGGCCTGATCCTGCTGGCCATGGCGCTGATCGCCCTGCTGCGCGGCGAGCTGCTGGACACCTGGCACGCCCAGTTGCCGGCCAACGCGCCCAACTACTTCGCCCTGAACATCCTGCCGGCCGAGAAGGACGCCTTCGAGGCCCGCGTGCGCAAGGTCTCGCCCAACGCCGAAGGGCTGTTCCCCATGGTCCCCGGCCGCCTGGTGGCGGTGAACGGCCAGCCGGTGCAGGCGCTCAGCGAAGACGTGCGCAGCGAGCGCGCCCTGCAGCGCGACCTCGGCCTGACCTGGGCGCAGCAGCTGCCCGCCGGCAACCAGCTGGTGGCCGGGCGCTGGTGGGGCGATGCCGCGGCGGGCGGACTGCCCGGCGTCTCGGTGGAGGAGAAGCTCGCCGGCAACCTCGGCATCAAGCTGGGCGACCGCCTGAGCTTCAGCGTCGCCGGGCAGACCCGCGAGGTGCAGGTGCAGAGCCTGCGCTCGGTGAAGTGGGACAACTTCCAGCCGAACTTCTTCATGGTCTTCCAGCCCGGCACCCTCGCCGACCTGCCGGTGACCTACCTGACCAGCTTCTACCTGCCCGCCAGCGACCCGCGCAGCGCCATCGAACTGGCCCGCGCCTTCCCCACCGTCACCCTGCTGCCGGTGGACGTGCTGCTGAGCCAGCTGCGCAGCATCCTCGACCAGGTCACCCTGGCGGTGGAATACGTGCTGCTGTTCGTCCTCGCCGCCGGCTTCGTGGTGCTCTTCGCCGGCCTGCAGGCCACCCTCGACGAGCGCCTGCGCCAGGGCGCCCTGCTGCGTGCCCTGGGCGCCGAGCGCGAGCTGCTGCAGCGCACCCGGCGCAGCGAGTTCGCCCTGCTCGGCGCGGTGAGCGGCGTGCTGGCGGCCCTGGGCTGCGAGCTGATCAGTTACCTGCTCTACAGTCTGGTGTTCCAGTTGCCCTGGCGGCCGCACCCCTGGCTGCTCGGCCTGCCGCTGCTGGGCGCGTTGCTGGTGGGCGGCGCCGGGCTGTTCGGCACGCGCCGGGCGCTGACCCTGAGCCCGCTGCGCCTGCTGCGCGAAGGCTGATAGACTCCCTGGCCTGCCCAGCCACAGCCGGAACCCCATGAGCCGCTATCGCCCGCCGCGCACCGCCGGAACCCCGTTGATCACCCCCGAAGGCGAGGCGCGCCTGCGCGCCGAACTGCACGAACTGTGGAACGTGCGCCGCCCCCAGGTGACCCAGGCGGTGAGCGAGGCGGCCGCGCTCGGCGACCGCTCGGAGAACGCCGAGTACATCTACGGCAAGAAGATGCTGCGCGAGATCGACAGCCGCGTGCGCTTCCTGCGCAAGCGCCTGGAGAACCTCAAGGTGGTGCGCGACCGCCCGGGCGACCCGAACAAGGTCTACTTCGGCGCCTGGGTGACGCTGGAGGACGAGGACGGCGAACAGGCCCGCTACCGCATCGTCGGGCCGGACGAACTGGACCTGCGCAGCAACCAGATCAGCATCGACTCGCCCCTGGCCCGCGCCCTGGTGGGCAAGGAGCTGGACGCCGAGGTGCTGGTGCGCACGCCGGCGGGCGAGAAGCTCTGGTTCGTGGTCGAGATCGACTATCCCTGAGCGAGGCCCCGCGCAGCGCCTGCCGGCGCAATCGCGGACAAGGTCCGCTCCTATGTATGGACTCACCCCCACCGTCAACCCGCTTTTGAACAGAGGAACCCGATTGCATCTATGTATTAGGC
>NZ_JAZAQP010000052.1:0-46758 GCF_036231725.1 Pseudomonas sp. JH-2 | reverse complement strand
TGCTCCGAACGGCCCCCTCTCCCTTCAGGGAGAGGGCTGGGGAGAGGGTTGCGGACTTCGACGACACGCCGGCGCTGAGCTTGGCTCCGTCCCCCCTCTCTAACCCTCCCCGCAAGCGGGAGAGGGGGCCGTTGGGCAGAACGAAAGGCACTGGCGTCAGATGGTAGGTCCGTTCGCGAGCAAGCTCGCTCCTACGAAAGACTCGCCGTGCCTCGATCCGTAGGGCGCATAACGCCAACGGCGTTATCCGCCGATGGCATCGCTCAGTGACAGCAGCTCCCCGACTCCAGGTCCTTGAGGATCGGGCAGTCCGGGCGGTGGTCGCCCTGGCAGTGGTCGTGGAGTTCCTGCAGGGTGTCGCGCAGGGCGGTGAGTTCGGCGATCTTGCGTTCCAGCTCGGCGATGTGCTGGCCGGTCAGCGCCTTGACGTCGGCGCTGGCGCGGCCGTGGTCCTGCCAGAGGGCGAGCAGGCGGCCGACTTCCTCCAGGGAGAAGCCGAAGTCCCGCGCGCGGCGGATGAAGGCCAGGCGGTGCAGGTCCTGCTCGCTGTAGTGGCGGTAGCCGCTGGCGCTGCGCCCGGCGGGGGCGAGCAGGCCGATGGATTCGTAGTAGCGGATCATCTTCGCCGACAGGCCGCTCTTCTTCGCCGCTTCACCTATGTTCATCGTCGCCTCCGCTTGCGTTCGCGCCGTGCGCCGGCTTCCAGCGCTTGAGCAGCAGGGCGTTGCTCACCACGCTGACGCTGGAGGCGGCCATGGCGGCGCCGGCGACCATCGGGTTGAGCAGGCCGAAGGCGGCCAGGGGCACGCCGACCAGGTTGTAGATGAAAGCCCAGAACAGGTTCTGGCGGATCTTCGCGTAGGTGCGCCGGGCGATGTCCAGGGCTTCGGGGACCAGCCGCGGGTCGCCGCGCATCAGGGTGATGCCGGCGGCGTGCATGGCCACGTCGGTGCCGCCGCCCATGGCGATGCCGACGTCCGCCGCGGCCAGCGCCGGGGCGTCGTTGATGCCGTCGCCGACCATGGCCACCACCTTGCCGCTGGCCTTCAGCTGCGCCACCACCGCGGCCTTGTCCGCCGGCAGCACTTCGGCGTGGACGTCGTCCAGGCCCAGGGCCTGGGCCACAACCCGCGCGCTGCCGCGGTTGTCGCCGGTGATCAGGTGGCTGTCGATGCCGCGTTCGTGCAGTGCCCGCACCGCCTCGGCGGCGCCGGGCTTCAAGCTGTCGCCGAAGGCGAACAGGCCGAGCAGGCGCGGCTGCGGCTGCAGTTCGAGCAGCCAGGACAGGGTGCGGCCCTGGCCTTCCCATTCGACGGCCTTGCCTTGCAGCTCGCCGGCGGCCAGGCCCTGCTCGTCGAGCAGGCGGCGGTTGCCCAGGGCCAGCAGGCGTTCGCCGACCTGGCCCTGGATGCCGCGCCCGGCCAGGGCCTGGCTGTGGCTCACGATGGGAACGCGCAGGTGCTGCTCGGCGCAGGCGCCGAGCACCGCC
This sequence comes from Pseudomonas sp. JH-2, assembly GCF_036231725.1. NCBI lineage: Bacteria > Pseudomonadati > Pseudomonadota > Gammaproteobacteria > Pseudomonadales > Pseudomonadaceae > Pseudomonas > Pseudomonas sp. JH-2. The sequence goes on along the minus strand of NZ_JAZAQP010000052.1, from coordinate 45,269 downwards.
TTGGCCAGCGGGTGCTCGCTGCCGCGCTGCAGGGCGCCGGCCAGGGCCAGGGCGGCGTCTGGCTCGCCCTCGGCCACGGCGAAGTGCACCAGGCTGGGCGTGCCCGAGGTGAGGGTGCCGGTCTTGTCGAAGGCCACCGCGCTCACCGCGTGGGCCACCTCCAGGGCCTCGGCGTCCTTGATCAGGATGCCGTGGCGCGCGGCCACGCCGGTGCCGGCCATGATCGCCGCTGGCGTGGCCAGGCCCAGGGCGCAGGGGCAGGCGATGACCAGCACGGCCACCGCGTTGATCAGCGCGGTTTCCACCCCGGCGCCGGCCAGCAGCCAGCCGGCCAGGGTGAGCAGGGCGATGCCGATCACCACCGGGACGAAGACGTTGCTTACCTTGTCCACCAGCTTCTGGATCGGCGCCTTGGCCGCCTGGGCGTCTTCCACCAGGCGGATGATGCGCGCCAGCACGGTTTCCCCGCCCAGGGCGGTGGCGCGGAGGGTCAGCAGGCCCTCGCCGTTGATGGCGCCGCCGGTCACCGCGTCGCCCGGGCCCTTGGGCACCGGCAGGCTTTCCCCGGTGATCAGCGCCTCGTCGGCGTGGCTGCGGCCGTCGAGTACCTTGCCGTCCACCGGGAAGCGTTCGCCCGGGCGCACCAGCAGTTCGTCGCCCAGGCTCAGTTCGGCGATGGCGACGTCTTCCTCGTGGCCGTCGCGGATGCGCGTGGCGCGTTCCGGGCGCAGCGCCTCCAGGGCGCGGATGGCCGCGGCGGTCTGGCGCTTGGCGCGGCTTTCCAGGTACTTGCCGAGGAGAACCAGGGCGATCACCACGGCGCTGGCCTCGAAGTACAGGTGCGGCATGGCGCCGGGGGCGGCGCTCAGCCACAGGTACAGGCTCAGGCCGTAGCCGGCGCTGGTGCCCAGGGCCACCAGCAGGTCCATGTTGCCGCTGCGGGCGCGCACCGCCTTCCAGGCCGAGACGTAGAAGCGCGCGCCTATGACGAATTGCACCGGGGTGGCCAGGAGGAACTGCACCCAGGCCGGCAGCATCCAGTGCAGCCCGGCCCATTCGGCGAGCATCGGCAGCACCAGGGGCACGGCCAGGACGATGGCCGCCAGCAGGTACCAGCGCTCGCGGGCCAGGCGCGCCAGGGCCGGGTCCTCGGCGGGGCGTTCGGGCTGCAGCAGGCGGGCGTGGTAGCCGGCCTTCTCCACCGCGGCGATGAGCGTGGCCGGCTCGACCGGGCCGAGCAGGTCCAGGCGGGCGCGCTCGCTGGCCAGGTTGACGCTGGCCTCGCGCACCCCGGGGACCTTCTTCAGCGCGCGCTCGACGCGGCCCACGCAGCTGGCGCAGGTCATGCCGTCGATGGCCAGTTCCAGGCTGTGGCTGGGCACCTGGTAGCCGGCGTTCTCCACCGCGGCCACCAGGGCCGGCAGCTGTTCGGGCGAGTCGAGGCTCACCCGCGCCTGCTCGCTGGCCAGGTTGACGCTGGCCGCCAGCACCCCCGGTACCTTCTTCAGGGCCCGTTCGACGCGGCCGACGCAGGACGCGCAGGTCATGCCGGTCACCGGCAGGTCGAGTTCGATGGGGCTGTTCATGGACGCTCCTCCTGATGTCCGCGGCCCGGCTCCGGCGGGGCGGCGGTCACGATCCGACGATGCCCAGAGGATGAACCTTGCCACGAGGGCAAGGTCAAGCCCTGGTTCAGGGAAGGTTGACCGGCGTCAGGAACAGCCCGCCCTCGCGGTAGCCGATGCGGTAGCTGCGGATCTCCCCGGCGCGCAGGCGCAGCGTCTGCGTCTGCTGTTGCTGCATGCCGTCGCGGCAGGCGCCGGTGGAGGAGACGGCGAGGCGGATGGGCACCTCGCCGGGGGACAGGTTCAGCGCCACCGCGCCTTCGGGCTGCAGGCGCGTCAGCAGTTCGCCGCGCACGTAGAGGTCGATGTCGCAGGCGCTGCCGCTCTGCAGGCCCTGGCGGCTGATGTTGAGCACGGCGTAGCCGGGCGGTGGCGGTTCCTGCTGCGGCCAGGCCTGCACCGTGGGCGGGTCGGCGGCCAGGGCCAGGGCGGGCCAGAGCAGGCAGGGCAGGGCGCGGAGCAGGCGGCGCATGGGGGGCTCCCGGTAGGGCTCGGATGCGCAGAGCTTGGCCGAGGGCGGCGCCGGGGGCAAGCCCGCGGCGCGGTGCCGCAGGGGGCTTGACCTTGCCACGGTGGCAAGGTCGACACTGCGCCCATCGTCAACCGAACCCGAGGAGTTCGACCATGCAAGCGTTCAGTGTGAAAGGCATGTCCTGCGGCCACTGCGTGCGGGCCATCACCCAGGCGATCCAGGCCCGCGACGGCGCCGCCGAGGTCCAGGTGGACCTGGCCGGCGGCGAGGTGCGGGTGGCCAGCCGCCTGGCGGCCGAGGAGGTGCTGGCGGCGATCCGCGAGGAAGGCTACGAGGCCGCGCTGGCCTGAGCCGCGCCGGCCTGGCTCCAGTCGCGGACCAGGCCGCGGAACAGCGGCTCGAAGAGCGACTCGGCGTCCTGCAGCGGGTCGAACAGCTGCGGGTCGCGCAGCCAGTCGTTGATCAACCCCAGGATCAGGCCGTGGACCGCCCGCGAGGCGGTCTTCGGCGTCACCCCGGGCAGCAGCCGCACCCGGCATTTGTCGCGGGCGAAGAGCTGCTCGCAGAGGTCGATGAACTGGCGGATGAAGGCGTTGTGGCGAAGGATCGCCTCGCGCAGCTCCTCGGTGAACTCGCAGCGCTGCAGCAGGATGGTCAGCACCCGGCGCTTCTGCGCGTTCTGCGCCAGGCTCTGCACCACCTCCACGCAGAGGTCGAACAGCGACTGCAGCGGGTCCACCCCGTCGCAGCCGGACAGGCGCAAGGCCAGTTGCTCCGGCGGCAGGCGCACCTGGGCGAGCAGCTCGTTGAACAGGGGGGCCTTGTTCTCGAAGTGCCAGTACACCGCGCCCCGCGTGACCCCGGCGTTGCGGGCGATCTCCTCGAGGCTGGTGCTGGAAACGCCGTTTTCCAGGAAAAGCGCCTCCGCCGAGTCGAGGATCGTCTGGCGGGTCCTTTCCGAATCTTCTTTAGTTCTTCTCATGGCGCGGCTTGCTATACGGGCTAGGCTCACTAAGTGTTCCCGCAGTTTACTGAAATTTCGAGTGGGAACCGTGAGTTACTGGCGGATGGCAGTTTTCCCCCGACAACCGTACCGAATCATCCCAGCCGACATTTCCATGGAGAGGTTATATGCCGTTCACCCCGCGCGTGTCCGCCGCCCTGGCCCTGTGTGCCCTGGTTGCTGCGCAACCCGTACTGCCAGCCCTGGCGGATGAGGCGGGCGCGGCGCCACCGCCACCGGAGGTCACTGTGGAGGTGGCCAAAAGCGCCAGCCTGCCGCTGAGCCTGGAATACTCGGCGCGGGCGGCCGGCTACCGCGAGGTGGAGGTGCGCGCCCAGGTCAGCGGCATCCTGCAGAAACGCACCTATGAGGAAGGCCGGCCGGTGAAGCAGGGCCAGGTGCTGTTCCAGATCGACCCGCGCCCCTACCAGGCCGCCCTGGGCCAGGCCAAGGGCGCCCTGGCCCAGGCCCAGGCGCGCTACCGCCAGACCGACCGCGACCTCAAGCGCATCCGCGAACTGCAGCGCAAGGGTTTCGCCAGCGCCAGCGAGCTGGACCGCTACACCTCCGACTACGAGCAGGCCAAGGCTGACGTCGAGGCGGCCAAGGCCAACGTCGATGCCAAGCAGATCGACCTGGACTACACCACGGTGAAGGCGCCCATCTCCGGCATGGCCAGCAAGGAGACCCGTTCCGAGGGCAGCCTGGTCACCGCCAGCGACCCCAACACCAGCCTGCTCACCGAGCTGACCCAGCTCGACCCCATCTACGTCAACTTCGCCTATTCCGACACCGAGGCCGCGCGCCTGCGCGACGGCGTGCAGCAGGGCCGCCTGGTGCTGCCCGAGCACGGCAAGTTGCAGGCGCAGATCTTCTTCGGCGATGGCAGCCGCTACCCCATCGACGGCGTGGTGGATTTCACCGACAGCTTCGTCAACACCGGCACCGGCACCATCAACGCCCGCGCCGTGGTGCCCAACCCGGAAACCCACCTGATCCCCGGCCAGTTCGTCCGCGTGGTGGTCACCGGCATCACCCGCAAGGCCGCGGTGACCGTACCCGAGCGCGCCCTGGCCCAAGGCCCGCGCGGGACCTTCGTCTACGTGGTGGACAAGGACGGCCTCGCCCGCATGCGCCAGGTGACGGCCTCGCAGATGGTCAACCAGCGCTGGGTGATCGACTCCGGTGTCGACGATGGCGACAGGGTGATAGTCGACGGCCTGCCCAAGGTCCGCCCGGACCAGCCGGTGAAGGCCGTCGAGGCGCCCGTCGCGCCGACGCAGCAGGCCCCCGCCGCGCAAGCCCAGTCCTGAAGGAGCGGCCATCGTGATCTCGCGCTTCTTCATCGACCGCCCCGTGTTCGCCATGGTGATTTCCATCGTCATCCTGCTCGCCGGCCTCGCCGCCCTGCGCGCGCTGCCGGTGGCGCAGTACCCGGAGATCCTGCCGCCGCAGGTCGCGGTGACCGCCTCCTACCCCGGCGCCAGTTCCCAGGTGATCGCCGAGACCGTGGCCGCGCCCCTGGAGCAGGAAATCAACGGCGTCGAAGGCATGATCTACCAGCTGTCCAACTCCGACAGCAGCGGCGCCATGAGCCTGACCGTGTACTTCAAGGTGGGCACCGACCCGGACCAGGCCACCATCAACGTCAACAACAAGGTCCAGGCCGCCCTGGCCAAGCTGCCGGAGGAAGTGCGCCGGCAGGGCGTGAAGGTGCAGAAGAAGTCCTCCGACATCCTCCAGATGGTGACGCTGTATTCCCCGGACGGCTCGCGTGACCCGGTGTTCATCAGCAACTACGCGCTGATCAACGTGATCGACGAGCTCAAGCGCATCCCCGGCATCGGCGACGTCACCCAGTTCGGCTCCAAGGACTACTCCATGCGCATCTGGCTGCGCCCGGACAAGCTGGCGCAGTACAACCTCACCCCCAGCGACGTGGTCGACGCCATCCGCGAGCAGAACTCGCAGTTCGCCGCCGGCAACTTCGGCAAGGAGCCGCTGAACACCGCGCAGGACTTCACCTACACGGTGAGCACCCAGGGCCGCTTCACCGACCCGAAGGAGTTCGAGAGCGTCATCCTGCGCACCGACAGCACCGGCGCCAGCCTGCGCCTGAAGGACGTCGCGCGCATCGAGCTGGGCGCCCAGGACTACTCGATGAAGACCACCCTGAACGGCCAGCTCAACGCCGCCTTCGGGGTCTACCTGCAACCCGGGGCCAACGCCCTGGACACCGCCGACGCGGTGCGCAGCACCATGGAGCGCCTGGCCAAGCGCTTCCCGCAGGGCATCACCTACAAGATCCCCTACGACACCACCGTGTTCGTCAAGGTGTCCATCGAAGAGGTGGTGCACACCTTCTTCGAGGCCCTGGTGCTGGTGATGTTGGTGGTCTACATCTTCCTGCAGAACCTGCGCGCCACCCTGATCCCGGTGCTGGCCATCCCGGTGTCGCTGGTCGGCACCTTCGCCGGCATGTACCTGCTGGGGTTCTCCATCAACCTGCTGACGCTGTTCGGCCTGGTGCTGGCCATCGGCATCGTGGTGGACGACGCCATCGTGGTGCTGGAGAACGTCGAGCGGGTGATGCGCACCGAGAAGCTGCCGCCGCGGGAGGCGGCGATCAAGGCCATGGAGGAGGTGACCGGGCCGATCGTCGCCATCGTCCTGGTGCTCTGCGCGGTATTCATCCCCGTGGGCTTCCTCGGCGGCCTGGCCGGGCAGATGTACCAGCAGTTCGCGATCACCATCGCGGTCTCGGTGGTGATCTCCGGGATAGTCGCGCTGACCCTCTCGCCGGCGCTCTGCGCGCTCATCCTCAAGCCCGAGCACAAGGAACCGGCGGCGCCGTTCCGCTGGTTCAACCGCATGTTCGACGCGGCCACCGCGGCCTATGGCGCCGGCGTGCAGTTCTTCCTCAAGCGCGTGCTCATCGGCCTGCTGGTGTTCGGCGGGATGATCGCGCTGATGCTGGTGCTGTTCGGCCGGGTGCCCGGCTCGCTGGTGCCCGACGAGGACCAGGGCTACGTGATCAATGCCTACCTGCTGCCGCCGGCGGCCTCGCTGTCGCGTACCGAGGCGCTGACCGACGCCGTCTCGCAGCAACTGGAGAAGCACCCGGCGGTGCTGGACGTGGTGACCTTCGCCGGCCTGAACATCCTGACCAATGCCAACACCACCAGCGCCGGGGTGTCCTTCATCACCCTCAAGGACTGGAAGGAACGCCAGACCCCCGAACTGGACGCGCGCAACCTGACGCACACCTTCATGGCCATGGGGGCCAGGCAGCAGGACGGCGTGGTGCTGACCTTCAACCCACCGCCGATCACCGGCATGAGCACCACCGGTGGCTTCGAGGCCTACATCCAGGACCGTAGCGGCGGCACCCCCGAGCAGTTGCAGGCCATGGTGCAGAAGTTCATGGCAGCGGCGGCCAAGCGTCCCGAACTGGCCGGGGTGACCAGTACCTTCAACGCCAACGTGCCGCAGTACTACATCAACCTCGACCGCACCAAGGCGCGCTCGCTGGGGGTGGCGATCAACGACGTGTTCACCGCCATGCAGGCGACCTTCGGCGCCTACTACGTCAACGACTTCACCCTCTACGGGCGCACCTGGAAGGTCAACCTGCAGTCCGAGGCGGACTTCCGCCGCAAGCCCGAGGACCTGACCCAGGTGTACGTGCGTTCCTCCACCGGCGACCTGGTGCCGCTGTCGGCCCTGGTCAGCGTGCAGCGCACCCTGGGGCCGGATTCCTACGCGCGCTTCAACGTGTTCCCCGCGGCCAAGCTGCTCGGCGGCCCGGCGCCGGGCTACAGCTCCGGCCAGGCCCTGGCGGCGATGCAGGCGGTGGCCGACCAGACCCTCGGCGACAGCTACTTCCTCACCTGGATCGGCTCGGCCTACCAGGAACTGGAGACCCAGGGCTCGGGCAGCACCGCCTTCCTCTTCGGCCTGATCCTGGTATTCCTTATCCTCGCCGCCCAGTACGAGCGCTGGACCCTGCCGCTGGCAGTGGTCACTGCGGTGCCCTTCGCGGTGTTCGGCGCCATACTCGCCATCTGGATGCGCGGGCTGAGCAACGACGTGTACTTCCAGGTCGGCCTGGTGACGCTGATCGGCCTGGCGGCGAAGAACGCCATCCTGATCATCGAGTTCGCCGTGATGATCCGCGAGGAGCAGGGCCTGGGGCCGCTGCAGGCGGCGCTGGAGGCGGCCAAGCTGCGCTTCCGGCCGATCGTCATGACCTCCCTGGCGTTCATCCTCGGCTGCGTGCCGCTGGCCATCAGCAGCGGCGCGGGTTCGGCCAGCCGCCATTCGATCGGCACCGGGGTGATCGGCGGGATGCTCGCCGCCACCGTACTGGCGACCTTCCTCATCCCCATGTTCTACATGCTGGTGGAGTCGGCCGCCGACCGCCTGGGCAAGCGCAAGGCCAAGGCCCAGCCGGCCGCCGCAGCGGCCCAGGGCGAAGGCCCGGCGCACTGACGGGCAGCGGGCGCCGGCCGCCTGGCCGGTGCCCGCGCAGCCTGTCGAAGCCTCGTGGATTTTCTATTCGGCCCTGCCCCGGCGGCGGCGAATTGCTATGCTTGGCGGCGTTTCGTTAGCCTGCTTCCAATCAATCCGCCCGAACCTTCCAGGCCCCGTCCCGCACCGGCGGCGCCCACGGTGCTCCATGAACTTTCGCATCCTGCTGATCCTCGGCGCGCTGAGCGCCTTCGGCCCCATGGCCATCGACTTCTACCTGCCCAGCTTCCCGGCGTTGGCCGCGGCCTTCGGCACCGACGTCGAGCACGTGCAGATGAGCCTGTCGGCCTACTTCGCCGGCCTGGCCATCGGCCAGCTGCTCTACGGCCCGCTGGCCGACCGCTACGGCCGGCGCCTGCCGCTGGTGCTGGGGGTGAGCATCTTCACCGCGGCCTCGCTGGCCTGCGCCTTCGCGCCGAACCTGGAATGGCTGATCGGCGCGCGTTTCGTCCAGGCCCTGGGCGGCTGCGCCGGCATGGTCATCTCGCGGGCGGTGGTGCGCGACCTGTGCGACCCGATAGCCGCGGCCAAGGCCTTCTCGCAGCTGATGCTGGTGATGGGCCTGGCGCCGATCCTCGCACCCCTGGGCGGCGGTGCGCTGCTGGGGCTGTTCGGCTGGCAGTCGATCTTCCTCTGCCTGGTGGCGTTCAGCGCCGTGGCCGGCAGCGCCATCGCCCTGTGGCTGCCCGAGACCATCCCCGCCGGCCCGCGGCCGCCGCTGTCCGGCGCCCTGGGCGAGTACCGCCGGCTGTTCGGCGACCGTTCCTTCCTCTGCTATGCGCTGACCGGTGGGGTGGCCATCGCCGGGATGTTCGCCTACATCGCCGGCTCGCCCTTCGTCTTCATCCAGCTCTACCAGGTGCCGGCGGAGCACTACGGCTGGATCTTCGGCAGCAACGCCGCCGGCTTCATCCTCATGGCCCAGGTCAACGCGCGCCTGCTGCGCTACCGCGGGCCGGGGTTCTGGCTGCGCCGCGCGGTGTGGGTGTACTTCCTCTGCGGCCTGGCGCTGCTGGCGATCACCCTGTACCGCCCCGAGCACCTGCTGGCCCTGCTGGTGCCGCTGTTCGGCGCCATCGCCAGCCTGGGCTTCCTGCTGCCCAACTCCTCGGCCTGCGCCATGGCCGGGCAGGGCAGTCACGCCGGCAGCGCCTCGGCGCTGATGGGCAGCCTGCAGTTCAGCGTGGCGGCGCTGGCCTCGGCCCTGGTCGGGGTGCTGCACGATGGCAGCGCGCTGCCCATGGCGGTGGTGATCACGGTATGCGGCGGCTGCGCGGCGCTGCTGGGCTGGTTCACCGGCCAGATCAGCGAGCGCACCGTCTGAACCGGCTCAGCCGGCCACTGGCTGCTCCGTGCGTGGCAGCGCGTGGGGCGCGCGCAGGCGAGCCTCCAGGGTGCTGACGAAGAGCCGCGCCTCCTGCTCGTTGCGGAAGTCCACGGCGAACTGATCGAGGCAGACCTGCCAGCGCTTGCCCTGGGCGCCGGCCGACGGACGAACGAGTATGTGCATGGCGCGACACCCGTGTCTGTGTTGGGGGGGAAGCTGAGTGTAGTTCCGCCTGCCGCGCTGTCCGGGGCGAATCGACAATCGGCGCCGGGCCCTCAGGCGCCGCCGCGGCCCTCGCCCAGGCGGGCCCGGTAGGCGCTGGGCGACAACCCCATGACCTTGCTGAAAAGTCTTGAAAAATAATAGCTGTCGTCATAGCCCAGGGCCTCGCTGACCTGGGCGACGCTGTGCCCGCTGCTGTCCAGCAACTGGCAGGCGTATTCGATCTTCAGGTGCAGGAAGTGCTGCACCGGCGTGCGCCCGGTGAGCGCGCGGTAGCGGTTGACGAAGTGGAACTTCGACAGGTTGCAGAAGGCCGCCAGCCGGGCCAGGTCCAGGCGCTGGTGCAGGTTCTCGCGCATGTAGGCGTGCAGGCCGTCCAGGTCCAGCCCGCCCTCGCGCAGCGGGCGCAGCAGCGGCAGCTGGCAGAGCAGGGCGCGCAGGCGGCTGGCGGCGAGCAGGAAGGGCTGGAAGCGGTAGCCGCTGTGGCGCGCCTCGAGCAACTGGGCGAAGCCGCCGAACAGGGCATGCTGCACGCCCCAGTGGCGCACCGGCGAGGCCCCGTAGCCGGCGGCCTGGCGCAACCAGGCGGCGCCGTCGCCGCGCAGGTGCACCCAGGAGATGGTCCAGGGCTGCGCGGCGTCGGCGCGGTAGGCGTGGGCCATGCCCGGCGGCAGCCAGACCAGGTCGCCGCAGCCGACGGTCATGGCCTGGGGGCCGCCTGGGCCCTCCACCAGCAGGTGGCCGATGCCTTCGCTGCAGTAGATCAGCAGGTGGTCGTCGTGGCGGTCGCGGCTCATCTGGTGGTCGCGGGCGCGCCGGTAGTGGCCCAGGGACGTGGGGTAGAGGTCGCGGCTGAGCGGGTGCGCGGCCAGCTTGCCGAGCAGCGTGGGCGGCAGCAGCAGGCGCAGGCTGTCGGCGGGAAGCGGCCAGTCCGAGGTACGTGACATCTGGGTAGCGGGCTCAGCAATTTAATCCATCAAGACCACAATTTAGTCGATCTTGGCGCCTGCGTGCGGGTGATAGCTTTGCCCGGGAGGAAGGAGATGTGATGCCCTTCCGCAATAAAAGCCGGTTTGCCCCGCGGGCAGGCCGGTTAGGCCGAGGGGCGTGGTCTCGCAGGAAGGTCCCGCCGGCTTACGACCAAAGGTTGATGGCGGGCCCCCGCGGCCTGTCCATACTCGTTATTCGACCTCGATAAAAACAATTCAGAGGGTCAGATGATGAATTACCGGCAATCCTACGCCCGCTCCGTTGCGGACCCTGCCGCCTTCTGGGCCGAACAGGCCGAGGCCGTGGCCTGGTACCAGCGCCCGCGCAGCATCCTCGAAACACTCCCCGACGGCAGCCACCGCTGGTTCGCCGATGGCCGCCTGAACAGCTGCTACCTGGCCCTGGACCGGCAGATCGCCCTGGGCCGCGGCGAGCAGGCGGCGCTGATCTACGACTCCCCGGTCACCGGCGTGCAGCAGCGCTTCAGCTTCCGCGAGCTGCGCGACGAGGTGGCGCGCCTGGCCGGCGCCCTGCGCGCCCTGGGCGTGGGCAAGGGCGACGGGGTGATCATCTACATGCCCATGGTGCCGCAGGCGGCCATGGCCATGCTGGCCTGCGCGCGCATCGGCGCGGTGCACTCGGTGGTGTTCGGCGGCTTCGCCCCCTACGAGCTGGCGCTGCGCATCGACGATGCCAAACCCAAGCTGATTCTCACCGCCTCCTGCGGGCTGGAGTTCGAGCGCGTCATCGAATACAAGCCGCTGGTGGACAAGGCCCTGGAACTGGCCCTGCACCAGCCGGCCCACGTGCTGGTCTGGCAGCGCCCGCAGGCGATGGCCGAGCTGCACGCCGGGCGCGACCTCGACTGGCGCGAGACGGTGGCCCACGCCGAGCCGGCCGACCCGGTGGAGGTGGCCAGCGGCGACCCCCTGTACATCATGTACACCTCCGGCACCACCGGTAAGCCCAAGGGCATAGTGCGCGACAACGGCGGCCACGCGGTGGCCCTGCACTATGCGCTGCCGACCATCTTCGGCATGCAGCCGGGCGACGTCTGGTGGGGCATCTCCGACGTCGGCTGGGTGGTCGGCCACTCGCTGATCGTCTACGGCCCGCTGATGAACGGCTGCACTACGGTGTTCTACGAGGGCAAGCCGGTGCGCACGCCGGACGCCGGCAGCTACTGGCGGGTGATCCAGGAGCACCAGGTCAACGCGCTGTTCTGCGCGCCCACGGCGATCCGCGCGATCCGCAAGGAAGACCCCAATGGCGAACTGCTCGGGCAATACGACCTGGGTTCGCTGCGCCAGCTGTTCCTGGCCGGCGAGAAGCTCGACAGCAGCACCCACCAGTGGCTGGAGGAACTGACCGGCAAGCCGGTGTTCGACCACTGGTGGCAGACCGAGACCGGCTGGCCGGTGACCGCGCCCTGCACCGGGCTGGGCTGCCAGGAGCAGCGCGCAGGTTCCAGCAACCTGGCGGTGCCCGGCTACGCCGTGCAGGTGGTGGACGAGGAGGGGCGCCTGCTGGCGCCGGGGCAGACCGGCTCGATCGTCATCGGCCTGCCGCTGCCGCCCGGCTGCGCGCAGACCCTGTGGAACGACCACCCGCGCTACCTCAGCGCCTACCTGCAGGCCTTCCCCGGCTACTACCACACCGGCGACGGCGGTTTCGTCGACGAGGATGGCTTCGTCCACATCATGGGCCGCACCGACGACGTGATAAACGTCTCCGGCCACCGCCTGTCCACCGGCGAGATGGAGGAGCTGCTGGCGCTGCACGAAGCGGTGGCCGAGTGCGCGGTGGTCGCCGTGCAGGACCCGCTCAAGGGCCACGTGCCGCTGGGCCTGGTGGTGCTCAAGGACGACGCGCGCATCACCGAGGAACAACTGCAGCGCGAGCTGGTGGCGCTGGTCCGCGAGCGCATCGGCGCGCTGGCCTGCTTCCAGCGCGCGGTGGTGGTCAAGCGCCTACCCAAGACGCGCTCGGGCAAGATCCTCCGCGCCGTGCTGCGCAAGATCGCCGACGGCGAGGACTACGCGCCGCCGTCCACCATCGACGACCCGGCCATCCTCGGCGAGATAGCCGCCCGGCTGCAGGCCGTGGGCCTCGCCCGGGCCAGCTGAACCCACGCGCCGGCCCGCGGGCCGGCTTTCCTCCAGGGCCGCGGTGCGGCCCTTTTTTTGTCCGTGGCGGACCTGTAGGAGCGGGCCCTGCCCGCGATTTCGCGCGCAGGGCGCGCTCCTACAGGGGAACGGCGTAGGTGGGGCAGCGCAGGAGCGGATCTCATTCGCGAACCGCGCCGGAATGTCCGGCTATCGCGGACAAGGTCCTACGTCCGTGCTCGACCGTAGGGCGAATAACCGTTCGCGGTTATCCGCCGCCGGCCGGAACGCCGGTGCCCGACGGCGGCGGATAACGCCGTAGGCGTTATGCGCCCTACGGGTTGGAAAGAGGCGGCGCAGCCTGCAAGACAGTTGCTCCTACGCTCGTGCTTCCCTGGAACCGTAGGAGCGGACTCCGTCCGCGATTTCGCGCGCAGGGCGCGCTCCTACGTGTCACCTCGGCACGGCCAACGCATAGGCATGCCAACCCTCAGAAAACCGCGAACCCCGTTACCTTTCCGATGATTGGCGGATATTCCGGCTATGAATACGGAATCCGCTGTCGATACAGAAGAGGATGTTCCGTCGGAATATGTCGTATTTATCTGAGAATGCTGAATTATTTAGTGGCAAAACGCCGGGTTATGTAACAAATTCGGCTTCAAATAGCCCGGTCGAGCTACTAGGCTCGGCTACGACGGATCCCCAATAAGAGCTAGAGCAAAGAGCCAGGGCATGACCGATTTCTCGACGCTGCCACTCCCGCCGGAAACCGCCGGCCCGCCGGGTGGCAGCCGCTTCTATCGCCCGCCGCTGCCCGCCGGCTACGTCAGCCGCGCGCGGCTGTGCCAGCGCATGGGCGCGGGCCTGGGCGGGCGCCTGCTGCTGCTCAGCGCCCCGGCCGGGTTCGGCAAGAGTTCCCTGGCCATCGAGTTCTGCGAATCCCTGGCGCCACACTGGCGCAGCCTGTGGCTGGGCCTGAGCGCGCGGGACAGCGACCCGGGGCGCTTCCTCGAACGCCTGCTGGAAGGGCTGCGCCTGTACCTCCCGGGCCTGGGCGACGACGCCATGGCGGTGCTGAAGATGCGCCAGCGCCACCAGCCGTTCGCCTTCGAAGCCTGGCTCGACGACCTGCTCGACGAACTGGCCGAGCGCCTGTCCCCCGAGGCGCCGCTGCTGCTGGTGCTGGACGACTACCACCTGGCCCAGGGCGCGGTGCTCGACCGCTGCCTGCAATTCCTCCTCAACCACCAGCCGCCCGGCCTGGTGCTGTTGGTCACCAGCCGCCAGCGCCCAGACTGGCACCTGGCGCGCCTGCGCCTGTCGCGCCAGTTGCTGGAGCTCAGCGAGCAGGACCTGCGCCTGACCGCCGAGGAAACCGCCGCCCTGGTCTCGGCCAGCGGCACCCCGGCCAGCGAGGCGCTGGTCGAGCGCCTGATCGAACGCAGCGAAGGCTGGATCGCCGGCCTGCGCCTGTGGCTGCTGGCGCACCCCGAGGGCCTTGGCGGGCAGGCTGCCGACGCGCCGCTGAACGGCACCGAGGAACTGATCCGCGACTACCTGCTGGAAGAGGTGATCGACAAGCAGCCGCCCGAGGTCCAGGCCTTCCTGCTGCACACGGCGCGCTTCGAGCGCTTCTGCGGCGAGCTGTGCGACGCCCTGCGCGACAGCCACGACAGCGCCGCCATCCTGCGCCACCTGCAGCGCCACCAGGTGTTCCTGGTGCCGCTGGACGAGCAGGGCCAGTGGTTCCGCTACCACCACCTGTTCTCCGACCTGTTGCTGGCCCGCGAGCTGCCCGCCGACGGCCCCTCGGCGGGCTCGCTGCACCTGCGCGCCTGCCGCTGGTTCAGCTCCCGCGGGCTGCTCGACGAGGCGGTGGACCAGGCCCTGCGCGCCGGCCACCCGGAAGTGGCTGCGAGCCTGGTGCAGAGCCTGTCGGAAGAACAGCTGCTTGCCGAGCAGAACGTCGCCACCCTGCTGCGCTGGAAGATGGACCTGCCCGATAGCCTGCTGGCCAGCACGCCGCGGCTGATCGTGCTGTACAGCTGGGCCCTGGCCCTGGCCTGCCAACTGGATGCCGCCGAGGAACTGGGCGCCCAGCTGGCGCGTTTCCTGCCGGCCGCCGACGCCGCCACCCAGGCCGACCTGCTGGCCCAGTGGCAGGCCCTGGCCGGCATCATCGCCCGTGGCCGCGGCGACATCGAAGGCGCCGAACGGCATTGCGCCGAGGCCCTGGCGCACCTCCCGGCGGAACGCTCCGGGCCGCGCCTGATGTGCCTGTCGAGCCTGGCCAACCTGGCCATCGTCCGCGGCGACTCCTGGGGCGCCCGCGGCCTCAACCGCGAGGCCCTGGAGCTGGCGCAGCGCTTCGGCAACCCCTTGCTGGAAGCGCTGGTGCACTACGATCGCGCCCGCGGCCTGCAGGCCCGCGGCGAGGTGTTGCGCGCCAGCGAGGAACTGGAACAGGGCCTGGCGCGCCTGGCCGGGCAACCGGCGCACCGGCGCTACGCCGTGCGCGGCCGCCTGCTGATCTACCAGGGCTACCTGCGCGGCCTGGGCCTGCAGGCCGACGAGGCGCGGCAGAAGCTGCGCGCCGGCATCGAGGAGGCGCGCGCCTGCCGCGACGTCAGCCTGGTGATCGGCTACTGCGCGCTGGCCGGCCTGGAAGGGCGCCAGGGCAACTACACCCAGGCCTTCGCCCAACTGGCCGAGGCCGAGCGCCTGATGCACGTGTGGGACGTGCCGCCGGTGTACTACCTGTCGGTCATCACCCTGGTCAAATGCGAGCTGTGGCTGGCCCAGGGGCAACTGGAGCTGGCCTCGGCCTGGCTGGAGCGCCTGAGCGAAACCTACTCCGGGGCCAACCCGGCGACGCCGCCGGAGTGCCACCCGCAGCTGCCGTACTACATCGAACTGCTGCAGGCGCAGCTGGCCCGCCGCGAGGAACGCGCGGGCGAAGCCGAGCGCCGCCTGCGCACGCTGATCGCCGCGGCCCAGCCGGCCGCGGCGCAGATGCCGGCGCGCCTGGCCCAGGCGCAGCTGGTCGGCCTGCTGCTGCAGCAAGGCCGCGAGCGCGAAGCCCGCGAGGCGCTGGACGCCTGCCTGCAGGGTGCCATCGGCGGGGCCCTGCTGCCCTTGCAGGAACTGCTCGTCCACGAACCGGACTGGCTGCGCGAGCAACTGGAACTGCGCGCGCCCTGTCCGCTGCAGCGCCTGTTGCTGCAACGCCTGCCGGCCCAGGCGGAACGCCCGGCGACCCTCGCCGACGGCCTCAGCGGCCGCGAGCTGGCGGTGCTGGAACTGATCGCCCAGGGCCTGTCCAACCAGGAAATCAGCGAGCGCCTGTTCATCTCGTTGCATACCGTGAAGAGCCACGCCCGGCACATCAACGACAAGCTCGGGGTCGAACGGCGTACCCAGGCGGTGGCCCGGGCGAAGGTGTTGGGGTTGTTGCGTTAGGGCGTTTCCCCGTCCTGTAGGAGCGGGCCCTGCCCGCGATTTCGCGCGCAGGGCGCGCTCCTAAAGGGGAACTGTGTGGTGGGGCGGCGTAGGAGCGGATCTCATCCGCGAATCGCGCTGGAACCGCCGGCGATCGCGGACAAGGTCCGCTCCTACAGGGGAGCACCGTCGTAGGATGGTGTTGAGCGAAGCGATACCCATCACCACGACCGCATGGGTTTCGCAGGCTCAACCCATCCTACGAAGAGCGCCTCGACCCCACGCTATTCCTTCGGCGCGCTCAGATCCAGCGCCTTCGGCGCCGGCGCACCCTTCGCCGGCTTGGCCAGCTGGCGCTGCACGTCGGCCTGGATGGCCTGCAGCACCGGCAGCAGGTCGCGCATGTTCTCCCGCACTTCCGGGTAGGGATGCTTGTCGGCGAAGGCCTGCACCCGCGCCAGCAACTGGCCGCGGGTCTCGCCGGGCAGGTGGATGAACAGCTCCGGCAGTTGCTTGGCCAGCTCGGCGCTGTACAGCACCAGGTCCTGGCGCTCGAACTGCGCGGTCAGGCCCAGGTAGTCCAGGGCGCTGCTGGTCAGCATGGCCGCGGCGGCCTTGGCCTCCTGCATGCCCTTCAGGCGCACCGGGTTGCGCTGCTCGCTCTGGGCCAGGGTCATCCAGAATTCCACCGTCAGGTTGAACAGGATGGCCTGCTCGCGCAGCGAGTAGCTCATCAGGCCCAGGGCCTCGGCGCCGTAGGGTTGCTTGGCGGCGCGGAAGTCGAAGTACAGGCGCATCAGCTCCTTGAGCTTGAACAGCACCTCGCGCGCCTCGTTCTGGCGCAGTTCCAGCGGCGCGTAGATGTTCATCTGCGGGCGGAAGTTCTCCTCGCTGACCATGCGCTGGTAGATCGGCCCGGTGAATTCGCCGCTGCGCCGCGGCAGGCTGTTGGCCTGGGTTTCCTCGATCTTCTTCAGGGCGTCGATCAGTTGCTGGTAGTCCTCGCTGGTCCAGGTGCGCTGGATGTCCGGGATGCGCTGGCCGAGGTAGTACAGCTCGTTGCCGGCGGCCGCGGCGGGGCGGCAGACGACCAGCAAAAGGATGGCCAGCGGCCACAGCAGGCGGCGTGTTAGGGTCGGCACGAACGGGCTTTCCTTGCGCGGGAGCGGTCGGCCTAGGTTAGCGACGGGCGGGGCCGGCGTCACCCCGCGCCTTGGTTGGGTGGAGGGGGCATGACGATCCAGGAATCCGGCGCGGTGCTGGCGGTGTTCGAGGACCTTGGCGGCTACGGCGCCCTGGCGCGCCAGGAGGGCAGCGGCGAGGGGCCGCTGGTCAACCACCTGCAGCGCGCCAACATCCAGCTGGCGAGCATCCCGGTGTTCGTCGCCAGGGGCCTGGCCGAGACCACGGTGAACGACCTGCTGGCGGCGGCCAAGGTCTCGCGGCGCACCTTCTACAAGTACTTCGACGGCAAGCTGGACGTGCTCGAGGGCATCTACCGCACCGCCGTGCAGCTGCTGCTGATGCGCTTCCGCGAGATGCGCACCGCCACCGGCAGCAGCGAGGCCTGGCTGCGCGCCATGGTCGCGCGCTTCTTCGACTACCACCAGGCGGTGGGGCCGATCATCCGCCTGATGCACGAGGAAGCGTTACGCTCCGACTCACCCCTGGCCGCGCACCGCCGCCAGGCGCTGCACGAGTTGCAGGCGCTGCTGGAGGAACGCTTCGTCGGCGAGGGCGTGCGGCACGCGCCGCTGACCTACCAGGCGCTGCTCTGGGCCCTGGAGGCGGCCTCCCACGAGCTGCTCGGCGGCGCCGTGCGGCCCGACCTGGAGGAGGTCAAGCGGGTACTGGGCGACCTGCTGGTCGACAGCCTCTGCAAGCGCACTACCTAGGTTGGGCGCAACGCGTTGGGGCGCTGTGCTCTGATCAGGCATCGACAACAACGCGCACCGGAGTGCCCCATGTCCGCAACCTACAGCCTGCAGCCGCCGCTGGCGGCCGGCTTCGCCCGCCTGGGCTTCGGCGCCCTGCCGCTGGAAGCCCTGATCGACCGCTACGCGCCTGCCGAAGCCGGCTCGCGCTTCATCGAGGTGGACGGCTTCCCGATCCACTACCGCGACGAGGGCGGCCGCGACAAGCCGGTGCTGGTGCTGGTGCACGGGGTGATGGCGTCGCTGCACACCTGGGACGGCTGGGTGGCCGAGATGGGCCGGCACTTCCGCATCGTCCGCCTCGACGTGCCCGGCTTCGGCCTCACCGGCGGCGGCCGCGACCGCGACTACAGCGGCGAGCGCCTGGTGAAGGTGTTCGGCCTGTTCCTCGAGCGCCTGGGGCTGGACAGGGTGTCCATCGCCGGCAACTCCCTGGGCGGCTACATCGCCTGGAACTACGCCCTGGCCCAGCCGCACAAGGTGGAGCGGCTGATCCTGGTCGACCCGGCCGGCTACCCGATGAAGAAGGTGCCGCTGATGATCGCCAGCGCCGCGCTGCCCGGCGCCGGCCTGCTGATGCCGGCCTGGATGCCGCGCGCCCTGGTGGCCCAGGGCATCCGGGAGGTCTACGGCAACCCGCAGCGCATCCAGCCCGGGGTGGTCGACCGCTACTACGACATCAGCCGCCGCCCGGGCAACCGCCGCGCCATGATCGACATCTTCCGCGTGCTGGTGAAGGCCAACCGCGAGGAACTGCCGGGCACCCCGGCGCGGGTGGCGCAGATCAAGGTGCCGACGCTGCTGATGTGGGGCGAGCGCGACCGCTGGATCTCGCCGAAGCACGTGCCGCTGTGGCAGCGCGACCTGCCGGGGCTGCAGGTGAAGACCTATCCCGGCGTGGGGCATATCCCCATGGAGGAGATCCCGCAGCAGACGGCGGCGGATGCGTTGCGGTTCCTGCATGCCTGATCGGGCGTTGCGATGAAAAAAGCCCCGGTTCGCCGGGGTTTTTTCATTGGGAGGCGGCTTTTCGTAGGAGCGAGCTTGCTCGCGAACAGTGGTTACCGGTGACGTAGGTGTTGGGTTCAAGAGCGCCCTCTCCAACCCTCGGCTGCGCGCCCCGCCCTGAAGGGAGAGGGGGCTGTCTGGAGCTGCCTGGAATTCCGGCATCATCCTTCCGCCTCGTCATTCCCGCGAACGCGGGAACCCAGTGCCGTTGTCGCCGGACTCCGGTGTTCCGGCCAACGGCGGATAACCGCGAACGGTTATCCGCCCTACGCTTGGACAATCGTCCCCTGCAGAAACACCAACGCCCCGGCTGGGCGGGGCGTCGGCGGGGCATGGGCTGGTTCAGCCCGCGTGAGCCATCGGCTGCGGATCGTATTCCTTGCGCACCTGGTACAGCAGGTCGAGGTTGTCGTGCTGCCAGGGGTGGAAGTCCTTGCGGAAGAAGTCGCGGTACTCGCGCAGCAGCGGGCGGAACACGCCTTCCTTGCCCCAGCTCCACTTCAGGCCGTCGCGCCACACCCGCCAGTTCCACAGCAGGCCGTCGCGCTTGAGCATGTGCACCAGGCCGCGGAAGGTGTCGAGGACGAAGAAGAAGGTCGCCATCACCATCGCCCGGCGCAGCAGGCGGCGGCTGCCGCAGACCTGGTTGTAGACGTCGAAGGCCACCGCCTTGTGCTCGGTCTCTTCCAGGGCGTGCCAGCGCCACAGGCGCTGCATCACCGGCTCGGCGCCCTCCAGGGTGCGCGGGTTGGTGAGCAGGCCGTTGGCCATGATCGCGGTGATGTGCTCCAGCGCCGCGGTGGCCGCCAGCTGGCGGCGGGTGCTGAATTTCTTCTGGGTGTAGCGGATGCGCGCCTGGGCCAGCTTCTCGATGCGCGTGATGTCGTAGCCGAGGTCTTTCAGGCGCTGGCTGTACACCAGATGCTCGCGGCTGTGGTGGCCTTCCTGGCCGATGAAGCCGCGGATCTGTTCCTTGAGCACCGGGTCGGCGATCTGCTCGCGGAAGTTGCGCACCGAGTCGATGAAGAAGCGCTCGCCATCGGGGAAGAGCACCGACATGGCGTCGAACAGGTGCGACTTGAAGGCGTCGCCACCATGCCAGTGGCGGGGCAGCGGGTCGGGCAGCTCGAAGTCCATGTGCCGTGGCTTGATTTCCAGTCCTGCGGGGGTCGTGCTGGCCATGACGGCTCCGTTAGTGTGGGTTTCCATGGAACCGATCTTGGGCTTGCGAGGGAAGGCTCACAAGGTTATCTTCTGCCAACTTTCCGGTCATATCCGGCCAGCGGTCAGAACAAGAAGAAGCCCATGAAACAACCGCTCAACTTCACCGCCGAGCTGGTCCCGGTGGCTTACGCCCAGGCCCTGCTCGACCTCGCCGAGGAGCTCGGCGTGCCGCGCCAGCGCCTGTTCGAACTGGCCCGGGTGCGCCCCGAGGTGCTGCACAGCCCGGCCGGGCGCCTGTCCTTCATCGACTTCAACCTGCTCGCCGGCGCCGCCCTGGCCAACTGCGGCGAGCCGGCCTTCGGCCTGCTGCTGGGCCAGCGCCTGAACGTGTCCACCCACGGCATCCTCGGCTACGCGGTGCTGTCCAGCGCCAACCTGGAAAAGGCCATCGACTTCGCCCTCAAGTACTACCGCGTGCTCGGCCTGGCCTACGACCTGGAGCGGGTCGAGGAGCAGGACCGCTCGCAGCTGCGCGCCAGCGAGTCGATCCCCCTGGGGCCCATGCAGCGCTTCGCCGGCGAGGGCCTGATGACCAGCCTGTACACCATCGCCCGCTTTCTCGTCGGCGAGCCGCTGCAGGGCGTGGAGGTCGGCTTCGCCTTCCCCGAACCGCCCTATGCCGGGCGCTACACCGAGGTGTTCGGCGTGGCGGCGGCCTTCGACCAGCCGTTCCACTACATCAGCCTGCCGCGGGAATACCTGGGCCGCCCCATGGCCCTGGCCAACCCGGCCACGGTGCAGATGTGCGAGCAGCAGTGCGAGGCGCTGCTGGCCAGCCTGGACGTGCAGGAAGGCCTGCTCACCCGCATCCGCCGCCTGCTGCTGGCGCGCCCCGGCGAGTTCCCCGACCTGGACACCGCGGCGCGCGAGTTGCACACCAGCGGCCGCAGCCTGCGCCGGCACCTGTCGAGCCTGGGCACCACCTACCAGCAGGTGCTGGACGACGTGCGCAAGCGCCTGGCCCTGCAGTACCTCACCACCACCCACCTGCCGCTGTACGAGATCGCCCTGCTGCTGGGCTTCAACGACCCGTCGAACTTCCGCCGGGCGTTCCGCAAGTGGACCGGCAAGTTGCCCACCGACTACCGCAGCGACTGAGTGCGGGGAGTTGAAGCGCAGCTGCTTTGCCGTCACCCTTGGCGTTTGTCGAAACTTGCCAGGACATGCCCCATGGACGCCGCCCAGCCCGCGCTGATCCGCGAAACCTTCCCCGTCGGCCCCCTGCAGTGCAACTGCACCATCATCGGCGACCCGCTGACGAAGAAGGCCATCGTGGTCGACCCCGGCGGCGACCACGAGCTGATCCTGCAGCGCCTCGACGCCCTGGGCCTGAAGGTGGTCAGCATCATCCACACCCACGCGCACCTGGACCACTTCCTCGCCTCCGGGCAGATGAAGGAGAAGACCGGCGCCACCCTGCACCTGCACCAGGGCGACCAGTTCCTCTGGGACAACCTTGAGATGCAGTGCCGCATGTTCGGCGTGCCCTACCAGCCGGTGCCCTCGCCGGACCAGTGGCTGCAGGACGACGAGGAACTGGCCTGCGGCTGCGGCGTGGCGCTGCACACCCCGGGGCACACGCCCGGCTCGATGAGCTTCTGGTTCCCCGGCGCCAGGCTGCTGATCGCCGGCGACACCCTGTTCCGCCGCGGCATCGGCCGCACCGACCTGTGGGGTGGCGACTACGCCACCATCGAGCGCTCGATCAAGACGCGCCTGTACAGCCTGGACGAGGAGGCCACCGTGGTCACCGGCCACGGCCCGGATACCCGCCTGGGCGATGAAATGCGCGAGAATCCGTTCATCCGTGCTTAAGGTTGCTGTGGAATCTTTTGCACGTCCTGAGCTCTAACCTGCCGCCCGGGAAAGGGCGTATCGCTATTCGAGGAGTCTTCCTTCATGTTCACCGCACGTCGTCTGTCCATGGTCGCGGCCGTCACCGCCTTCGCTCTCATGGCCGGTTGCGCCTCGCAGAACCCCTATGACCCCAACACCCAGGTCCCGCCGGAAGGCGGCGTGAGCAAGACCGCCAAGTACGGTGGCCTGGGCGCGCTGGCCGGTGCCGTGGCCGGTGCCGCCATCAACCACGACAACCGTGGCAAGGGCGCGCTGATCGGCGCCGCGGTGGCCGGTGCGGCCGCCGCCGGCTACGGCTACTACGCCGACAAGCAGGAGGCCCAGCTGCGCCAGCAGATGCAGGGCACCGGCGTGCAGGTGCAGCGCCAGGGCGACGACATCAAACTGATCATGCCGGGCAACATCACCTTCGCCACCGACTCGGCGAACATCGCCCCGTCCTTCTACGCGCCGCTGAACAACCTGGCGAACTCCTTCAAGCAGTTCAACCAGAACAGCATCGAGATCGTCGGCTACACCGACAGCACCGGCAGCCGCCAGCACAACATGGACCTGTCGCAGCGCCGTGCGCAGAGCGTGGCCACCTACCTGACCTCGCAAGGCGTCGACGGCACCCGCGTGAGCACCCGCGGCATGGGCCCGGACCAGCCGATCGCGAGCAACTCCACGGTCGACGGCCGCGCGCAGAACCGCCGCGTCGAGGTCAACCTGAAGGCCCTGCCGGGCGCCCAGGGCACCGCGCCCCAGGGTGGGCAGCAGTATCAGTAAGCGTTGCCTGGATGAAAAAGCCCGCCGGTTGGCGGGCTTTTTTTGTTGGGGGCAGGGGTATTGGTCGTGCCACCGGGACGTCCGGCGTGGTCGGTGACTCCAATCGCGGACGGAGTCCGCTCCTACGACCGTGCTTCCCTGAACCGTAGGAGCGGACTCTGTCCGCGATTCGGCGGATAACGCCGTAGGCGTTATGCGCCCTACGCCGGGTTTGACCGTGACGTAGGGCGGATAACCGTTCGCGGTTATCCGCCGTTTCACCTTCACCACAACCCACGTCAAGGTCGAACCCGAAGTCGCCCTACGGGTTTCCAGCGCCGCGGTCACCCTTCGCGGGCAAGCTCGCTCCTACAAATACGAAAAGCACACACCCTCAAGCCTTGGCCCCAGCCGGATACTCGCGGTGCAGCTGCGCCAGCAACTGGTCCTTGCGCTCCCACAGCTGGTTCACCCAGCGCTGGAATTCGGCGCGGTAGTCCGCGTCCTGGTCGTAGCTCTTGCCGATGAACTGCCGCGGGATCTCCAGTTCCTCGAAGCGCACCACCACGCGCTTCAGGCGCCCGGACAGCAGGCACCAGAAGGTCGGGCTGCCGTCGGGGTAGTGGATGGTGACGTTGACCAGGGTGCGCAACTGCTCGCCCATGGCGTCGAGGACGAAGGCGATGCCGCCGGCCTTGGGCTTGAGCAGGTGCTGGAAGGGCGAGCCTTGCTCGTCGTGCTTGGCGCGGGTGAAGCGGGTGCCTTCGAGGAAGTTGAAGATGGCCACCGGGATGCGCTTGAACTTGGCGCAGGCCTTGCGGGTGGTGGCCAGGTCCTGGCCCTGCTTCTCCGGGTGCCTGGCCAGGTAGGCCTTGCTGTAGCGCTTCATGAAGGGGAAATCCAGCGCCCACCAGCACAGGCCGATGACGGGCACCCAGATCAGCTGCTGCTTGAGGAAGAAACGCAGCAGCGGGAGGCGGCGGTTGAGCTGGTACTGCAGCACGAGGATGTCGACCCAGCTCTGGTGGTTGCTGGTGACCAGGTAGGAATGGTCGTACTCCAGGCCCTCCAGTCCTTCGACGTTCCAGCGGGTGCGCTGCACTAGGTTCATCCAGCCCTTGTTGCAGCTGATCCAGCCTTCGGCGATCAGCCCCATGATCCGCCGGCACAGCGCCTGGGCGGGGGCGAAGGGCAGCAGCAGCTTGAACAGCGTCATGCCGAACAGCGGGATGCACCAGCACAGGGTGCTGACGATCAGCAGCAGGCCGGCGAGCGAGCCGCGCAGGGCATGGGGAAGGAAGTTGAGCATTGGCGTTCCTTGTACATGGGCGACGCACGGGGCGGCGCGTGGTCGGGGTTCCGGCCCCGCTGTTGGCGGTGGCACCTTCCTGTGCCGGCGTTGGCCTGGGCCGCCCGCGGGCGGCCCTCCTGGTGTCAGGTCTGTTGCGTGTCGGCCTGGATCGCGGTGAGCGCGATGGTGTAGACGATGTCTTCCACCAGGGCGCCGCGCGACAGGTCGTTCACCGGCTTGCGCAAGCCTTGCAGCATGGGGCCGATGCTGATGCAGTCGGCGCTGCGCTGCACCGCCTTGTAGGTGGTGTTCCCGGTGTTCAGGTCGGGGAACACGTACACGGTGGCGCGGCCGGCCACCGGGCTGTCGGGGGCCTTCTGGCGGCCGACGCCGGCGACGGCGGCGGCATCATACTGCAAGGGCCCGTCGATCAACAGATCGGGGCGTTTTTCCTGCGCGATGCGCGTCGCTTCCCGCACTTTCTCGACATCCGCGCCGGTTCCCGAGTCCCCCGTGGAGTAGCTGATCATCGCCACCCGCGGGGTGATGCCGAAGGCCTGCGCCGAGTCGGCACTCTGCAGGGCGATTTCCGCCAGGTCACTGGCCGAAGGGTCGGGATTCACCGCGCAGTCGCCGTAGACCACCACCTGGTCGGGCAGCAGCATGAAGAACACCGAGGACACCAGGTTGTAGCCGGGCGCGGTCTTGATCAGCTGCAGCGCCGGGCGGATGGTGTTGGCGGTGGTGTGGATGGCCCCGGAGACCAGGCCGTCCACCTCGTCCAGGGCGAGCATCATGGTGCCCAGCACCACGTTGTCCTCCAGCTGCTGCTCGGCCATGGGCGCGTTGAGGTTCTTGCCCTTGCGCAGCGCCACCATGGGTTCGACGTAGCGGCTGCGGACCCGGTCCGGGTCGATGACCTCGAGGTCCGCGGGCAGGGCGATGCCGAGCATCTGCGCCACCGCCTGGACGTCGTCGGGCTTGGCCAGCAGCACGCAGCGGGCGATGCCGCGGGCGTGGCAGATCACCGCCGCCTGCACGGTGCGCGGCTCGCTGCCCTCGGGCAGGACGATGCGCTTGCCGGCGTGGGCGGCGCGCTGGGTCAGCTGGTAGCGGAACACCGGCGGCGACAGGCGCGGCTCGTGGGGCGCGCCGCAGCGCTCGCGCAGCCATTCGAAGTCGATGTGCCCGGCGACGTACTCGGTGACGCGCTCGGCGCGCTCGCGGTCGTCGATGGGGATTTCCTTGTTCATCCGCGTGAGGTCGCCGGCGGTGTCGAAGGAGCCGGTGTTCACCGTCAGCACCGGCAGCCCGCTCTGCAGGGCGCTGCGGCACAGCTCCATGATCCGCGCGTCCGGGGCCAGGCCGCTGCACAGCAGCAGGCCGGCCAGGGGCACGCCGTTCATCGCCGCCAGGCACGCGGCGAGGATGATGTCGTCGCGGTCGCCCGGCACCACCACCAGCACGCCGGGCTTGAGCAGGTGCACGGTGTTCGGCGCCGAGGGCGCGCAGAGGATGATCTTCTGCACGCGGCGCTGCTCGTAGTCGCCGGCGTTGAGCACGCTGGCGTCGAGCAGGTCGGCCACGTCGCGGGTGCGCGGGGCGTTGAGGTCGTCCTGCCAGGGGATGCAGCCGAGCAGGCGGAACTCGCCGCCGCGCATCAGCGCCGAATGCTCGCTCAGGCGCGAGGCGAAGCGCTGGGCGGCGGCCTCGCCTTCCAGCGGGCGGCCTTCGCCGTCGACGTCGCGGACCTTGTTGAGGATCACCCCGAGCAGTTTCGGGTCGTGGGCGCCGCCGAACAGCTGGGCCTGGATCTCCAGGCGGTCGCACAGCTCGTTGAGCGTCTCGTTCTCCGGCGCCGAGACCAGGATCACCTCGGCGTCGGTGCTCTTGGCCAGGTGGAAGTTGATGCGCGCGGCGTAGCTGACGTGGCGGGTGGGGACCATGCCCTCGATGATCATCACGTCCTGGCCCTCGGCGGCGGCCCGGTACTCGTGGATGATGCCTTCGAGCAGGTCGTCCAGCAGGCCGTCGCCGAGCATCCGCTCGACCTTGCCCAGGGGCAGCGGGGTGGGCGGCTTGAGGCCGTGGGTGCGGGCCACCAGCTCGCTGGAGCGTTCCGGGCCGTCGTCGCCGGGCTGCGGCTGGGCGATGGGTTTGTAGAAGCCGACCTTCAGGCCGGCGCGCTGCAGGGCGCGGATCAGGCCCAGGCTGATGGACGTGAGGCCCACGCCGAAGCCGGTGGGGGCGATGAAGAAGGTGTGCATCCGGGCTCCTTAAGCCGTTCGGTTTCGCTGCGGCCCTTGTGGGGCCGGAGAAGCAATCTTCAGCCGAGCACGGCCAGGGTGTCGAGGGCGATCTGGCGTTCCTCGTTGGTCGGGATCACCAGCACCCGCGGGTGGCCCTGCGCGTGGATCGGCCCCTCGACGCCGCGCACGCAGCGGGCGTTGGCCTCGCCGTCGAGCTGCAGGTTCATCACGTGCAGGTGCTGCACCGTGAGGTTGCGCACCAGGGGCGAGTTCTCGCCGATGCCGCCGGTGAAGATCAGCCCGTCCAGGCGCGGCAGGGCGCAGCTCATGGCCGCCAGGGACTTGGCCAGGCGGTAGCAGAACACCTCGATGGCCAGGGCCGCGTTGGCGTGGCCCTGCTCGCGGGCGTGCTCCAGGGTGCGCATGTCGTTGGACAGCCCCGACAGGCCGAGCAGGCCGCTGTCGTGGTTGAGCATGTGGTCGATCTTCTCCAGGCTCCAGCCCAGGGTGCGCGCCAGGTGGCTGTGCAGGTTGGGGTCGACGTCGCCGCTGCGGGTGCCCATCACCAGGCCTTCCAGCGGCGTCAGGCCCATGCTGGTGTCGCGGCTCTGGCCCTCGGCGATGGCGCAGGTGGAGCTGCCGTTGCCCAGGTGCGCGCAGATCCAGTAGCTGTCGCCCAGGGCCAGGCCGCTGATCTCGGCGGCGCGGTGGCTGACGTAGCGGTGGCTGGTGCCGTGGAAGCCGTAGCGGCGCACGTGCTGCTCGCGGTACAGCGGCTCCGGCAGGGCGTAGCGGTAGGCGCGCGGCGGCAGGCTCTGGTGGAAGGCGGTGTCGAACACGGCGACGTGGGGCAGCCGTGGATAAAGCGCCATGGCCGCCTCGATGCCCAGCAGGTTGGCCGGGTTGTGCAGCGGCGCCAGGGGCACGGTGTCGCGGATCGCCTGGAGCACCTCGGCGTCGATCCGGCAGGCCTGGGTGAAGCGCTCGCCGCCGTGCACCACGCGGTGGCCGATGGCGTGCAGCGGGCCCTTCACGGCCTGCTCCACCAGCGGCAGCAGGCGCGCCAGGGCCGCTTCGTGGCCGGCGCCGTCGCCCAGCTCCAGGCTGTCGCGCTGGCCGCCGCGGACCCAGCCGAGCACCGCCCCGGGCTCGCCCAGGCGCTCGGCCAGGCCGTGGAGGACGAAGCCCTCGCTGTCCTCGCTGGCCAGGGCGAACTTGATCGAGGAACTGCCGCAGTTGATTACCAGGATGTTGCGTGCCGCCATGCTTGTCAGTCCTTGTCGGGGAGGGATGCCCGCGCGCACCAGCCGCAGGCGAAGGGCCGGCCGAGCAGCGCCGCGCGCGCCTCGGCGTCCAGCACCCAGAGGCGCGACTGCCAGGGCGGCTGGTGGCGCAGGTGCTGGGTATGGCCGCAGGACAACACTGCCACCCAGTGGCCGTCCTCGTCCTGATGGAAGTCAAGCAGGCGCGGCGGCTCGCGCACGGGCCATCCGTCCGCCTTCGGGTCGCTTTCATCCCCGGCCCGGCGTAAACTTGCCCGCTCAACTTCTTTTTCCGAAAGGTTCTTCCCCATGCAGATCGCAGCCAACAAGGCGGTTTCCATCGACTATACCCTGACCAACGACGCAGGTGAGGTCATCGACAGTTCCGCCGGCGGCGCTCCGCTGGTTTACCTGCATGGTGCCGGCAACATCATTTCCGGCCTGGAGAAGGCCCTGGAAGGCAAGCAGGTCGGTGACGAGCTGGACGTCGCCATCGAGCCGGGCGAAGCCTACGGCGAATACAGCGCCGAATTGGTCGCCACCCTGAGCCGCGAGATGTTCGAAGGCGTCGACGAGCTGCAGGTCGGCATGCAGTTCCACGCTTCGGCGCCGGACGGCGGCATGCAGATCGTCACCATCCGCGACATCGACGGCGACGACGTGACCGTCGACGGCAACCACCCGCTGGCCGGCCAGCGCCTGAACTTCAAGGTCAAGGTGGTCAACGTGCGCGACGCTTCCGCCGAGGAAGTCGCCCACGGCCACATCCATGGCGAAGGCGGCCACCACCACTGAGGTGTTTCGTCGGGCCGATTGATGGCCCGGTGACACCCGGTCGGAGCTGCTAAGCTTGTACCCGTGAAAGGCGCCTGAGGGCGCCTTTCGCATGCACGGATGCTGGGCCTTTTTCCCGAACCGACTGGGATGCGCTGCGTGGACGACTTGTCCGGCCGGGCGCACGGCACTTCGTGTGCCTATTTCATTCAAGGAGTACTCCAATGAGCGCTTTTCACGATCTGACTCTGCGTGGCCTGGACGGCCAGGATCTGCCGCTCTCCCCATTGAAGGGCAAGGTGGTGCTGGTGGTGAACGTCGCCTCCAGGTGTGGTCTGACCCCGCAGTACGCCGGGCTGGAGAAGCTCTACCAGCAATACCGCGACCGCGGCTTCGTGGTCCTGGGCCTGCCCTGCAACCAGTTCGCCGGCCAGGAACCGGGCAGCGAGACGGAAATCCAGTCGTTCTGCTCGCTGAACTACGGCGTCAGCTTCCCGATGTCGGCCAAGCTCGAGGTCAACGGCTCCGAGCGCCATCCGCTGTACCGCCTGCTGGCGGGCGAGGGCGCCGAGTTCCCCGGCGACATCACCTGGAACTTCGAGAAGTTCCTGCTCGCCCCCGACGGCCGCGTGCTGGCCCGCTTCAGCCCGCGCACCACGCCGGACGACCCGGCCCTGGTGCAGGCCATCGAGAAGGCCCTGGGCTGAGCCCGCGCCCCGGCAGGTGAGGGCGCTTGCGCCAATCCTGCCGGCATTTCTCTCCTACGCCTGTGCGCGGCGCCGCTGGCCGGGTTTAATCCCCGGACCGACCGAGGACGCCGCCATGACCCGATTCGTCGCCGAAACCCCTGACCTTGCCTGCGGGCCGGCCGCCCTGCGCCAGCTCATCGAGCAGCGCCGCTCGGTGCGCCGCTTCACCGACGAGCCGGTGCCGGACGCGGTGCTGCGCGACTGCCTGGAACTGGCGACCCTCGCGCCCAACTCCTGCAACCTGCAGCCCTGGAGCTTCCAGGTGATCCGCGAGCCGGCGCTGCGCCAGCGCCTGCACGAGGTCTGCCTGAACCAGAACGCCGCGCGCACCGCGCCGGTGCTGATCGCCGTGCTGGCGCGCCCGGACACCTGGCGCGAGGCCTGCCGCCAGGTGGTCGAGCAGTGGCCGGAGCCGCAGGTGCCGGAACAGGTGCGCAAGTTCTACGCGAAAGCCGCGCCCTTCCAGTACGACCAGGGCGCCTTTGGCCTGCGCGGCCTGTTCAAGCGTTGCCTGGTGCGCCTGGCCGGCCTGCGCCGGCCATTGATGCGCACGCCCAACAGCCATGGGCAGATGCGCCTGTGGGCGGTAAAATCCACGGCCCTGGCGGCGCAGAACCTGATGCTCGCGGTGCAGAGCCACGGCTACGCCAGCTGCCCCATGGAGGGCTTCGACGAGGTGCGCCTGCGCCGCGTACTGGACATCCCGCCGCGGGCCGTGCCGATCATGCTGCTGGCGGTGGGCCGGGCCAGCGAGCGCGGGGTGTACAACCCGCGCCTGCGCTTCCCGCTGGAGCAGCACGTCAGCTGGCATTGAGGCCGCCGGTTGTGGCGCGGAATCACCGCCATCAATAGTGCTGGGCAGGGCGAGACGACCGGTCATATCCTGCGCCCCATGAACACCCGCATCCGACTCGACAAGCGCGACCTCATCCTGGCCAAGGGCTCGGCGGTCATGACCCGCTGCGGCTACCACGGCACCGGGGTGCAGGACATCGTCCAGGCCGCGGGCATCCCCAAGGGCTCCTTCTACCACTACTTCGACAGCAAGGAAGACTTCGCCCTGCAGGCCCTGGAGCAGATCTACGGCCCGCGCCTGCAGCGCTACGCCCAAGCCCTGGGCAACCCGGCGCTGGGCCCGCGGGCGCGCATCCTCGGCTACTACGCCGAGCTGATGGCGCACTTCGCCCGCCAGGAAAAGGCCGAGTACCACTGCTTCATCGGCAGCCTGAGCTTCGAGATGGCCGAACTGTCGCCGGCCATCGGCGCCAAGGTCGACGCCATCCTCCAGCGCGGCGCCGACATCCTCCGCGACTGCCTGGCCCAGGCGCAGCGCGCCGGCGAGCTGGCGGCGGACGAGGACTGCGAGAACCTCGCCGCCTTCATCGCCAACGCCTGGCAGGGCGTGCTGGGGCGGCTGAAGACCAGCGGCTCGCTGCAACCCATGGAAGCCTTCATCGCCCGCCTGGAGCGGGTGCTGGCGGCCTGAACATCGTGCAACCCACTGACGGGACGCCCGGCCACCCGGCCGCCCCTGGAGAACTTTCGTGAGCGCATCCGTAGAGAGCCTGTTCGAACCCTTCCGCCTCGGCAACCTGGAGCTGCCGACCCGCGTGGTCATGGCCCCGATGACCCGCAACTTCAGCCCGGGCGGCGTGCCCCACGCCCAGGTGGTGGAGTACTACCGCCGCCGCGCCGCCGCCGGCGTCGGCCTGATCGTCACCGAAGGCACCACCGTCGGCCACAAGGCCGCCAACGGCTACCCGAACGTGCCGCGCTTCTACGGCGAGGACGCCCTGGCCGGCTGGAAGCAGGTGGTCGACGCGGTGCACGCCGAAGGCGGCAAGATCGTCCCGCAGCTGTGGCACGTCGGTTCCGTGCGCCGCCTGGGCGTGGAGCCGGACGCCAGCGTCCCCGGCTACGGCCCCAGCGGCAAGGTGAAGGACGGCCAGGAGCTGGTCCACGAGATGACCAAAGAGGACATCCGGGAAGTCATCGCCGCCTTCGCCCAGGCCGCCCGCGACGCCAAGGCCATCGGCATGGACGGCGTGGAGATCCACGGCGCCCACGGCTACCTGATCGACCAGTTCTTCTGGGACGGCAGCAACAAGCGCACCGACGAATACGGCGGCAGCCTGGCCAACCGTTCGCGCTTCGCCATTGAGCTGATCCGCGCCGTACGCGAGGCGGTGGGCCCGGACTACCCGATCATCTTCCGTTTCTCGCAGTGGAAGCAGCAGGACTACGGCGCACGCCTGGTACAGACCCCGGAAGAACTGGCGGCCTTCCTCGAGCCGCTGTCGGACGCCGGCGTGGACATCTTCCACTGCTCGACCCGCCGCTTCTGGATTCCCGAGTTCGAAGGCTCGGACCTCAACCTGGCCGGCTGGACGCGCCAGCTCACCGGCAAGCCGACCATCACCGTGGGCAACGTCGGCCTGGACGGCAGCGAGTTCCTCGCCTTCTTCGGCAAGACCGACGAAGTGGCCCAGCCCTCGGGCATCGAAGGCCTGCTGGAGCGCCTGGGCAAGCAGGAGTTCGACCTGGTGGCGGTGGGCCGCGCGCTGCTGGTGGACCCGGACTGGGCGCTGAAGGTGCGCGACGGCCGCCTGGCCGACATCAAGCCGTTCAGCCGCGATGCGCTGATGTCCCTGGCCTGATCGCCACGGATCGACGAAACCGCCCGGGGACATCCCCGGGCGGTTTCTTTCGTCAGATTCCTAAGGGCATTTCTGCCGTATTTACAAATCTTTTCCGAAGCAGGCCTTCCGATCTGCTGACTTGAAGGTCGGAAACGGGCATTGTAGGGCCGCCAACACAACAATAGGCCGGCACACGGCCAAAGGAGCTAAGCCATGCGGATTGGCCTGGTGGTGGATGCGACCTGCGACCTGCCCCCCGAATTCCTCGCCGCTAACAATATCCGCGTACTGCCCATCGGTATCCGGTTGGGCCAGCGCCGGATCATCGATGACCGCGACCCCGAGACCACCCTGCGCTTCTATTCCGAGGACCTGCCCAAGGTCGCCCCGGAGGACGGCAGCGAGCCGCTGACCGCTGCGGAAACCCAGGCCTGGTTCCTCGAACAACTGGTCACCGACTTCGACTACGTCATCTGCCTGACCGTCAGCAGCGCGCGCAGCCCGATCTTCGACAATGCCACCCAGGCCTCCTTCGGCCTGCTGCAGAGCTACCGCGAGCGCCGCGCCGCCGCCGGCATCGCCGGCCCCTTCGCGCTGCGCGTGGTGGACAGCCAGACGGTGTTCGCCGGCCTGGCGGTACTGGCCGCCGAAGGCGCGCGCCTGCTCGGCGAGGACCAGCACCCCAACGCCATTCGCACGCGCTTGGAACAGCTGAGCCAGCAGATGAACACCTTCCTGGTCGCCAACGACCTGGGCCACGTGCGCCGCCGCGGCTTCCAGAAGGGCGACCGCAGCAGCATCGGCGACCGCCTGCGCGGCGCCTTCCTCGGCATCGGCTCGATGCTCGACATGAAGCCGGTGCTGAGCCTGGTGCAGGGTGAGGACAAGCCGGTGTCGGTGTCGCCGAACTACGAGAAATCCGCCGAGCGCCTGCTCAACTTCGCCCGCGCGCGGGTGGAGGCCGGCGAGCTGCTGGCCCCGCACGTCGGCCTGAGCTACGCCGGCGACCCTTCGGCGCTGCGCGACCTGCCAGGCTTCGAGGCGCTGGAGAAGGCCTGTGGCGAACGCGGCATCGCCATGCACCTGGGCATGCTCAGCCCGACCGGGGGCATCAACCTCGGCGCCGGGGCCATGAGCCTGTCCTTCGCCGCCGAGCCCAAGCCCTTCGCCTGATCACTTGCGCACGGTATCGGCGCCCAGCGCGCCGGTGCCGTCGGCCGTCGCCGGCAGCGGCTGGCGGACGGCCTCCAGCAGGTAGCCCTCGAAGCGTTCGACGATGCCGCGCCATTCCAGGCGGCCGGCGTGCTGGCGCGCGTTCAGGCGTACCCGGCGCAGGTGCTCGCGGTCTTCCAGCAGCCAACTGGCGGCATCGATGAAGGCGGCCTCGTCGCCGGGAATCGCCAGGGCGCCGTCGTGCCCGTGGCGGATGTGCTGGGCCGCGGCGGCCTGGTCGTAGGCGACCACCGCCAGGCCCGAGGCCAGGGCCTCCAGGACCACGTTGCCGAAGGTCTCGGAGAGGCTGGGGAAGAGGAACAGGTCGCCGCTGGCGTAGTGCCGGGCCAGTTCCTCGCCGCGCTGCAGGCCGCAGAACACCGCCCCGGGCAATTCGCGGGCGAGCTGCGCGCGCTGCGGGCCGTCGCCGACTATCACCAGGCGCAGGTTCAGTTGTGGGTGGGCTGCCCGCAGTTGATCGAAAGCACGGCCGAGCAGGCCGAGGTTCTTCTCCGCGGCCAGGCGGCCGACGTGCAGCACGGCGATGTCCTGCTCGCCCAGGCCCCACTCGCGGCGCAAGGCGTCGTCGCGGCGGCCGGGCTGGAACAGCTGGCCGTCCACGCCGCGCGCCAGCTGGGCGAGGTGGGCGAAACCGCGGCGTTCCAGCTCCAGCGCCTGGCTGGCGCTGGGCACCAGGGTACGCAGGGTGCGGTTGTGGAACCAGCGCAGGTAGGCGGTCACCAGGCGCGTCAGCGGGCCCAGGCCGTAGTGCGCGCCGTACTGCTGGAAGTTGGTGTGGAAACCGCTCAGGGCGGGGATCCGCAGGCGCCTGGCGGCGCGCAGGGCGGCCAGCCCGAGCGGGCCTTCGGTGGCGATGTAGAGCACGTCCGGGCGCAGCCGCCGCCAGTGCCGCAGCAGCTTGTGCAGGCACGACTGGCCCCATTGCAGGCCGGGGTAGCCGGGCAGCGGCCAGCCGCGGGTGAGCAGCAGCTCGTCGTCGCTGTGGCGGCCGTCGTCGACGCTCTGCCGCGGGCGCACCACCTGCACCCGGTGGCCGAGCTGCAGCAGCCCGGCGGCGAGGCGCCCGAGGGTGTTGGCCACACCGTTGATCTCCGGCGGGAAGGTTTCGCTGATCAGCGCGATGCGCAGGGGAGTCGTGCTCATGAACGGCAGTCTCCGCCTGGCCGGTGTAGCGGGTGTGACGCCTGGATTGCGGAAATGTGACGGACGATTCGGGCGTTTCCCGCAAGGTTTTGGGAAAGGCCTGTCATAGAGCCTTCGCCCGGCTGTCACACGGGGCTGCTAGAGTGCCGCGATTTCCGATAGCCGCGATTTCCGATAACAGGGAGCCGACGATGAGCGACAAGCGCGACCAGAATCCCGGGCAGGACCTTGCCCAGCCACTGGCGGACGCCGGCCGCCGCCGCTTCCTCGGCGGTGCCGCGGCCCTGGGGGCCGGGGCGGCGCTGGTCGGCCTGGTGGGCGAGGGCACGGCCCGGGC
This sequence comes from Pseudomonas sp. JH-2, assembly GCF_036231725.1. Classification (NCBI taxonomy): domain Bacteria; kingdom Pseudomonadati; phylum Pseudomonadota; class Gammaproteobacteria; order Pseudomonadales; family Pseudomonadaceae; genus Pseudomonas; species Pseudomonas sp. JH-2. The sequence goes on along the minus strand of NZ_JAZAQP010000052.1, from coordinate 11,107 downwards.
CACCGAAACCGGGCGCGAGCTGAGCGGCGCCGAGCTGGACCGGGCGCTGCGCGAGCAGGTGAAGACCATAGTGGTGATCTACGCCGAGAACCGCAGCTTCAACAACCTGTTCGGCGACTTCCCCGGCGTGGAGAAACCGCTGTCGTCGCTGCAGCCGGCCGACTACCGGCAGCGCGACCGCGACGGCAGCCTGCTGGACCAGCTGCCGCCGGTGTACGGCGGCGTGCTGCAGGTCGGCCAGAGCCTGGAAGGGGTGAGCTACGCCGAGGGCGTGCAGTACCAGGAGAACCTGGCCAACGCGCCCTTCGCGCTCAAGGGCCCGCAGGGCGAGGACCTGCCCCTGGGCCTGGTGACCCGCGACCTCTGGCACGTGTTCTACCAGAACCAGATGCAGATCAACGGCGGGCGCAACGACATGTTCGTCGCCTGGGCCGACTCCGGCGCGTTGCCCATGGGCTACTACGCGCAGAGCCCCTACAGCCTGCGCCTGTGGGACCTGGCCCGGGACTTCGTGCTGTGCGACAACTTCTTCCAGGGCGCCTTCGGTGGTTCCTTCCTCAACCACCAGTACCTGGTGGCGGCCACCCCGCCGGTGTACCCGGACGTGCAAGACTCGCCGGCCCGCACACAGATCGCCCAACTGATGAGCGACGACCCCGCCGACCCGCGCCTGCAACCCCTGGAGGATTCGCCGGCCAGCGTCAGCGGCGGCGCACCGAAGTTCGGCCCCAGCGCCCTGACCCCCGACGGCTACGGCGTCAACACCATGCTCCCGCCGTTCTGGCCGACCGTGCAGCGCGACCCCCAGCGCCCGGACTACGCGCTGCCCGGCCAGCCCAACGTGATGGTGCCGCAGCGCCACGAGCACATCGGCGACAAGCTGAGCAAGAAGGGCGTCGACTGGGCCTGGTACGCCGGCGCCTGGGAAGCCACCCTGGAGCAGTACAGGAACTCCGCCGGCATCCCGAAGATCCCCAACTTCCAGTACCACCACCAGCCGTTCAACTACTTCGTCCAGCAGGGCCCGGAACACCCCGGGGAACGCGCGAAGCGCCTGCGCGACGGCGGCCTGGGCGACGACCCGTCGAGCAACCGCTTCTTCGCCGACGCCCGCGCCGGCACGCTGCCGGCGGTGACCTTCTACAAGCCCCAGGGCAACCTCAACATGCACGCCGGCTACGCCGACGTGGCCAGCGGCGACCGCCACATCGTGCGCGCGGTGAAGCACCTGATGGAAAGCCCGCAATGGCCGAACATGGTGATCGTCATCAGCGTGGACGAGAACGGCGGCTGGTGGGACCACGTGGCGCCGCCCCAGGGCGACCGCTGGGGCCCCGGCTCGCGCATTCCGGCGCTGGTGGTGTCGCCCTTCGCGCGCCACGGCACGGTGGACCACAGTGTCTACGACACCGGCTCCATCCTGCGCCTGATCACCCGGGTGTTCGACCTGGAGAAGCTCGACGGCCTGAAACTGCGCGACGACGCCATGCGCGCCCGCGGCCAGCAGCCCATGGGCGACCTGACCGCGGCACTGCGTTTCAGCGCATGAAGAAAGAGCGCCCCGGTACGCGCCGGGGCCGATGCCGCATTTAGCGCAAAACCCTACAGTCCAGCAGGAAACGCCCGGCAGCCGATGCCCGGCACCAGCGAGTAATTCGTTGTGCTTCCCTCACCCGCCGAACGGGGAAGGCCGAATCACCCGCTGGAGCACCCATGGGGCTGACCACCGCTCAACTGGACGAGCTGGGGCGTTCGCTGGACGCCAACCACCGCGAACTCCTGTTCCTCACCGTCGAACAGGCCAACCAACTGGCCCGCGATCATGCGACCAGTCATTTGCCCCCGGTCGGGGCGCCTGGCTTGTGCCAAGCCAACGGGCCGTTCGATGGCTCAGGGGCCTATCTTGACAGCCCGTTTCATTCGTTCGCGAGCACCCCCTGGGGCGTCCCGGTTGCGCTGGGTTCATTCGACACGGTGAACTTCGTCCGGCTGGTACGGGACCTCGGAGGCCTCAATACTCGGATCAGATATACCTTCTACCAAGGCAGGCAGTACGTCGTCCTGTCCGGTTACCCGGGGCTGCGCCGGATACTGACCGGCACGCGCTATTCCGTCGACAATGCCAAGCTGGTCCAGATGGGCGTAGGACGTTACGGCATTCGCGGCAGCTCCCTCAGTGGCTTCAGGCTTTCCTGCTACGTGGCAGTGGGGCTGGAGGTCCTTGAGTGGTACTTCAACGACCAGTTGAGCATGTTGGATTTGCTTGGTGGCGTTGGCGTCGAGTTGGTCAAGGCGGGGATCGCTTCGGCGGTTGGGTATGCGGTTGCTACAGGTATTAGTGTGATGTTTGGATTTGCTGTCCTTCCTGTGTTGGTTGGGGCATTAGTGGTATTTGGTGTTGGTGTCGGGTTGAATTTACTGGACCAACGCTATGGTATTAAACGGCGTGTGAGAGACTCTCTCCATTTCGCGGTGGACAATGCTTCCTCGCTTACAGCTCGATTCGAGGCGTTGGATGTAAATAACGTCAGAACTTATGCCGAACGTGCTGTCGGTGAAGTGATCGATGCTGCTGTGGACCAGGCGGTCGATGAGGCCAGGAACTGGTTGCTTAAACGCGTACCACCTGGTTTGGTGCCCGAGGTGCCTTTTCGGACGCGTATCTTGGAAAACCTCAATCTACCAAAGCTCTAATCCAGCCCATGAGATTCAATGAAGACGCGGTGACTCCCATTTCTGAACGATGGCTACGCCCTATCGGCTTCGCTCTGATATTGGTTGGGCTGGCAATAATTGTCGGGAGCTTGCTGATATGCATTGAAATGTTGTTTCCGATCTATCTTCGCCTCTGGCGACAGGCTCCCATAGTCGAAACGGTCTATCCGGCCTTCTTCATGATTGCTGGGCTGCTATTGGGCCCCGTGACCTTACTTGGTGGTTTCCACGGGCTGCTATTTAGAAAACCTCTAACCTCGCGAAGTCCGGTCTGGTTCAAGATCGCGTTATGGCTGTTCAAGGTTGGTGCCGTATTGATGATAGTGGTAGGGCCTGCATTGGCGATTGGTACCACTGCTGCACTTGCCGCCATGGACTACCAAACCTGCAGCCAACTACGCAGGTCCGGTTCTGGCTGGCAGGTCTTCTGGGTGAAGAACGACGGTTTCTGCTTCCGTCCGGACAGCTACATCGAGGACAACTGGCCCTGCAAGGACATGAACGGCAAGACCTACTGCCTCAGGGCTGATGGGTTGTAGCGGCCGGCATCCCGCCGCCTGGGGGATGCCGGAAGGGCAGGGCGAGCCCTGCCCCTGTACCCGCCGGCTCAGAAGTTGACCTTCAGGCCCAGGGTGAAGGCCTGGTCGCGGTAGCCGTTGTCGCCGTGCTGGCGGGCCACTTCGCCCCAGACGTTGACCCGGCTGTTGAGCTTGCTGGTGGCGCCCAGCTTGACCTCCAGGATGTCGTTGGCGCCGTCCATGTCGAAGCGGGTGTTGCCCATCTTCGCGCCGAAGTCGTCGGAGTTGTGGATCCAGTTGGCCTCCAGGTAGGGCTCGACGCCATAGGTGCCGGCGAAGCCCTGCGCGTCATTGCTGCGCAGTGCGGCGCGGGCGCCCAGGCGGGTCATGAGGTTGCCGTCGCCGCGTCCGGTGACGCGGGTGCCGTTGGCCTCGCGGTGGCTGTCGGCCTTGACGCCCATGTAGACCACTTGCGCCTGGGGTTGCACGTACACGCTGGCCTTCTCGGTGCGGGCCACGCGGAAGGTCTTGCCGGCCTCGACGGAGGCGGTGATGCCGTCGGAGTCGTAGTGCTCCTTGGCCAGTTGCTCGCCATGCACCTCGTTGTCGAAGCGGTTGTACAGCACCCAGGTGTCGACATAGGCGCCATTCTCGTCGTCGCGGTCCTCGTACCAGGTGCCGTAGAGGCCGAGGCTGTAGCCATCGATCTCGCCCCTGGCGCTGTAGCCGGTGATCCGCGAGCGGCTGGTGGAATTGCCGTTGGCGTAGCCGCCCAGTACCCCGAGCACCCAGTCGCCCTTGTCGTTGCTGTAGCGCAGCAGGTCGCTGCCGAGCTGGATGACGTAGCGGTTGCTTTCGGTCTTCAGCTGGCCGGTGCTGTCGTTCCAGCGGCTGGCGCCGTCGACGCTGCGCAGCCACAGCATCGAGGTCCTGGCCTCGCCGGTGTCCGGATCGACGTAGGTCAGGTTGCCGGTGCGGTCGTGCAGGCGGTGCAGGAACAGGGTGTTGGCTGCCGCCAGGTTGGCGGTGTAGGCGCCGCCCTCCGGCTGGCGGATGCGGTCCCCGTCGCTGGGCGGGGCCGGCGGTGCCGGGGGCTCCGGGATGGGCGGGATGCCGGGCTCGGGATCGGGCCCCGGTTCCGGCTGCGGCTCAGGTTCGGGCTCGGGTTCCGGCTCGGGATCGACGGTGGGCTTGTAGGAGGTCAGGTACCAGTCCTTGTCCGAGCCGGTGGAGCCGACGAAGGTGCCGCCACGACGCAGCAGGTATTCGTAGCCGCCTTCGGTCACCCGGTCGGACTGGAACTCGCCGGCGGACAAGCCGGCCACCTCGATCATGCGGATGCCCTCGATGGTCTGCTCGCCCGTGCCGGTGGTGTTGTTCACCGTCACCCGGGTGTCGCCGGAGGTGTCGCCATTGACCACCAGGCGGTCGGTGGCCGAGTTGTCGTCGCCCAGGTGGGTGTTCATCACCAGGCGCCCACCGCCGGTGAAGTCGCCGTCCACGGTCAGGGTCTTGTACTGGTAGTCGCTCGCGTCCCCCTGGCGCAGGTAGGCCAGGGTGGCGCCGCTACCCAGGTTCAGCGAGCTGAGGTTGGAGTCGGCGCTCAGGTCCCAGCGGCTGGCGCCCTCGATGGCCAGGTGGATCTCCCCGGCGCTGGCGGTGGCGGTGCTGCCGTTGAAGTAGGAGCCGGCGGCCATCTTCAGGTCGATGACGCCGCCCTGGTCGGCGAGCAGCCTGGCCCCCAGGCGACCGTCTTGGTCGCTGGCCGCGCTGCTGTCGAGGTGGTAGATGGCGGCCTGGCCGCTGTTGATCCGCGAGCCGGCGCCGCTGGCGTAGAGGGCCCGGTTGCCGTCGGTCACGTTGACGCGGGTGTCGCCGTCGAGGTTGACCACGCCGCCACGGGGGCCATTGGCATCGCTGAGTGTCTGGGCGTAGATGCCGTAGGCGTTGTTCTTCTCGGTGGCGATGCTGGTGTCGCCCAGGTTGATCACCCCGCCACGGTTGGCATAGACGGCATGGGCCGCGTTGCCCTTGGTGAGGATCACGCTGCCGTCGCCCAGGGTGACTTCGGCGTCACCCTTGTAGCTGCTCGCGCTCAGGTCACGGTTGCCGGCGTACACGGCGTAGCCGGTGCCGTCGAGCCAGTTGGAGGCGCCGCCATGGGTGGTGACGTGCGCATCCTTGCCGATCACGATCTGGTTCTTGCCGCCGTTCTTCGAGGTGTTGGCGCGCACGCCCATGCCCGTGCCTTCGGCGGTGATGGAGGCCCCGTCGCCGATGGTGACCGTCGAGTTGATCGCGTTCTCGGTGACATTGATGCCGTCCGCCGAGGAGCCCCTGGTGACGATGGTCAGCGAGTCGGCGCGGATGTTGTTGGTGCCGATGTTGGCCTGGATGGCGTCCGCGGTGGAGCCGGTGGTGGTGATCAGCAGGTTCTTCAGGTTGTAGGTCGAGCTGTTGCCGTAGATGCCGAAGCCGGCCAGGCCGGAGCTGCCGCCGGTGGAGCCGTTGGCGGTGGTGTTGATCACGACGTTGTCGTAGCCGGCGGGGTTGCCGAAGTACAAGGGCACGTCGCAGGTCAGGGTGCTGCTGGCGGCATCGCCGGTGCAGCCGGCGTTGGCCCCCTGCATGGGCAATGACAGGGCCGCGGCCAAGGCGACGTGAAGCGCCAGGGCTGTCTTCTGGAATCGCATGGTTCACCTCCTTGCACCGCCGCTTCGCGGAAGGGCGGGGCTTGAGCCAACGCGCGTCAGGGCACGAGGAGAAGGAATGCGGCAGCTGCGGGCTGCCGATGCCGATCCGCCAGCGTTGGACGATGGGGCCTGGACTGGCCAGGCAGGCTGGGTGCGCAGCTGTGCCGCGCCACCACGAGGCTTCTGGTGAGGCGGTGGTGTAGGAATATTCTTTGGAGCGAGGAGGAAAAAACCAATTGATATAAGTCAGCCGATTTTCTTGACCGTCCGGCTTGAAACCCGTCTTTTCGAAATTCTTTGATGAGGGGCAGTTTTATGGCGCCAGAAAAACATCGAGCGCGAACGGAACGCGAAAGCGGCTGCGAATAAGTTGCGATTCAGCGCAAGGCGGCGCCACGAGGAGGGGAAGAAGTGGCAGGCATGGACTGGGGAGGAAGGGGCATCCCGCAACGGGGGGCGCCGCTGCAGGATGAGAAGGGAAGGACGATGCGCCCGGGTTATTTCACCAGCGCCTTCTCCCCCTCCTCGCGCACCCAGAACAGCACCGCGCCGGCCACGGCGGCGGGCATGGCGACCAGGTTGACCACCGGGATCAGCAGCGCGAGGTAGGTGATGCCGCCGAAGCCCATGCAGGCCCAGCGCTTGCTGCGCAGCCAGGCGAGCATTTCGTTCCAGCCCAGCTTGTGGTTGTCCGCCGGATAGTCGATGTACTGCACGGCCATCATCCACACGCCGAACACCAGCCACAGCGGGGTGGCGATGATGTTCAGGCCGGGGATCAGGCTGAGGACGAACAGGGCGATGGCCCGTGGCAGGAAGTAGCCGAGCTTGCGCAGTTCGCGGGCGACGGTGCGCGGCACCATGGCGGCCAGTTCGGCCCAGCTGAAGGCCGGGAAGTCGTCCTGGCCGCGCACCACCACCTCGACCTTCTCGGCGAGGAAGCCGTTGAACGGCGAGGCGATCAGGTTGGCCACCAGGGTAAAGCTGAAGAACAGGATCAGCAGCACCAGCAGGACGAACAGCGGCCAGAGGATGTACTGGAGGAAGTCCAGCCACTGCGGCAGGCTGGGCATCAGCCAGTCGACCCAGTGGCTGAACTGGTTCACCGCGAAGCCGATCAGGCCGACGAACAGCAGCAGGTTGATCGTCAGGGGCAGCAGCACGAACAGGCGCAGTCCCGGGCGCATCATGAGTTTCAGGCCTTCGCCGAGGTATTGCGGGCCGCTCAGGGTGGACATGGAACATCTCCGTAGGAAACCAGCTTGCGACCTTAGCAGGGCCGGCGCACGCTCGCGAGCCGTCTGTTTTGCCTGTTGTGTGGGGTTCAGGCGCGGTAGCGGCTGTAGTGGTTGCGCTGTTGCTTGGCGCGGTACATGGCGCTGTCGGCGGCGTGGATCAGGCCTTCGGCGTCGCCGGCGTCGGCCGGGTAGAGGGCGATGCCGATGCTGGCGGAGAGGAACTCCAGGCGCTGCTCGCCGGCGTGGTAGTCCTGGTTGAGGCTGGCCAGCAGGCGCCCGGCCAGGCGCTCGGCGCTGTCGCAGTCCACGCCTTCGAGGACCACCGCGAACTCGTCGCCGCCCAGGCGGAAGGCCATGTCCGGCTGGCGCAGGTTGCCGCGCAGGCGCTCGCCCACGGCGACCAGCACGGCGTCGCCGGCGGCGTGGCCGAAGCGGTCGTTGACCGGCTTGAAGTGGTCCAGGTCTACGTACAGCAGGGCCACGCTGGTGCCTTGCGCGCAGCGCTGCAGGGCCAGGGGCAACTGTTCGCCGAAGGCCTTGCGGTTGCCCAGGCCGGTCAGCGCGTCGCGGTAGGCGAGGTCGAGCAGGCGCTGCTGGTAGGCGACCTGCAGGCTGATGTCGCGGAGGATGCCGCGGAAGCCGCGGAACTGCCCCTGGGCGTCGGTGATCGGCGAGACCTTCGTCTCGAAGATCACGCGCTGGCCGTCGCGGCGCTTGAAGGGCGCGGCGAAGGTGGTTTCCTGCTCGCCGTCGCGCACCTGCTGGTAGAGGCCGCGGGCGCGCGCCACGTCCTGTTCGTCGAGCAGTTCCCGGTAGGAGTGGCCTTCCACTTCCTCGGCCGTGTAGCCGAGCAGGCGGCAGAAGGCGGCATTTACCGTGAGCACCAAGCCGTCGCCGTCCATCTCGAAGTAGCCGTCGCGGATGCTGTCGAGAATGGCGCGGTCGCGGGCCTCGCTGCGCTCCAGGCGTTCGAGCATCTGGTTGACTTCGCAGGCCAGTTGGCCGACTTCGTCGCGGCCCATGTCGGCCAGCCGGGCGGGGCCGGTGTCGGCGCCGATGTTCGCCACCCCGCGGTTGAGCCGCTGCACGCGGCGGATCACCCAGATTTCCAGGACCAGGTAGGCCAGCAGCAGGGCGGTGAGGCTGATCAGCAAGGTCATGCCGAGGAACAGGCGGATGGCCTCCTGGCCCTGCTGGTAGGCGACCCGCGACTTGCCGATGGCCAGGCTGAACTGCGGCGTGTCGGTGGCGTCCAGGAACAGCAGGGTGACCTGCTGGGTATCGGCGTCGAGCACCCGCCGCGGGCTCAGCAGGGTGCCGCCGTTGCGCCCCGGCAGGTGCAGGGTGCGCCAGCCGTCGCCGGGCGTCACCCCGGGTTGCACCTGCAGGCGCGCGTCCATCTGCTCCTGCAGGGCGCGCATGTGGCGCTGGTCGAGCAGGTAGCCGGCGACGATGGCGCCGACCGGCTCGGCGCGGCCCAGGTTGTCGCTGATCGGCTGGCTGAGCAGCAGCAGCGGGGTGCCGTCCACCAGCAGCCATTGCGCCAGGCTGCGCGACGGATCGCCCTGCAGGTCCAGCACGCCCAGCTCCAGGGCGCGGCGCAGCAGGTCCTGGCGCAGTCGCTCGGGGCTGGGCGCGCCGGCTATCGCCTGGGGCGCGGCGAGCCGTGCCTCGTCCCAGCGCTGGGTGACCACGCGGCCCCGGCGGTCGAGGTAGAGCGCGAAGTCGAAGCCCAGGTTGCCGAGCATGTCGATGTCCAGGTTCTCCCGCACGAACCCCGGCGTGGGGTGCGAGACGAAGCCGTAGCTGGCGTCCCACCAGGCATAGCTGCGCAGCAGGTCCAGGTGGCGCTGCTTCTCGAAGGCCAGGCGGTTGTCGAGCACGCGCACCTCGTCGTACAGGCGCTGGCGGTCGTCGCGGTCGAAGCGTTCGAGCAGGATGTGCTCGGACAGCAGCCAGATGCCCAGCAGGCTGAGGGCCAGCAGCGGCAGGAACAGCAGGAGCAGTCGTTTTCTCAGGGTCATGCCGGGCGCGCAGGTGGGAGAGGGGACGAATACTGAGTCTAGTTGGCCTGCCGCGGGGGATAGCCGGCCTCTATCGGGGGCATTGAGATTGGGCATTTCGTTCGCGGCGTGGCGGGCCTTACGCTGCGCGGCAATCCCCAGTCGCGAACGGATCGGCCGGCGAAGCGGAATGTCCCTGACTTATCTCAAAGTGACTTTGGGAAACGTCTGACAGACTTCAGGCCGTGGGTGACTCCACGGCAGCGCCGCTCGCTCCTGACGGCCCTGCCTTCCTCGCGATCTGTGCGTTCTGTGGGAGCTGCCGCGCCTCCCAACCTTCCCCCAGGTACCTTGGCAGCTCCCTTTTCTTGTTCGACGAGGAGTCAGCCATGCCTGAAGTTCGTCATGCCCGCGTCATCATCCTGGGTTCCGGCCCCGCCGGTTACTCGGCCGCCGTCTATGCCGCCCGCGCCAACCTCAAGCCGCTGCTGATCACCGGCCTGCAGGCCGGCGGCCAACTGACCACCACCACCGAGGTGGACAACTGGCCCGGCGACCCCCATGGCCTCACCGGCCCTGCGCTGATGCAGCGCATGCAGGAGCACGCCGAGCGCTTCGAGACCGAGATCGTCTTCGACCACATCAACGCCGTGGACCTGGCCGGCAAGCCCCTGGTGCTCAAGGGCGACAGCGGCACCTACACGGCCGACGCGCTGATCATCGCCACCGGCGCCAGCGCCCGCTACCTGGGCCTGCCTTCGGAAGCGGCGTTCATGGGCAAGGGCGTTTCCGCCTGCGCCACCTGCGACGGCTTCTTCTACCGCAACCGCGAAGTGGCGGTGGTCGGTGGCGGCAACACGGCGGTGGAGGAGACGCTGTACCTGGCCAACATCGCCAGCAAGGTGACCCTGGTGCACCGCCGCGAGACCTTCCGCGCCGAGAAGATCCTGCAGGACAAGCTGCGTGCCCGTATCGCCGAAGGGAAAATCGCCCTGAAGCTCAATGCCCAGGTGGAAGAGGTGCTGGGTGACGACATGGGCGTCACCGGCGTGCGCCTGCGCAACAACGATGGCGGCGCCGAGGAACTGCAGGTGGACGGCCTGTTCGTGGCCATCGGGCATACCCCGAACACCTCGCTGCTCGAGAACCAGCTGCAACTGAAGGACGGCTACCTGGTGGTCAACGGCGGCCGCGACGGCAACGCCACCGCCACCAACATCCCCGGCGTGTTCGCCGCCGGCGACGTGGCCGACCACGTCTACCGCCAGGCCATCACCTCGGCCGGCGCCGGCTGCATGGCGGCGCTGGACGTGGAGCGCTACCTGGATTCGCTGTAACGGCCCCAAGAGCCGGCGTGCAGGACGGAGCCCCGCTGGTCGGGGCTTTTTCCTTTTTGACGGGGGCGCCGTGGTAGCCGTCCGCGATCATCCGTCGTTGAAAACGGCGGATAACGCCGTAGGCGTTATGCGCCCTACGTGGGAACCCGGGAGCTTCGGATTTCGCTTCACGCCGAACAGTCCCCTCTTCCGCTTGCGGGGGAGGGTTAGGGAGGGGGCCGAGTCAGGGTTCGCGAGCAAGCTCGCTCCTACGAAAAGCAGCGGCTCTTGTTCTGGTTTTGGGACTTCCAGAGAAACAACCGCGCGCACCGGAACGCCCCTTCAGAAGGCCGAGCGAAACCGGCGCTCAGGAGGTCATGCGACATGGATGTCGCTAGAGCCCCGATCAGCACAGGGACGTGCTGTCGGGGCGGGCCTCCGTGGCGGGGGAATTCGTGAGGGTAGCCCGGCTTCATCGGGCCCGTATGCGGGGCAAGCCTTTTTGGTTCCTTTTTGCGGGGGTGGCCTTCCACCGTTTGACAAAAGGGACTCGCCCGAGGGGGCGAAACAAGAAACATCAACGCACTCGGAGCGGCGCGCTACACCCAAACCCAATAGACAGTT
>NZ_JAZAQP010000051.1:0-47690 GCF_036231725.1 Pseudomonas sp. JH-2 | reverse complement strand
GACCAGGCCATCCGCACCATGCGCGACACCGGCGCCGACATGCACGACAAGTACAAGGAAACCTCCCGCGGCGGCCTGGCCGTCAGCATCATCGAGTGCTGACCCCGGTTCGCCCATCCGGGGAGCGGCGACGCCACCTTTTGGCGCACCGCGGCCCCATCCGGGAGCACGGCAGGCAAGCGTTACTTTCGGAAAATGATGGCACCCGGCGGCGACCGCCGCAGTGCTACCAAAGTCCCCAGGCCCCGCGCCCCATAGGCATTTGCGACATGCCGGAGGTCGCATCCGGGCTCCCAAAAGCGCCGTTCCCAGGCGCTTTTCTTTTTTTATTGAACGCCCAATCAACATAGGCACGGCATTTGCCTTGCTCTTGGCAAGCGTTGGTGACCTGTGGGTCACCCAGGCAGAAAAACAAGCATAAGAAAGCCCCTCAGGGCGACCGTGACTAGCGTGAGGAGATCGAGCATCATGAATGCTTTCAACACCGGAGTTCCCCCGCAAAACCGAGCTCCGCAGTCCATCGGCTTCCTGCTGCTGGACAACTTCACCCTGATCTCCCTGGCCTCCGCGGTGGAACCGCTGCGCATGGCCAACCAGCTTTCCGGCAGGGAGCTGTACCGCTGGCACACCCTCACCCTCGACGGCCGCCAGGTATGGGCCAGCGACGGCCTGCAGATCACCCCCGACGCCAGCACCGACGCCGCCCCGCCGATGGACAGCCTGATCGTGGTCGGCGGCGTGGGCATCCAGCGCAGCGTCACCCGCGAGCACGTCGTCTTCCTGCAGACCCAGGCGCGCCTGGGTCGTCGCCTCGGCGCGGTGTGCACCGGCAGCTGGGCCCTGGCCCGCGCCGGCCTGCTCGACGGCTACGACTGCAGCGTGCACTGGGAATGCCTGGCGGCGATGCAGGAGGCCTTCCCGCGGGTGGCCATGAGCACCCGCCTGTTCTCCATCGACCGCAACCGCTACACCTCCTCCGGCGGCACCGCGCCGATGGACATGATGCTGCACCTGATCGGCCGCGAGCACGGCCGCGAGCTGTCGGCGGCGATCTCGGAGATGTTCATCTACGAGCGCATCCGCAACGAGCAGGACCACCAGCGCGTGCCGCTCAAGCACATGCTCGGCACCAACCAGCCGAAGCTGCAGGAAATAGTCGCGCTGATGGAAGCCAACCTGGAAGAGCCCATCGACCTCGACGAGCTGGCGGTCTACGTCAACGTCTCGCGGCGCCAGCTGGAGCGGCTGTTCCAGAAGTACCTGCACTGCTCGCCGTCGCGCTACTACCTGAAGCTGCGCCTGATCCGCGCGCGCCAGCTGCTCAAGCAGACCTCCATGTCGATCATCGAGGTGGCCTCGGTGTGCGGCTTCGTCTCCACCCCGCACTTCTCCAAGTGCTACCGCGAATACTTCGGCATCCCGCCGCGCGACGAACGCCAGGGCCAGCCGATCGGCCAGCCGGTGATGGTCATGCCGATTCCCCAGGACCTGGCGCTGATGCCGCACTCCTCGGCGATCTCGGCGCTGAGCCAGGCGCAGGGGGAATCGACCTTCGCCAGCGTGAGGGTTTGAGGGGGCTTTTTGCGGTGGGGTGATTGCGATGGGGGTTCACCTGTCACTTCGGTGCCTGGGATTGGCTCCGCCCCTCTCCCTAACCCTCTCCCTGAAGGGAGAGGGGACCGTTCAGTGTGCTTGGGTGTTTCGGTGTTAGCCGGCTACTCCGCGGGTATCAGGACGAAACCATCCCTTCTCTCGGCACGGACTAGCCCCCTCTCCCTTCAGGGAGAGGGCTGGGGAGAGGGTACGGAGGTGACCTGAGACACCCAGGCAACCGGCAAGCACCGTTCGCGAGCAAGCTCGCTCCTACGAACAGCCGTCAGGCCACAGGACGTAGCTCAACCACTCGCGACAGCGCTGGACACGCACTTGTCCCGCCCGCTGCGCTTGGCCTCCAGCAGGGCGGCGTCGGCGCGGCTGAGGGTTTGCGAGTAGCTCTCGCCCAGGCGGTATTCGGCCACGCCGAAGCTGGCCGTCACCGACAGCGCCTCGGTGCCCACGCGCACGGCCAGCGAGCGGATGTCCTGGCGCACCCGGTCGATCACCTGGCCGGCGTCGGCCAGGGCGGTTTCCGGCAGCAGCAGGAGGAACTCCTCGCCGCCCCAGCGCCCGCACAGGTCGTACTGGCGCAGTGCGGCCTGCATGGTGCAGCCGATCTCCACCAGCACGCGGTCGCCCACCTCGTGGCCCCAGGTGTCGTTGACCTGCTTGAAGTGGTCGATGTCGAGGATCACCAGCACGTAGGGCTTGCCGTGGCGCTGGGCACGCTCGCTTTCCTCGCGCAGGCGCTCCATCAGCAGGCGGCGGTTGCCGATGCCGGTCAGCGGGTCGTGGGTGGAGGCCTCGCGCAGCGCCACGTTGAGGTCGCGCATCATGTCCTGGTAGCGGTCGGAGATCCGCGCCACCTTCTCCAACTGGCGCAACTGCTTGTGGTAGCGCTCCGACAGCGTCGAGTTCTGCGCCCGCGCCATCGACTGGAAGCCGTCGGAAATCCGCGCGATGCGCTCCAGGCGCGCGAGCTGGTCGAGGGACTGCTGGTGCTTGAGGAACAGCGCCTCGCGCAGCGGATGGTCGAGGTACTGCGGGTCGGCCAGCAGTGCTTCGATCAACAGGTCCAGCTCGCGTTCGCTGTTCATGGCATCACTCGTCGTAGGGCTGTATGACGAACGGGAAGCTACAGTCTTCGCGGAATTCCTCGGCCAGCTCGGCGACGCGCTCGTTGCGGCGGTCGTAGTGCCAGCTCACCTGGGTCTGGCGGCCGCCGGCATGGGCCTCCTCGAGCAGGTCGAAGATGTCCATCATCGCCTTGATCGAGCTGGTATTGAGGTATAGCAGACGCAGGTCCAGGGACAACGGGCGCTGCGCTTCGGCGAGGAAGCGTTGCACCCACTCGATCACCTGGCCGAAGAGTTCGTAGGAGTTCTCGGGATAGGAGTCGCCCTGCATGGCCAGGACGCCGGCGTCCCAGTCACCGTGGATCGACGGGGTGGACTGGGTGCCACTGATGTGAAGGTCACTCATACCTTTGTATTCCTGAAACGCGTGGTCAGATCACGGCGCGCAGACTGAAGAAGGCGCGCCCGTCGGGTTGTTCGGTAAGGGAAGTCTGCAGGGGCGCGCTGGACTTGCGGGCAATGTCCAGCAGGCCCAGGCCCGCGCCGCTGCTGGCCCCGGCATCGCGCGGGCGGCGCAGCTGCTCCTTGTAGGCCGCCTTGAGCTGGGCCTTGTCGAAGCCGGCGATGTCCTCGATGCTGCGCACCAGTTCGCGGCCGTCCGCCAGCTCCACCAGGTTGCCGGCGGAAACCACGTAGTGGCCGTCCTCGTTGCGGGCGATGGCCACGGTGGCCGAGGCGTCCAGGTCGCCATAGCCGCGCTGGGTGGCGTAGTGGCGGATGTTCTGGGTCATCTCGATGTAGACCGCGAAGACGTCCATGGCTTCACTCGGGTGTGCCTGCTCGGCCTGCATGTAGTTGCGCAGGGCGTGGCCGATCTCCTCGATCAGGCTGCGCGAGATCGGGCCGTTGAAGCACAGCAGGATGCGTTGTCGGGTGTAGCTTTCACGCATGGCCAACAGGTCAAGTGTCTCCATGGCGTACTCCTACTCGAATCGGAAGGACAGGATGGTGATGTCGTCGCGTTGCGGCCGCTCCCCCTGATAGTCCGCCAGGGTAGCGGCAAAAACCCGCGCCTGCTCGGCCAATGGCAGGCGTGAATGACGGCGCAACAGTTCGGCGAAGCGGCTGTTGCCGAAGCCGAAGCCGTGCTCGCCGCCGGCCTGGTCGAGGAAGCCGTCGGTGCACAGGTAGAAGGTCCAGCCCGGCTCCAGCGGCAGCTGGATATTCTCGTACTCTCCCTGGCGCTTGTCGCCGATGGCGCGGCGGCCGCCCTTGTATTCGCGAACCTCGTCACCATTGCTGGCGAACAGCGAGATCTTCGCCCCGGAGAAATGCAGCAGCCGGCGGCCGTGGTCGATGCGCACGAAGCCGGCGTCCATGTTGGTGGCCAGGGCCTGGGTCACCCGCTCCTGGCTGATCATGCCGCGCATCACCTGGTCGGTCTCGCGCAGGATTGCCGCAGGGTCGTGGCTTTGCACGCTGTCGATGGCATGGTCGATGGCGGCCAGCGCCAGCATGGTCATGAGCGCGCCGGGCACGCCGTGGCCGGCGCAGTCGACCACGCCGATCAGGCTGTCCTCGCTGCCTTCGCGGTAGATGTAGAAGTCGCCGCCGACCACGTCGCGCGGTTTCCACAGCACGAAATGGTGCCGGCCCAGGGACGCCTGCAACTGGCGGTCGGGCAGGATGGCGCGCTGGATCAGGCTGGCGTAGTCGATGGAGTCGCCGATCTTCTTCTGCGCCGCGGCCATCTCGCGGTTGGCCTGCTCCAGGGCCTGGGTGCGCTGGCGCACCTTGTCCTCCAGGTCCTCGGTGTGCCGGCGGACCTGCTCGGCCATGCTGGCGAAGGCCTCGGACAGCTCGCCGATCTCGTCGCCGCGGGACTTGGGCAACGGGTTGTCGTACTGCCCGGCGGCGATCGCCTTGGCCGACTGGCGCAGGCCGCGCAGCGGCTTGAGCAGCAGCAGCTCGACGGTATAGGCGAAGCCCAGCAGGAGCAGCGCCAGCAGCCCCGCCAGGGTGCCCGCCAGCGGCCAGATCCAGCGGCTGTCGAGCACCTGCGCGGCATGCAGGTCGACGGCGCTGAGCACGTGCCAGCGCAGCTCGGGAATGTAGGCGGTGGCCAGCAGCTGGCGCTTGCCGTCGAGGGTGGCCCAGAAGGTGCGCACCTCGCCCGGGTGTGCCTGGGCGTCGTCCAGCACCTGGCGCAGGCCCTTGCGTTCCTCGTCGCTGGCCAGCAGGTCGAAGACCCGGTGGCCGCCGTTGTCGGCGGTGCCGGCGCCGGAACTCAGGGCGATCAACTTGCGGTCGGGGTGCGCCTGGATGGCGCCGTCGGCGTCGACGATCATCGGCGTCACCCCGGCCTCGCGGCGCGAGATGAACTGGTCGAGGAAGGCGGTCAGGTCCAGCCCGCCGCCGGCCAGGCCGACCTTGTGGTTGCCGGCGATGACCTGGACGTTGAACCAGACCTTGGTGGCGCGCAGCTTGGCGTCGTAGTTGACGTTGATGTTGTAGGGGCTGTCGCTGGCCATGGTCGCGAAGTACCAGGCGTCCTGCGGGTCGTCGCGGCTCAGGGTATAGCGCGGGGCATTGGACAGCGGCGAGGTGGAGTCGTTGAAGTAATAGTGCAGCGAGGAGTCGACGATGACGAAGTAGGAGTATTCGCCCTGGTCGCCGCGGTAGCCGTCGGCCTCACGGAAGAAGCGCGTGCGCCGTTCGGAGTTGCCCTCTTCCAGCAGCCAGTCCTGGGTCACCACCGACTCGGCCAGGCGCCGCGACAGCGACAGCTCGCGGATCACCGGGGCGAGGATCTTCTGCTGGTTGAGCAGGGTGAAGTTCTTCGCATAGGCCAGGCCGAAGTGCGTACGGATGTCCTCCATCGCCTTCCAGCCGAGCAGCACCGCGGGAACCAACGCCAGAACGCAGGCCAGTAACAGCGCTACCACCGATTTGCCGCGCAATCCCCATCGTGCCGCCATGGCCGTCCCCAGAAATCCTGTTCGCCGAGTCAGTGTCGTTCTTTTGGCGAAAGCGCAATTGTGCAGGCGAGCCTTGCCCCAGGCAATGCAAATTAATGGCTAATTGCCATATTTTTGACGTCACCCGGTTGACTCATTCTAGACGCGATTTCCCCCACCGCCACGGCGCCACCGGCGGCCGGGGCCTCAACTGGCGGCGAAGGCCGCGCGCAGCTCGTCCAGGCTGGCGAAATAGTGCGCCGGGCCCTCGGCCAGCAGCTCCTCGCGGCTGCCGAAGCCATAGCCGACTCCAGCGGCGCTCAGACCGTTGCGGTGTGCGCCGATCAGGTCGTGCTTGCGGTCGCCGATCATCAGCGTCTGCGCCGGGTCCAGGCCTTCGAGGCGCAGCAGGTGCTCGATCAGCTCGACCTTGTTGGTGCGGGTGCCGTCCAGCTCGCTGCCGTAGATCACCCTGAAGTGCCGGGCGAAATCGAAATGCCGGGCGATCTCGGCGGCGAACACCGTCGGCTTGCTGGTAGCGATATAAAGAGTGCGCCCCTGGCCACCCAGCAGTTCGAGCAACTCACCGACACCCGCGAACACCCGGTTCTCGTACAGCCCGGTGTCCTTGAAGCGCACCCGGTAATGCTTCACCGCCTCCCAGGCGCGGCCCTCGTCGAAGCCATAGGTGCTCATGAAGCACTGCAGCAGCGGCGGCCCGATGAAATGCTCCAGCCGGCGCAGGTCCGGCTCGTCGATGCCGAGCTGGGCCAGGGCGTACTGGATCGAACGGGTAATGCCCTCGCGCGGGTCGGTGAGGGTGCCGTCGAGGTCGAAGAGGATGTTCTGGTAGTGCATGGGCGAGGCTGCGGCTGTACAGGTCGGGGCGACAAGGATACTGCGGAGTCCATGATCGACACAGTCGGCTGCCGTTTCCGCCTGTCGGTGAGCGGACCCGCTGTCTCTACAGAAAATCACACAAACCGACACTTTCCGTTGAGCTTTCCGTGTATTGCTCTACACTAAGTTTCACTTAATGACACTTTATGCAGAGTTACGCCATGCGTAGCAGCCCTCAACCCTCCCTACGGCCACTCAACCGGCTGTATGACGGCCTTTACTCGCTGGCCACGCCCGAACGCTACCTGTTCACCCCCGCCGACATGCGCGCCCTGGTCCCGGATATCTCCGACCAGGCCTACCGCTCGCTGCTCAGCCGTGCCGCCCGGGACAACAAGCTGGTACGCCTGTGTCGGGGACTTTACCTCTACAAGCTCGCCAAGGCCGACCTGGGCAACCTGCTCTATCACGCCGCCGCGCGCCTGCGGGCCAACGATTTCAACTACATCAGCCTGGAAACCGCGCTGAGCGATGCCGGGGTGATCTCGCAGGTTCCCATCCACTGGATCACGCTGATGTCTTCGGGACGCACCAGCCAGATTTCCTGCGGCCAGTACGGCACTATCGAGTTCATCCATACCGCCCAGAAACCGGCGGAACTGGTCGACCAACTCGACTACGACAGCCGTTGCCGCCTGTGGCGCGCCAAGCCTGCCCAGGCCCTCCGGGACATGAAGGCGGCGAAAAGGAACCTCGACCTGATCGATTGGAGCATTGCCGATGAGCTTGTTCGACAAACTGGTGGACCAGGCGCTCAGCAACACCCCTGAACTCTCGCCATTGCGCGTGGTGGTGGAAAAGGAGCTGCTGCACCACGACATCATGCGCATCCTGAGCGAAGGCGGCCTGCTCGAAAAACTGTGCTTCATCGGCGGCACCTGCCTGCGTGCCTGCCATGGTTCGAGGCGCTTGAGCGAAGACCTGGATTTCACCGGCGGCGCCGACTTCGAACGGGAAGATTTCGCCCACCTGAAAGCGGCATTGGTCGCCAGCCTGGAAAGCAAGTACGGCCTGGCAGTGGAGGTCAGCGAGCCCGTCCGGGAACAAGGCAATGTCGATACCTGGAAGCTGAAGGTGCAGACACGCCCGCAAGCTCCCCATTTGCCCGCCCAACGCATTCATATCGATATCTGCGCGATTCCGACCTACCAGAAGAAGCCCATGACGCTGCTCAACCCCTACGGGGTGGACATGGGCACCGAAGGCCTGATCCTGAACACAGAAAGCCTCGAGGAAATCTACGTCGACAAGATCCTGGCCTTCGCGCTGCGCAGGAACCGCATCAAGAACCGCGACCTGTGGGACCTGGCCTGGCTGAAACAGCGCGGCATCGAGCCCGCCTACGAGCTGATTCCGGCCAAGCTCGCGGACCACCACGTGGAAGTCGCTATGTTCCTGCGCCTGGCAGAGGAACGCGTGAACGCCCTGCTCGGCGAGCCGCAGGTCAAGGTCGATTTCCGCCAGGAGATGCGTCGGTTCCTGCCCGCCGAGATCGTCGCCCAGACCGTCGACAACGAGCGCTTCTGGGAGTACCTGGCCAGCGCGGTCGATGCCTTGATGAAGCAGGTGAAGAGCAGCCTGGACAAGACCGGCCAGGCCGGCGAGCCGGACCGGTTCATCATGTGAGCTTCACGCGCCCGCTTCACTTACTCGGCATAACCCTCGGTGAGGTGCTGGTCCTTCAGCTTCACATAGTTGCCCGCGGTATAGGCGAAGAATGCCCGCTCCTTGTCGGTCAGCGGGCGGGCCTTCTTCGCCGGGCTGCCGACGTAGAGGAAGCCACTTTCCAGGACCTTGCCCGGCGGCACCAGGCTGCCGGCGCCGAGGATCACTTCGTCCTCGATCACCGCGCCGTCCATGACGATGCAGCCCATGCCCACCAGCACGCGGTTGCCCACCGTGCAGCCGTGCAGCAGCACCTTGTGGCCGACGGTCACTTCGTCGCCGATGGTCAGCGGGAAGCCGTCGGGGTTGTAGGGGCCGGCGTGGGTGATGTGCAGCACGCTGCCGTCCTGGACGCTGGTACGGCTGCCGATGCGGATGCGGTGCATGTCGCCGCGCACGGTGACCAGCGGCCACACCGAGCTGTCGGCGCCGATTTCGATGTCGCCGATGAGCACGGCGCTGGGGTCGACGAAGACGCGCTCGCCGAGTTGCGGCGTTTTACCCTGATACGAACGTATGGCCACGATAGCTTTCCTTCAGGCTGCGGATGACGCCGATTGTATTTAAGATGGCCGGGTGTTTCCTCAGCCAAGGTTGCCACCGTGAGCGCGAATCCCCTTCTGCAGAACTACGACCTGCCGCCCTTCTCCGCCATCCGCCCCGAGCACGTGAAGCCGGCCATCGAGCAGATCCTCGCCGACAACCGCGCGGCCATCGCGCGCATTCTCGCCGAACAGGGCGCGAACCCAAGCTGGGACGGCCTGGTCCTGGCCATGGACGAACTGCACGCGCGCCTGGGCGCCGCCTGGAGCCCGGTCAGCCACCTCAACGCCGTCTGCAACAGCGCCGAGCTGCGCGAGGCCTACGAAGGCTGCCTGCCGATGCTCTCGGCCTACTGGACCGAGCTGGGCCAGAACCGCGAGCTGTTCAAGGCCTACGAGGCCCTGGCCGGCAGCCCCGCCGCGGCGAGCTTCGACCTGGCCCAGAAGACCATCCTCGAACACGCCCTGCGCGACTTCCGCCTGTCGGGCATCGACCTGCCGGCCGAACAGCAGAAGCGCTACGCCGAGATCCAGGCGCGCCTGTCCGAGCTGGGCAGCCGCTTCTCCAACCAGCTGCTCGACGCCACCCAGGCCTGGACCAAGCACGTCACCGACGAGGCAGCCCTGGCCGGGCTGACCGACTCGGCCAAGGCGCAGATGCAACAGGCCGCGCAGGCCAAGGGCCTGGACGGCTGGCTGATCAGCCTGGAATTCCCCAGCTACTTCGCGGTGATGACCTACGCCCAGGACCGCGCCCTGCGCGAAGAGGTCTACGCCGCCTACTGCACCCGCGCCTCCGACCAGGGGCCCAACGCTGGGCAGAACGACAACGGCCCGGTGATGCAGGAAATCCTCGACCTGCGCCAGGAACTGGCGCGCCTGCTGGGCTACGCCAACTTCTCGGCGCTGTCGCTGGCGACCAAGATGGCCGAGTCGCCCGAGCAGGTGCTGCACTTCCTGCGCGACCTGGCGGTGCGCAGCAAGCCCTACGCCCAGCAGGACCTCGACCAGCTCAAGGCCTACGCCGCCGAACAGGGCTGCGCGCAGCTGCAGAGCTGGGACTCCGGCTACTACGGCGAGAAGCTGCGCGAGGCGCGCTACAGCGTGTCGCAGGAAGCGCTGCGCGCGTACTTCCCAGTGGATAAGGTGCTGTCCGGCCTGTTCACCATCGTGCAGAAGCTGTACGGCATCCAGATCCGCGAGCTGCATGACTTCGAGCGCTGGCACCCGGACGTGCGCCTGTTCGAGATCGAGGAGAATGGCCAGCACGTCGGGCGCTTCTACTTCGACCTCTACGCCCGCGCCAACAAGCGCGGCGGCGCCTGGATGGACGGCGCCCGCGACCGCCGCCGCGACGCCGCCGGCCAGCTGATCGCCCCGGTGGCCTACCTGGTGTGCAACTTCACCCCGGCGGTGAACGGCAAGCCGGCGCTGCTGACCCACGACGAAGTCACCACCCTGTTCCACGAATTCGGCCACGGCCTGCACCACCTGCTGACCCGCGTCGAGCACGCCGGCGCCTCGGGCATCAACGGCGTGGCCTGGGACGCGGTGGAGCTGCCCAGCCAGTTCATGGAGAACTGGTGCTGGGAACCCGAGGGCCTGGCGCTGATCTCCGGCCACTACGAGACCGGCGCCCCGCTGCCCCAGGACATCCTGGAGAAGATGCTGGCGGCGAAGAACTTCCAGTCCGGCCTGATGATGGTGCGCCAGCTGGAGTTCTCGCTGTTCGACTTCGAGCTGCACACCAGCCACGGCGACGGCCGCAGCGTGCTCGACGTGCTCAACGGCGTGCGCGACGAGGTGGCGGTGATGCGCCCGCCGGCGTACAACCGCTTCGCCAACAGCTTCGCGCACATCTTCGCCGGCGGCTACGCGGCCGGTTACTACAGCTACAAGTGGGCCGAGGTGCTGTCGGCGGATGCCTTCTCGCGCTTCGAGGAGGAAGGCGTGTTCAACCCGCAGACCGGCGCCGCCTTCCGCGAAGCCATCCTGGCCAAGGGCGGCTCCCAGGAGCCGATGGCGCTGTTCGTCGCCTTCCGCGGCCGCGAGCCGTCGATCGACGCGCTGCTGCGCCACTCCGGCCTGACCGGGGAGGCTGCGTGATGGCCGAGGTGAAGAAGCGCTTCATCGCCGGCGCCGTGTGCCCGGCCTGCAGCGAGCAGGACAAGATCGTGATGTGGGACGAGGACGGCGTGCCGCACCGCGAGTGCGTGGCCTGCGGCTACGCCGATACCCTCAATGCCCAGGGCCAGTCGGTGCCGAAGGAGCTGGCCACGCGGGTCAACGTCACCGGCCTGAAGAAGCCGGCCGATCCGAAGGTGCAGGGGGTGCAGTTCTTTCCCAATCCGAAGTTGAAGAAGAAGGATTGAGGTAGGGGCGGGCTTGCTTGCGAAGGGGGCTCACCTGTGGTTTCGGTGTATTGGGCCGGCCCCGCTCCCTCTCCCTAACCCTCTCCCTGAAGGGAGAGGGGACCGTTCGGTATCAAGCGCATTTTCAGCTCTCGCCGGAGACTCCAGGGTTGCCGGCTTGCACGAAAGCGGGCGTCGGCACGGATCCCCTCTCCCTTCAGGGAGAGGGCTGGGGAGAGGGGACGGAGTCAATCCGCAAGCCAAGCCCCACCGGCTAGCCCCCTTCGCGAGCAAGCTCGCTCCTACAACCCCCTCCCCCTCCTCACCAACCACTCCTCCAGTGCCGCCGCCGGCAGCGGCCGCGAGAACAGGTAGCCCTGGGCCACCGGGTAGCCCTGCTGGCGCAGCAGTTCCAGTTGCGCCTCGTCCTCCACCCCTTCGGCGATCACCATCAGCTCCAGGCTGCGGCCGATGTTCATCACCGCGTCGGTCAGCGCCTGGGCCGCCGTGCCTTCGCGCAGGTCGGCGACGAAGCTGCGGTCGAGCTTCAGCTCGCGGATCGGCAGGCGGTGCAGGTAGCCGAGGCTGGAGTAGCCGGTGCCGAAGTCGTCCATCGACAGGCGCACGCCCAGGCCGTGCACCGCGCGGAGGATGTCGAGGGTCGCCGGGTGGTTGTCCAGCAGCATGCCTTCGGTGATTTCCACCACCAGGTCGCTGCCGGCCAAGCCGTTGCGGCGCAGCAGGTCCTGCAGGCGGGCCGGCAGGTCGGGGTCGCGGAAGTCGGCGGGGGACAGGTTGACCGCCACCGCCGGGATGTGGATGCCGCGCCGGCGCCAGTCGGCCAGTTGCCGGCAGGCCTCGCGCAGCACCCACTGGCTGAGTTCGCCGATGATGCCGCACTCCTCGGCCAGGGCGATGAAGCGGTTCGGCGCCACCGCGCCGAGTTGCGGGTGGCGCCAGCGGGCCAGGGCTTCCACGGCGTGCACGCCGCCGTCGTCCAGGCGCACCTGGGGCTGGTAGTGCAGGCTCAGGGTCTGGCGCTGCACGGCCTCGCGCAGCGCGCTCTCCAGGGCCAGGCGCTCCTGGGCGCGCTGGTTCATTTCGTCGCTGAAGAAGCGGTAGCTGCCACGGCCACCGTTCTTCGCCTGGTACATGGCGATGTCGGCGCGGTGCAGCAGCGTCTCCATGTCCCGGCCGTTGCTGGGGAACAGGCTGATGCCGATGCTCGCCAGGGTGATCAGGCTGACGCCGGCCACCCGGTGCGCCAGGGCCAGGCGGGCGAGGATGCGCTCGGCAACCTGCGAGGCGAGCAGGCCGCCGCAGTATGGCAGCACTACCACGAACTCGTCGCCCGACAGGCGCCCCACCAGGCCCTGCTCGCGCACCACCTCCTGCAGGCGCGCCGCCACCAGGCGCAGCAGCTCGTCACCAGCCGGGTGGCCGAGGGAGTCGTTGATCTGCTTGAAGCGGTCCAGGTCGATGAACAGCACCGCCATTTCCGCCTCGTCGTCCTCGATGCGCGTCATCGCCTGCTCGGCCTCGGCCAGCAGCAGGCTGCGGTTGGGCAGGCCGGTGAGGGTGTCGTAGAAGGCCAGTTGGCGGATGTGCGCGCGGGCCTCCTCGCGCTCCAGGGCCAGGGCGACGAGGGGCAGGCTGACGTCCACCAGGCGCAGGTGCAGCTCGTCCGGGCCGCGGCACTGCTCGTAGTAGAAGGCGAAGGTACCGATGACGCGGCCCTCGCTGTTCTTGATCGGGCTCGACCAGCAGGCCTTCAGCCCCGGGGGCACCAGGTGGCGGTAGTCGTCCCACAGTGGGTCGCTGGCGATGTCGCTGACCATCACCGCCTTGCCACGGTAGGCCGCGGTGCCGCAGCTGCCGGCGCGGGGGCCCATGCGGGCGCCCTCGATGGACTGCGAGAAGTCCTCCGGCAGGCTCGGCGCGGCCAGCGGGTGCATGCGCCCCTGGGCATCCACGCGCAGGATCGAGGCCTTGACCTCCGGGGCGATGCGCTCCACCTCGCGGCACACCAGGTCCATCACGTCCACCAGCGGGCGCTCGCGCACCAGGGCGTCGAGCACCTTGTTCTGCAGCACCTCGTGCAGCTTGGTGTGGGTGATGTCGGTGAGCAGCATCACCGAGTTCACCGGCTGGCCACGGGCATCGAGGATGGGGTTGGCCACCACCGAGCACCACAGCGGCCGGCCGATCAGGTCGCGCACCAGTTCCTCGCTGCGGAACAGCCCGGCGCCGGCCTGGCGCCAGCGCCGCACGCTGGCCTGGGGCACCTGCAGCAGCTCGGAGGGGTAACGCCCCAGGGCCTGCTCGGCGTTCCAGCCGAACATGCGGCTGAAGCCGGCGTTGACGTAGAGGATGCGCCCCTCGCGGCCGGTGACGATGACCGCGTTGTCGGTCTCGTTGGCGGCCAGCGAGAGCACGTCCATCTGCTCACGCTGGCGGCGCTGCAGGGTGCAATCCTTGACGAAGGCGGTGAGCAGGCGCTTGCCGTCGAACTCGATGTGCGAGATCGACATCGAGCCCCACAGCCGGCTGCCATCGCGGCAGCGCATCGGCACCTCGCTACGGCTGCCGGCTATGCCCTCGGTGTCCAGGCTGGCGTCCAGGCGCGAGCGCACCTCGTCGGGCAGCAGCAGGCCGACGTCCTGCCCCAGCACCGCCTCGCGGGAATAGCCCCAGAGGCGCTCGGCGGCGGCGTTGAACAGCAGCACGCGGTTGTTCTCGTCGAGCACCACCACACCGTCGATGGCCTGTTCGAGAATCTGCGCGAAGACGTCCGGGAGCTGGTCGTAGGGCATTGCTGGCATCCATCTCGGAAACGCACTTGGGCTCTCTTCCTGCATGACAGTGCCCTCGGGTGGCCCACCAGGAAAGCGTAGTGGCTGAAATACTGGCACGACTAATAGCCATTTGACATATCGCCTTGGTCGACTATCTCGGAAACATTGGAAGGCCACAGCGCCGCCCGGCGGACTAGGCTATTAGGCATTTCCCGGAAGGAGCCCGCAGTGCCCCCTCGACCCCTCTTCGACAGAAGTCCCCCGGGCCCCACCGCCGACAGGGAGCACAGCGGACGTGCTTGACCGCTACCAGTTGCTCCAGTCCCTGCGCGCCACGCGCATCTCGCGCATGCCGGTGAGCCCGGTGCTGCAGGAGGTGGCCTCGCCCACCGGGCAATTGCTGTTCTTCCTCCTGCTCGGCGGTGGCCTGGTCTACACCTTCGGCAACCTGGCCCTGGACATCCTCGCCCAGGGCGGCCAGCTGCGCCTGAACGGCACCCTGCTGGTGCTGGCCCTGGCGCTGCTGATCGCCCTGGGCTTCGAATTCATCAACGGCTTCCACGACACCGCCAACGCGGTGGCCACGGTGATCTACACCAACGCCCTGCCGCCGCAGGTGGCCGTGGGCTGGTCGGGGCTGTGGAACCTGCTCGGCGTGCTCTTTTCCAGCGGTGCGGTGGCCTTTGGCATCGTCACCCTGCTGCCGCTGGACCTGCTGTTGCGGGTGGACAGCGACGCCGGCCTGGCGATGATCTTCGCCCTGCTCGGCGCCTCCATCCTGTGGAACCTCGGCACCTGGTGGCTGGGCCTGCCGGTGTCGTCGTCGCACACCCTGATCGGTTCCATCGTCGGCGTGAGCCTGGCCCACGGCGCGCTGAGCGGCGAGCTGGGCATCGACGGCAGCGCCTGGGAGCAATTGCAGAAGGTCGGATACACCCTGCTGCTGTCGCCGCTGCTGGGCTTTATCGGCGCCGGCCTGCTGCTCCTGGGCATGCGCGCGGTGGCACGGAGCAAGGTGTTGTTCAGCGCCCCGCAGGGCCGCCGGCCGCCGCCGCTGGGTATCCGCGCGCTGCTGGTGCTGACCTGCACCGGGGTGTCCTTCGCCCATGGTTCCAACGACGGGCAGAAGGGCATCGGCCTGATCATGTTGATCCTGGCCGCGCTGATGCCGCTGAGTTTCGCCGTCGACCGCAGCCAGGCGCCGACCCAGGTGCAGCAGCTGCGCGAGCTGGCGCACCGGGCCGAACTGCAGCTGCGCCGGCTGGCCCCGCAGGACATCCCCATGGCGCCGCGCCAGGTGCTGCTGGACTACCAGAACGAGCAGCACCTGACCCCCGAGGTACTGCCGGCGCTGGCCGCGCAGCTGCACAACATAGGCGCCCGCCTGCGCGGCCACGACGACCTGACCGGGCTGCCCGACGACGAGGTGCTGGCGCTGCACAACGAGCTGTACCTGAGCGTGGAGACCATCCGCCAGCTCGACCGCACCGAGCAGCTCTTCGACGTGGACACCTGGAGCACCCTGCAGGCCCTGCGCGACCGCAGCCTGGACACCGTCCAGTTCATCCCGCCGTGGGTCAAGGTGGCGGTGGCCCTGGCCCTCGGCCTGGGCACCCTGGTGGGCTGGCGGCGCATCGTCACCACCGTCGGCGAGGGCATCGGCAAGCAGCCGCTGACCTACGCCCAGGGCGCCAGCGCGCAGCTCACCGCGATGCTCACCATCGGCGCGGCGGATATCTACGGCCTGCCGGTATCCACCACCCAGGTGCTCTCCTCCGGCGTCGCCGGGACCATGACCGCCAACGGCAGCGGCCTGCAATGGCAGACCATCCGCAACATGGCGCTGGCCTGGGTACTGACGCTGCCGGCGGCGATCTGCCTGGCGGCGTTGCTGTACTGGTCGTTGCGGGTGCTGCTCTGAACGGGCGCTGCCGGGGCTACGAACGGCCATTCACCCCAACGTAGGGCGCATAACGCCTACGGCGTTATCCGCCGTTTGACCTTGGCGCCAGGCACGCCTCGGGTTCGGCCTCGGAGCACCTGTTTCCGGGCGCTCCGGACTCGGCCGAGACGCCGGACATGAGGCCGGTGTAGCGGCGGATAACCGCGAACGGTTATTCGCCCTACGCCCAGCCCGCCATCCATCGGTGGGGGCTGTCATTCGAAAAATAATACTGTATTTATATACAGT
The DNA here is from genome assembly GCF_036231725.1 of Pseudomonas sp. JH-2. Lineage (NCBI taxonomy): Bacteria > Pseudomonadati > Pseudomonadota > Gammaproteobacteria > Pseudomonadales > Pseudomonadaceae > Pseudomonas > Pseudomonas sp. JH-2. The sequence goes on along the minus strand of NZ_JAZAQP010000051.1, from coordinate 31,617 downwards.
ATTTCTCCGGAGCCAGCTCATGTCCAGCATCCTGCCACCGCGTGGTCGCGGCACCGCCAGCAATCCGCACAACCGCTTCGCCCCGACCCGCAGCGAGGCCGAGGACGATGGCTGGTACCAGGACGAGGCGCCGCCCTGCCGCGCCACCGAGGTGCGCAGTGAACAGGCGAAGACGGTGATCAGCCGCAACCAGTCGCCGGACGTCGGCTTCGACCGCTCGGTCAACCCCTACCGCGGTTGCGAGCATGGCTGCATCTACTGCTTCGCGCGGCCCAGCCATGCCTACTGGGACCTGTCGCCGGGCATCGACTTCGAGACGCGGCTGATCGCCAAGACCAACCTCGCCGAGCGCCTGGAGGCCGAGCTGAGCAAGCCCGGCTACGTGCCGCGGCCCATCGCCCTGGGCATCAACACCGACGCCTACCAGCCGCTGGAGCGCGAGCAGCGCCTGACGCGCCAGGCGCTGGAGATACTGCTGCGCTTCCGCCACCCGCTGCACATCATCACCAAGGGCTCGCTGATCCTGCGCGACCTCGACCTGCTGGGCGAGCTGGCCAGCCTCAACCTGGTCAGCGTGGCCTTCAGCCTCACCACCCTGGACAACGAGCTCAAGCGCATCATGGAACCGCGCACCGCCAGCCCCGGCGCGCGCCTGCGCGCCATGCGCACCCTGCACGAGCACGGCGTGCCGGTCAGCGCGGTGCTGGCGCCGATGATCCCGATGGTCAACGACATGGAGCTGGAGCGCCTGCTGGAAGCCGCCTGCGACAACGGCGCGCGTTCGGCCGGCTACATCCTGCTGCGCCTGCCGCTGGAGATTTCCGAGCTGTTCCAGCAATGGCTGCAGGCGCACTTCCCCGACCGCGCCGAGCATGTGATGAGCCTGATCCGCCAGAGCCGCGGCGGCAAGGACTACGACAGCCGCTTCGGCACGCGCATGCGCGGCGAGGGCGTGTTCGCCGACCTGCTGGCCAGGCGCTTCCAGGTGGCCGCGCGACGCCTGGGGCTGGACCGCCGCGACTATGCCGGGCTGGACTGCTCGCTGTTCCAGGTCCCGCGGGCGCAGATGAGCCTGTTCTGAGGAAAATTCGCAACATGCCCCAGCCATGATGGCTCGTCGACATCAGCCACGATCATGCCGGCAAAATCCAGCCAAAATCCGATATAGGGCGGCTGTTGAATTTTCTATTAAGCTGGCCGGACCAGGCTCGTGCAACCGGTGACTGGATAGTCACGAAAGACTTTTCCGATGGCTTGTGCCTTTTCCCCCAGGGCGGAACGTCGGCAAGCATGGGAAAATTCATCGTCACTCTTCGAGGCTCATACATGAACGACAAAACGCACGGTGAGGAGCACATCGCGGAGAACGCCGACGAGGCCCTGCGGCACATCGTCGAAGGTTTCCGCCAGTTCCGCGAGGAAGTCTTTCCGCAGCAGGAGGCGCTGTTCAAGAAGCTCGCCCATGCGCAGAACCCGCGCGCCATGTTCATCACCTGCGCGGATTCGCGCATCGTCCCCGAGCTGATCACCCAGAGCTTGCCGGGCGACCTCTTCGTCACCCGCAACGTCGGCAACGTGGTACCGCCCTACGGGCAGATGAACGGCGGCGTGTCCACCGCCATCGAGTTCGCCGTGATGGCCCTGGGCGTGCACCACATCATCGTCTGCGGCCACTCCGACTGCGGCGCCATGAAGGCCGTGCTCGACCCGCAGACGCTGGAGCGCATGCCCACGGTCAAGGCCTGGCTGCGCCACGCCGAGGTGGCCAAGACGGTGGTCGAGCAGAACTGCGGCTGCGCCAGCCACGAGACCCTGGGCATCCTCACCGAGGAAAACGTGGTGGCACAGCTCGACCACCTGAAGACCCACCCCTCGGTGGCCGCGCGCCTGGCCAGCGGCCAGCTGTTCATCCACGGCTGGGTCTATGACATCGAGACCAGCCAGATCAAGGCCTACGACGCCGAGGCCGGCCGCTTCCGCCCGCTGGACGGCGAAGGCCCGATCCCCATGGCGACGCCGCGCCCGCGTTATAGGCAATAAGGGCGGCTGCAAGCTGCAAGCTGCAAGCTGCAAGCTGCAAGCTGCAAGCTAGGAGCGTAGTCCCCCTGCTCCCTGGGCCTATGCGTTTCGTAGGAGCGAGCTTGCTCGCGAATGGGCCCCGCTGCGGAGTGTGTTCGCGAGCAAGCTCGCTCCTACGAAGAGCATCCCGGCACGGCCTGCAAGACAGTTGCTCCTACCAGGCTCTTCGCTCTTGCCTGCAGCTTGCCGCCTGCCGCCTGCAGCCGCTCCTGATCAATTCAAATGCAATTCGACGCCGAAGCGCCGCGACAGGCACGGCCACTGCTTCCAGGCGGTGACCGTCTGCGGGTCGCTCAGGCGGGCGCGGTAGGCCTGCGCCGCGGGGCTGGAGAAGACACTGTCGTCGAGCATGGATTCCACCGCGTGGTGCACGGCCTCGTCCAGTTGGTTGGCGAAGGGCTCGCCGATCAGCTGGTGCGCCACCAGGTTGGCCACGGTGGTGTCCAGCGGGATCAACGGCTGGCCGAAGTGGGCGATGTAGCGGTCGTTCACTTCCTCCACCAGGCGGTGCGCCAGGTAGGCCTCGTCGAGCAGCGCGTCCAGGCCGTCATGGCCGGCCAGCAGGTCCGGCGGGGTCAGGAAGAAGTGCTCGGCGACCTTCAGTACCGGCTTGATCCGCTCCTCGATGCCGGCATTGCGCGCCACGCTGGTGGCGGCTTCGAGGAACTCGGGGACCTGCTCGATATAGGCATGGACGAAGCGGGTGAGTACCTGGGTGGCGTCGTCGCCGCTGAGGTTGATGCTCGGGTGCAGGCTTGCCATCTGGCTGTGGATGAGCCGCGCCAGGTGCCCGTTGCGCGTCTCGAGCTGGTGGGCCTGCTGAATCAGTTCGCGCAGTGCTGCGATATTCATGACAACTCCAAGACAACTCGATTTGGAAAGTGAAGAAAGACCTTAGCCGGGTGGGCCGGCGAGCTAAGACGCGATCGTCATAATCACGCAACCTTTATGAGGTTCGGGCATATCAAGCCGCCACCATGGTAGCGCAAAGCCGCAGGCGGCGTGGCTTTGAGAGCACCTTTCGCAATTGCGGAGGAGTTTTTTGCGCTGCGTTGTTATGTCGCAACCCCTGGCTATACTCCGATTCGACACACCTGAACCTGATGAACCCGGCCTGCCTTGAACGTGCCGAGGCTCGGCGGTCAAAGTTTGCTGTCTTGGCGGTCGCTCCCTTGGCCGCTGGCATTTGCCGGCGGGATAAGAACAACGATAAGGGGAACCCGAATGCTGCGACATCCGCGTACCTGGATGGGCTTGCTGTCGCTCCTCGTGTTTGCTCCGGCGCACGCCGCCTGGACGGTGAACATGACCCCGGGGGCGACCGAGGTCAGTCGTAACGTGTTCGACCTGCACATGACCATTTTCTGGATCTGTGTGGTCATCGGCATCATCGTCTTCGGTGCCATGTTCTGGTCGATGATCGTCCACCGCCGCTCCACCGGCCAGCAGCCGGCGCATTTCCACGAGAGTACCGTGGTGGAAATCCTCTGGACCGTGGTGCCGTTCCTGATTCTGGTGGTGATGGCGATTCCCGCCACGCGCACCCTCATCCACATGTACGACACCACCGAGCCGGAACTGGACGTGCAGGTCACCGGCTACCAGTGGAAGTGGCAGTACAAGTACCTGGGCCAGGACGTGGAGTTCTTCAGCAACCTGGCCACCAGCCAGGAGCAGATCCACAACAAGGACCCCAAGGACGAGCACTACCTGCTTGAGGTGGACAACCCGCTGGTGCTGCCGGCCGGGGTCAAGGTGCGCTTCCTGGTGACCTCCAGCGACGTCATCCACTCCTGGTGGGTGCCGGCCTTCGCGGTCAAGCGCGACGCCATCCCCGGCTTCGTCAACGAGGCCTGGACCAAGGTCGACGAGCCCGGCATCTACCGCGGCCAGTGCGCCGAGCTGTGCGGCAAGGACCACGGCTTCATGCCCATCGTCGTCGACGTGAAGTCCAAACCGGACTTCGACAAGTGGCTGGCCGAGCGCAAGGAAGAGGCGATCAAGCTCAAGGAGCTGACCAGCAAGGAATGGACCAAGGAAGAACTGGTCGCCCGTGGCGACAAGGTCTACCACACCATCTGCGCCGCCTGTCACCAGCCCGAGGGCCAGGGCATGCCGCCGATGTTCCCGGCGCTCAAGGGCTCGAAGATCGTCACCGGGCCCAAGGAGCACCACCTGGAAACCGTGTTCAACGGCGTCCCGGGCACGGCCATGGCGGCCTTCGGCAAGCAGCTCTCGGAAGTGGACATCGCCGCGGTGATCACCTTCGAGCGCAACAGCTGGGGCAACAACGACGGCGACATGGTCACTCCGCAAGACGTGGTGGCCTACAAGCAGAAGCAAAAATAACGAGGAGCCTGCGATGAGCGCTGTGATCGACCATCCCGAGCATTCGCACGCCGGCGAGCACCACCACGGCCCGGCCAAGGGCCTGATGCGCTGGGTCCTGACCACCAACCACAAGGACATCGGCACCCTGTACCTGTGGTTCAGCTTCTGCGCCTTCCTCCTCGGCGGCTCCTTCGCCATGGTGATCCGCGCCGAGCTGTTCCAGCCGGGGCTGCAGATCGTCGAGCCGGCCTTCTTCAACCAGATGACCACCATGCACGGCCTGGTGATGGTCTTCGGCGCGGTGATGCCGGCCTTCGTCGGCCTGGCCAACTGGATGGTGCCGCTGATGATCGGCGCGCCGGACATGGCCCTGCCGCGCATGAACAACTTCAGCTTCTGGCTGCTGCCGGCGGCCTTCGGCCTGCTGGTCAGCACCCTGTTCATGCCCGGCGGCGGCCCCAACTTCGGCTGGACCTTCTACGCCCCGCTGTCCACCACCTTCGCCCCGCACAGCGTGACCTTCTTCATCTTCGCCCTGCACATGATGGGCATGAGTTCGATCATGGGCGCGATCAACGTGATCGCCACCATCCTCAACCTGCGCGCCCCGGGCATGACGCTGATGAAGATGCCGCTGTTCGTCTGGACCTGGCTGATCACCGCCTTCCTGCTGATCGCGGTGATGCCGGTGCTGGCCGGTTGCGTGACCATGATGCTGATGGACATCCACTTCGGCACCAGCTTCTTCAGCGCGGCCGGCGGCGGCGACCCGGTGCTGTTCCAGCACGTGTTCTGGTTCTTCGGCCACCCCGAGGTGTACATCATGATCCTGCCGGCCTTCGGCGCGGTCAGCGCGATCATCCCGGCGTTCAGCCGCAAGCCGCTGTTCGGCTACACCTCGATGGTCTACGCCACCGCCTCGATCGCCTTCCTCTCGTTCATCGTCTGGGCGCACCACATGTTCGTGGTCGGCATCCCGCTGGTGGGCGAACTGTTCTTCATGTACGCCACCATGCTGATCGCCGTGCCCACCGGGGTGAAGGTGTTCAACTGGGCCTCGACCATGTGGCAGGGCTCGCTGACCTTCGAGGCGCCGATGCTGTTCGCCGTGGCCTTCGTCATCCTCTTCACCATCGGCGGCTTCTCCGGGCTGATGCTGGCCATCGCCCCGGCGGACTTCCAGTACCAGGACACCTACTTCGTGGTGGCGCACTTCCACTACGTGCTGGTGCCCGGGGCGATCTTCGGCATCTTCGCCTCGGTGTACTACTGGATACCCAAGTGGACCGGGCACATGTACGACGAGACCCTGGCCAAGCTGCACTTCTGGCTCTCGTTCATCGGCATGAACATGGCCTTCTTCCCCATGCACTTCCTGGGGCTGGCCGGCATGCCGCGGCGGATTCCGGACTACAACCTTCAGTTCGCCAACTTCAACATGGTCTCGTCGATCGGTGCCTTCCTGTTCGGCACCACCCAGCTGCTGTTCCTGTTCATCGTCATCAAGACCATCCGCGGCGGCAAGCCGGCCCCGGCCAAGCCCTGGGACGGCGCCGAAGGCCTGGAGTGGACGGTGCCTTCGCCGGCGCCCTACCACACCTTCAGCACCCCGCCGGAAGTGAAGTGAACCGCCCTTCGTAGGAGCGAGCTTGCTCGCGAACGACTCCGCAGCGGGGCTGGTTCGCGAGCAAGCTCGCTCCTACGGGAGAGATAACCATGAGCGACGGCAACATCGAGACGCGCAAGCTGGTCACCCGCCTGCTGGTGGTGGTGGTGGCCATGTTCGCCTTCGGCTTCGCCCTGGTGCCGATCTACAACGTCATGTGCAAGGCCCTGGGCATCAACGGCAAGACTTCCGGCAGCGCCTACCAGGGCAGCCTCCAGCAGGTGGACATGGCGCGCCAGGTGAAGGTGGACTTCGTGGCGAACAACAACATCGACATGGTCTGGGAGTTCCGCCCCGAGAGCGAAATGATCGTGGTGCACCCCGGGGCGGTGAACCAGATGCTGTTCGTCGCGCAGAACCCCACCAATAAGCCGATGACCGCCCAGGCCATCCCCAGCATCGCGCCCTCCACGGCCGCGCGCTATTTCCACAAGACCGAGTGCTTCTGCTTCACCCAGCAGGTCCTGCAGCCCGGCGAGCGCATCGAGATGCCGGTGCGCTTCATCGTCGACCGCGACCTGCCGGCGGACGTCCACCGCATCACCCTCGCCTACACGCTGTTCGACATCACCGCACGCAAGCCACCGGTGGCCAGCAACGACCGCTGACCGGCCCAGGAGAACAAGAATGGCAACCCACGATCCCTACTATGTCCCCGCGCAGAGCAAATGGCCGATCATCGCCACCATCGGCCTGCTCACCACGCTGTTCGGCGTCGGCACCTGGATGAACGACTACAGCGCCGGCAACCAGGCCTCCCACGGGCCCTGGATCCTCTTCGCCGGCGGGCTGATCGTCGCCTACATGCTGTTCGGCTGGTTCGGCAACGTCATCAAGGAAAGCCGCTCCGGCCTCTACAGCCCGCAGATGGACCGCTCGTTCCGCTGGGGCATGAGCTGGTTCATCTTCTCCGAGGTGATGTTCTTCGCCGCCTTCTTCGGCGCGCTCTTCTACATCCGCCACTTCGCCGGGCCCTGGCTCGGCGGCGAGGGCCACAAGGGCATCGCCCACATGCTCTGGCCGGAGTTCCAGTACACCTGGCCGCTGCTGAGCAACCCGGACAACAAACTGTTCCCGCCGCCCAAGGAAGTCATCGAGCCGTGGAAGCTGCCGCTGATCAACACCATCCTGCTGGTCACCTCCAGCTTCACCGTGACCTTCGCCCACCACGCACTGAAGAAGAACCACCGCGGCCCGCTGAAGCTGTGGCTGGCGATCACCGTGGCGCTGGGCGTGGCCTTCCTGTTCCTGCAGGCCCACGAATACCACGAGGCCTACAGCGAACTGGGCCTGACCCTCGGCTCGGGCATCTACGGCACCACCTTCTTCATGCTCACCGGCTTCCACGGCGCCCACGTGACCATAGGCGCGCTGATGCTGAGCATCATGCTGATCCGCATCCTGCGCGGGCACTTCGACGCCGAGCACCACTTCGGCTTCGAGGCGGCCAGCTGGTACTGGCACTTCGTGGATGTGGTTTGGATCGGGCTGTTCATCTTCGTGTACGTGCTTTGAGGCGGCACGGCCTGTAGGAGCGAGCTTGCTCGCGAACCAGCCCCGCTGCGGAGTCGTTCGCGAGCAAGCTCGCTCCTACGAAAAGCTCAGAAGGTGGCGGAAGTGACCAGTTGCCCGGAGTAGAAGCCCCAGGCGACCAGGGCCAGGGTGAGCGCGGCGAGGATGACGCGCACGGTGAGGGCGTTGACCACGCGGGAACCGTGGCCCTCGTCCTTGACCAGGAAGAACAGTCCGCTGAACAGGCTGGCCACGGTGGCCAGCAGCAGAACGACGATCGCGGCCTTGAGCATGACGTGGCTCCGATTGCTGAGGGGGTAACTTGCAGTATAGCCAGCACGCCATCGACTCCCGCCCGCGCCATGGCGTGGCGGCGGTCTTCCGGCCGGGCCTGGCGCCGACCCTGGTGGTCCTGGCGCTACTCCCGCTGCTGGTGGCCCTGGGCTGCTGGCAGCTTTCCCGCGCCGCCGAGAAGCGCGTGCTGCTGGCCGCCGCCGAAGCGCGCCGCGAGGCCGCGCCGATTCCCGTCACGCAGCTCGAGGCCCTGGCCGAGCCGGCCTACGTGCGGGTGCGCCTGCAAGGCCGCCTGGACGCCGAGCACACCCTGCTGCTGGACAACCGCACCCGCGACGGCGCCGCCGGCGTCGAGGTGCTGCAGCCCTTCCACGACAAGGCCAGCGGCCTGTGGGTGCTGGTCAACCGCGGCTGGCTGCCCTGGCCCAACCGCCGCGTGGCGCCGGCCGTCGATACGCCCGGCGGCGAGCTGCTGCTCGATGCCTGGGCCTACGTCCCGCCACCCGGCGGCCTGCAGCTGGCCGATGCCCGGCAGCAGGCCTGGCCGCAGCTGGTCACCCGCGTCGACCCGGACGCCACCTGGCAGGCCCTGGACCGCAACGGCCTGCCCCTGGAACTACGCCTGGAACCGGGCGACGCCGCCTTCGAGACCAACTGGCCGGTGGTCGCCATGGCCCCCGAACGCCACACCGGATACGCCGTGCAGTGGTTCGCCATGGCCACCGCCCTGTCCGCCCTCTACCTCTACCTCGGCATCCGCCGCGCACGGGAGAAGCCCGCCCATGACCAGCCTGACCCTCGATGAAACCCAGCTGCGCCGCCGCAACCGCGGGCGCATGCAGTTGCTGCTGATCCTCGCCGTGGTATTCGGCCCCATGCTGCTGGCCACCGGCATGTACAAGTTCCGCTTCTGGGTGCCGGAAAGCCGCAGCTACCACGGCGAGCTGATCGCCAACGGCAGCACGCCCGCCGACCTGGGCGTGCAGGCCGACGCCGCCAGCGACCGCTGGCAACTGCTGGTCACCGCCCCCGCCGCCTGCGCCGCCGACTGCCAGCAGCTGGTGTACCTGGCGCGGCAGATCAACATCGGCCTGAACCGCGACGCCAACCGCGCCGAGCACGCCCTGGCCGCCGCCCAGGCGCTGCCGGCGGAGTTCCAGGCGCAGCTGGACAAGGACTACCCGCGCCTGAAGCGCTACGCCATGCAGCCCGCCGCCGGCGAGCAGGCGCCGCAGCTGTGGATAGTCGACCCCCACGGCAACCTGGTGCTGCGCTACGCCGCCGGCGCCAACGGCAAGCAGATCCTCGGCGACCTGCAACTGCTGCTGAAGCTCTCCCACATCGGCTGAGCGCAGGCCACGACAACGACAAGAACGGGGGCTGTGCATGACGAACACACCGCGTAAACCCGGCTTCCACGTCGCCGCCTTCGCCACCGCCCTGGCGCTGGTGGTGGTGCTGCTCGGCGCCTACACCCGGCTCACCCACGCGGGCCTGGGCTGTCCGGACTGGCCCGGCTGCTACGGCTTCATCCACGTGCCCAGCAGCGAGGCGCAGCTGGCCCATGCCGAGCAGCACTTCCCCGAGGCCCCGGTGGAGGCGCAGAAGGGCTGGAACGAGATGATCCACCGCTACTTCGCCGGCACCCTCGGCCTGCTCATCGCCGGCCTGGCCGTGCACGCGCTGCTGCGCCGCGGCCGCGACGGCCAGCCGCTGCGCCTGCCGTTGCTGCTGCTGGGCGTGGTGATCGCCCAGGCCGCCTTCGGCATGTGGACGGTGACCCTCAAGCTGTGGCCGCAGGTGGTCACCGCGCACCTGCTCGGCGGCTTCACCACCCTGTCGCTGCTGTTCCTCCTCGCCCTGCGCCTGTCCGGCGCCGTGCAACCGCTGCAGCGCGCCGGCGCACCACGCCGCCTGGCGGCCTTCGCCCTGGCCCTGGTGGCGCTGCAGATCGCCCTGGGCGGCTGGGTGAGCAGCAACTACGCGGCGGTGGCCTGCATCGACCTGCCCATGTGCCACGGCCAGTGGTGGCCGCAGATGGACTTCGCCAACGGCTTCCACCTGACCCAGCACATCGGCCCCAACTACCTGGGCGGGCAGCTCGACAGCGACGCCCGCACGGCCATCCACATGACCCACCGCATGGGCGCCTTCTGCGTGGTGGCGGTGCTGCTGGTGCTGGCCTGGCGCATGCAGCGCGTCGGCCTGATCTACCCCACCGCGCTGATGCTGCTGGCGTTGTCGCTGCAGGTCGGCCTGGGCATCAGCAACGTGCTGCTGCACCTGCCGCTGCCGGTGGCGGTGGCGCACAACGGCGGCGGCGCCTGCCTGCTGCTGAGCCTGGTGCTGGTCAACTACCGGCTGCGCTCGCCGGTCACCGCGGCCAGCGTCGCCAAAGCCGGCCGGGCCCGCGCCCTGCCGGCGCTGGAACGGCCGGTGGCCTATCCCTCGCAGGGCTGAACCCACTTCGACCAACGGAGAACCGAACATGGCCAGCGTACTGAGCGGCACCCGCAGCCAACCCGGCTGGCGCGATTACCTGGAGCTGACCAAACCCAAGGTGGTCCTGCTGATGCTGATCACCTCGCTGATCGGCATGCTGCTCGCCACCCGCAGCGGCGTACCCTGGACGGTGCTGCTGTTCGGCAACCTGGGCATCGGCCTGTGCGCCGGCGCGGCGGCGGCGGTGAACCACGTGGTGGACCGGCGCATCGACTCGATCATGGCCCGCACCCATCGCCGCCCGCTGGTGGAAGGGCGGTTGTCGCCCAGCGTGGCCCTGGGCTTCGCCCTGCTCCTGGCGCTGGCCGGGATGAGCCTGCTGCTGACCTTCACCAACGCCCTCACCGCCTGGCTGACCCTCGCCTCGCTGCTGGGCTACGCGGCGCTGTACACCGGCTTCCTCAAGCGCGCCACGCCGCAAAACATCGTGATCGGCGGCCTGGCCGGCGCCGCCCCGCCGATGCTCGGCTGGGTGGCGGTGACCGGGCACCTGTCGGCCGAGCCGCTGCTGCTGGTGCTGATCATCTTCGCCTGGACGCCGCCGCACTTCTGGGCCCTGTGCCTGCACCGCAAGGACGAGTACGCCAAGGCCGAGATCCCGATGCTGCCGGTGACCCACGGCGAGCGCTACACCAAGCTGCACATCCTGCTCTACAGCCTGGTGCTGTTCGCCGTCAGCCTGATGCCCTTCGCCATCCACATGAGCGGGCTGGTCTACCTGCTGGCCGCGCTGGCCCTGGGCGCGCGCTTCCTCGACTGGGCCTGGGCGCTGTACAGCGACAGCAGGCCCCATGCGGCCATCGGCACCTTCAAGTACTCTATCGCCTACCTGTTCCTGCTGTTCATCGCCCTGCTGGTGGACCATTACCTGCCCATCCACATCGCGCTGTAACAGGAGTCGTAGGGCGAATAACGCTCCGCGTTATCCGCCGTTTGGCCTTGGCCCCAGACGGCTCCGAGGTTGACCTGGGAGTTGGCTGCAGGCTTGGGTGTAGCGGCGTATAACCGCGAACGGTTATACGCCCTACGTCCATGAACGCCCCTCGACCGCTCCCGACCACGAGAACCCCATGTCCCGAGTCAACAAGACCGTCCTCATCCTGGTAGCCATAGTCGCCGTCATCCTCGGCCTCACCGTGCAGAAGGTGCTCACCGAGAAACACCGCCTCGACCCCGCCGCCCTGCTCGAAGCCGGCATCGTGCTGCTGCCGCAGAGCCGCGAGGTGCCGGCCCTGACCTTCCAGGACCAGGACGGCAAGCCGTTCGACACCGCCAGCCTCAAGGGCCGCTGGAGCCTGCTGTTCTTCGGCTACACCTTCTGCCCGGACGTCTGCCCCACCACCCTGGCGCAACTGCGCGAGCTGCAGGGCAAGCTGGCCCCCGAGGTGCGCGAGAAGCTGCAGGTGGTGTTCGTCAGCGTCGACCCGCACCGCGACACCCCGGCGCGCCTGAAGGAATACCTGGGCTTCTTCAACGCCGGCTTCCAGGGCCTGGTGGGCAGCGACGAGGCCATCCAGAAGCTGGCCAACGCCATGAGCATCCCCTACATCCCGGCCGACACCAGCAAGCCCAACTACACCGTCGACCACAGCGGCAACCTGGTGGTCATCGGCCCGGACGGCACCCAGCACGGCTTCATCCGCGCCCCGCTGAACAACGCCAAGCTCGCCGAACAGCTGCCCAAGGTGCTCGCCGACCAGGGCTGAGCCATTCGCCGGCACGCAGCCGGCCCATTCACCGCGCTGCTTTGTCGCAGCCAGGCAACGGCCACCCTCGGGTGGCCGTTCTTTTTTTTCATCACCCGCCTGCATAGCCTTGGACCAGGCCGTTTTTCCAGGCCGGCCCCGTCGCCTGCCCGAAAGCCAGGAAACATGCGCCGTGAGGCGCTTGTTGAGAATTTCCTGACTCTGTAGTCAATGTAAAAAATCTGCTACGGAATTCCAGGCATCAGGGATCACTCATATTTCAGATTAAAAACATTAATTAACACCTATAGATGCGCCTGAGGCAGGATTGACGGGCCTCTCACCGGGTTGCCGGGGGTTCTGATGAGCGGACATTCACGCCAGGGATAGCATTCTCCCCCGGTCACAATAGGCAATTAGGCTAAAAGCCAGGGCGGTAGCGCCCCTTGCCGGAACGGGGGAACTGCGGGTCCGAACGTGACTTGTAGTTCTTTTTTAGTACTACTTCAGAACTTCTTGCCGACCCAGTGGCTCGATTGCACAATGCCGCCGCCCAGCGGGTTCTGGACCCGCCCTTATCGCGGCATGCGTTGCCAGTTCGACAACCCGGCCGCCTTCCGGCGCCGGACTACTCAAGGATCACGCAGGAGATTTGTGAGTGCAGATCGGTGTCCCTCTCGAGACCCATGCCGGTGAAACACGGGTCGCCGCCACCGCTGAAACCGTCAAGAAACTGGTTGGCCAAGGCCACCAGGTGATCGTTCAGAGTGGCGCCGGCGTCAACGCCAGCCAGCCGGACAGCGCCTACGAGGCCGCCGGGGCGAAGATCGGCTCCGCCGCCGAAGCCCTGGGCGCCGAGCTGGTGCTCAAGGTGGTCGCGCCCAGCGCCGAGGAACTGGCGCAGATGAAGCCGGGCGCCGTGCTGATCGGCATGCTCAACCCCTTCGACAACGACAACATCGCGCGCATGGCCGAACGCGGCATCACCGCCTTCGCCCTGGAAGCGGCGCCGCGCACCTCGCGGGCGCAGAGCCTCGACGTGCTGTCGTCCCAGGCCAACATCGCCGGCTACAAGGCGGTGATGCTGGCGGCCAACCACTACCCGCGCTTCATGCCCATGCTGATGACCGCCGCCGGCACCGTGAAGGCCGCCCGCGTGCTGATCCTCGGCGCCGGCGTCGCCGGCCTGCAGGCCATCGCCACGGCCAAGCGCCTGGGCGCGGTGATCGAGGCCTCGGACGTGCGCCCGGCGGTGAAGGAGCAGATCGAGTCGCTCGGCGCCAAGTTCGTCGACGTGCCCTACGAGACCGACGAGGAGCGCGAGTGCGCCGAAGGCGTCGGCGGCTACGCCCGCCCGATGCCGGCCTCGTGGATGGAGCGCCAGGCCAAGGCGGTGCACGAGCGCGCCAAGCAGGCCGACATCGTCATCACCACCGCGCTGATCCCGGGCCGCAAGGCGCCGACCCTGCTCCACGAAGCCACGGTGCAGGAAATGAAGCCCGGCTCGGTGGTCATCGACCTGGCCGCGGCCCAGGGCGGCAACTGCCCGCTGACCGAAGCCGGGCAGGTAGTGGTCAAGCACGGCGTGACCCTGGTCGGCCACACCAACCTGGCCGCCATGGTCCCGGCGGACGCCTCGGCCCTGTACGCGCGCAACCTGCTCGACTTCCTCAAGCTGACCCTGTCCGCCGAAGGCTTCAAGGTCAACCTGGAAGACGACATCGTCGCCGCCTGCCTGATGTGCCGCGACGGCCAGGCCGTGCGCAAGAACGGCTGAGCCCTCCTTAATAAAGAAGAACCCGCCGGGCTTCAGCCCGGCCTAGAGACCGGTGAAAGACGATGGAAGAAATGCTGATCTCCCACGGGATCTACAACCTGATCATCTTCGTGCTGGCCGTGTACGTCGGCTACCACGTGGTATGGAACGTCACCCCCGCCCTGCACACCCCGCTGATGGCGGTGACCAACGCCATCTCGGCGATCGTCATCGTCGGCGCCATGCTGGCCGCCGCCCTGACAGTCACCCCGCTGGGCAAGATCATGGGCACCCTGGCCGTGGCCCTGGCCGCGGTCAACGTGTTCGGTGGCTTCCTGGTCACCCGCCGCATGCTGGAAATGTTCAAGAAGAAAGCGCCGAAAGCGCCGGCGGAGAAGCACTGACCATGAGCATGAACCTCGTCACTCTCCTTTACCTGATCGCCTCGGTCTGCTTCATCCAAGCCCTGAAGGGCCTGTCGCACCCGACCAGCTCGCGGCGCGGCAACCTGTTCGGCATGGTCGGCATGGCCATCGCCGTGCTCACCACCGTGGGCCTGGTGTTCAAGCTCGGCGCGCAACTGGCCGAGGGCGACAACGCCGCCGCCGGCATCGGCTACATCCTGGTCGGCCTGCTGATCGGCGGCAGCGCCGGTTCGATCATGGCCAAGCGCGTCGAGATGACCAAGATGCCCGAGCTGGTCGCCTTCATGCACAGCATGATCGGCCTGGCCGCGGTGTTCATCGCCATCGCCGCCGTGGTCGAGCCGCAGTCGCTGGGCATCGTCCAGCACCTGGGCGACACCATCCCCACCGGCAACCGCCTGGAACTGTTCCTCGGCGCGGCCATCGGCGCCATCACCTTCTCCGGTTCGGTGATCGCCTTCGGCAAGCTGTCCGGCAAGTACAAGTTCCGCCTGTTCCAGGGCGCACCGGTACAGTTCGCCGGCCAGCACCTGCTGAACCTGGTGCTGGGCCTGGCCACCCTCGGCCTGGGCCTGGTGTTCATGTTCACCGGCAACCTCGCCGCCTTCGCCCTGATGCTGGCCCTGGCCTTCATCCTCGGCGTGCTGATCATCATCCCCATCGGCGGCGCCGACATGCCGGTGGTGGTGTCGATGCTCAACTCCTACTCCGGCTGGGCCGCGGCGGGCATCGGCTTCTCGCTGAACAACTCGATGCTGATCATCGCCGGCTCCCTGGTGGGCTCCTCGGGCGCGATCCTCTCGTACATCATGTGCAAGGCGATGAACCGCTCGTTCTTCAACGTCATCCTCGGCGGCTTCGGCGCCAGCACCGACGACGCCGGCCCCGCCGGTGCGAAGGAAGCCCGCCCGGTGAAATCCGGCTCGGCCGACGACGCCTCCTTCCTGCTGACCAACGCCGACAGCGTGATCATCGTCCCCGGCTACGGCCTGGCGGTGGCCCGCGCCCAGCATGCGCTGATGGAACTGGCAGAGAAGCTGACCCACCGCGGCGTCACCGTGAAGTTCGCCATCCACCCGGTCGCCGGCCGTATGCCGGGCCACATGAACGTGCTGCTGGCCGAGGCCGAAGTGCCCTACGAGCAGGTGTTCGAGATGGAGGACATCAACTCCGAGTTCGGCCAGACCGACGTGGTGCTGGTGCTGGGCGCCAACGACGTGGTCAACCCGGCGGCGAAGAACGATCCGAAGTCGCCGATCGCCGGCATGCCGATCCTCGAGGCCTACAAGGCCAAGACCGTGATCGTCAACAAGCGCTCGATGGCCAGCGGCTACGCCGGCCTGGACAACGAACTGTTCTACCTGGACAAGACCATGATGGTCTTCGGCGACGCCAAGAAGGTCATCGAAGACATGGTCAAGGCCGTCGAATAACGACAGCCGTCGATCCGCAAGACACCGGCCGCGCGCCGGTGTCTTGCTTTGCCGCAAAGGAAAACCCTCTGGACTTTGGTAGTAAGGAAGGCAGTGGCGGGGCGATTTTTCGACCTTGGTATAAGGGCGAAAAATCGCCGAATCCCTAGACTGGCCGCCTTGCACTCCCCATAAAGCCTGAGGTTTTTCCATGTACCGTGATCGCGTGCGCCTGCCTTCCCTGCTCGAGAAGGTGATGACTGCTGACCAGGCCGCAGCCCTGATCCAGGACGGCATGACCGTCGGCATGAGCGGCTTCACCCGCGCCGGCGAAGCCAAGGCCGTGCCGGAAGCCCTGGCGCAGCGCGCCAAGCAGCAGCCGCTGAAGATCAGCCTGATGACCGGCGCGAGCCTGGGCAACGACCTCGACAAGCACCTGACCGAGGCCGGCGTGCTGGCCCGGCGCATGCCCTTCCAGGTCGACAGCACCCTGCGCAAGGCGATCAACGACGGCTCGGTGATGTTCATCGACCAGCACCTGTCGGAAACCGTCGAACAGCTGCGCAACCACCAGCTCAAGCTGCCGGACATCGCGGTCATCGAAGCCGTGGCCATCACCGAGGAAGGCCACATCGTACCGACCACCTCCGTGGGCAACTCGGCCAGCTTCGCGATCTTCGCCAAGCAGGTGATAGTCGAGATCAACCTGGCGCACAACACCAACCTGGAAGGCCTGCACGACATCTACATCCCGACCTACCGGCCGACCCGCACGCCGATCCCGCTGACCAAGGTCGACGATCGCATCGGCAGCACCGCCATCCCGATCCCGCCGGAAAAGATCGTCGCCATCGTCATCAACAACCAGCCGGACTCGCCCTCCACCGTGCTGCCGCCGGACAGCGAGACCCAGGCCATCGCCAACCACCTGATCGACTTCTTCAAGCGCGAAGTGGATGCCGGCCGCCTGGCGAAGAACCTCGCGCCGCTGCAGGCGGGCATCGGCAGCATCGCCAACGCGGTGATGTGCGGCCTGATGGAATCGCCCTTCGAAGACCTGACCATGTACTCCGAAGTGCTGCAGGACTCCACCTTCGACCTGATGGACTCGGGCAAGCTGCGCTTCGCCTCGGGCAGTTCCATCACCCTGTCGAGCCGCCGCAACGCCGACGTCTTCGGCAACCTGGAGCGCTACAAGGACAAGCTGGTGCTGCGCCCGCAGGAAATCTCCAACCACCCCGAGGTGGTGCGTCGCCTGGGGATCATCGGCATCAACACCGCGCTGGAGTTCGACATCTACGGCAACGTCAACTCCACCCACGTCGGCGGCACCAGGATGATGAACGGCATCGGCGGCTCGGGCGACTTCGCCCGCAACGCCCACCTGGCGATCTTCGTCACCAAGTCCATCGCCAAGGGCGGCAACATCTCCAGCGTGGTGCCCATGGTCAGCCACGTCGACCATACCGAGCACGACGTCGACATCCTGGTCACCGAGCAGGGCCTGGCCGACCTGCGCGGCCTGGCGCCGCGCGAGCGCGCCCGGGTGGTCATCGAGAACTGCGTGCACCCCTCCTACCGCGACGCCCTGGCCGCCTACTTCGAGGCCGCCTGCCAGCGCGGCGGGCACACCCCGCACATCCTGCGCGAAGCCATGAACTGGCATATCAACCTGGAAGAACGCGGCCACATGCTCGCCGCCAGCTGATCCGGCACGCCAGCGGGCCATTCCACAAAGAATGGCCCGCCAGGCTGGACAGTCGGAAAAAAACCACGTAAAAACACTCTCGAACAGTTTTTTATCCCACAGCGACTGTTCCACTTCTCCTACTGCCAACCCCGGCAGACCCTCTGAAAACCCCGCATTCCCCACCACCTGTGCACCACAACGGAGCGCAGCGGTACAGTTCGCACCAAAAACGCCATTACAGTTCGCTGAAACAATTCGCTGACGCTATTTAATTCAAAGCAACTGTACCTATCGCGGCTGACCAAAAAGTCAGAAGATACTCCTCAACAACTTCCGCAACCCCACTACCCGCCAAAAGCGGGAAGGACGAAAATCATGGAACGTACCCTCGGTTCCGCCAACGTCAGCAGCATCCGTTCTTCCTCCACCGCCCACCGCAGCCTGGTCGGCACCGTCCGCCTGTGGCAGCGCCGCATCGAGAGCCGCCGCCAACTGGCCCGCCTCGACTCGCGCCTGCTGGCCGACGCCGGCATCAGCGAAGCCCAGCGCTACGCCGAGCTGAACAAGCCGTTCTGGAAGTAAGCGATACAGCTTCAAACTGTTACGGCCCACAATAGCTTTCACGGACTGTATCGGTCACACCGTAACGGGCCGCTCCCCTCCAGGAAGCGGCCCGTACTGTTTTCGGCCTCCACGAAAGGCGCCCCGACAGGGTGCGGCCAAGCCGTACAGCCAGGCCCGACCACAGCCGTACAGTTGCCTCCTGCCGCAGCACTGTTCTCCCGGAATTTCTCCTGCCTGCCTCTGCCTCCCCCGGGCGCCCGGTGCGAAGCTGAATCGCCCAGCACAACCGCGGAGGCCGCCAGCATGGAACGGGTTCTCGAAGGCAACAGCACGGACAGCAGTACAGTTCAAAACATCAGGGCAATGGTTCCGCGCCTGTTCGCCCTCCTTTGCCAGTGGCGCCGCAACACCCACACCCGCCAGCAACTGGCCCTGCTCGGCGAACGCGAGCTGGCCGACGCCGGCATCGACCGCTGCCAGCGCGAGCGGGAACTTTCGAAACCTTTCTGGCGCTGACCGGCTGGTCGCCGCGGGCTGGCTCCGCTAGTCTGCATCGGTAACGCGCGGCAGCGTTGGCCGCGCGGTTTCATCTCGACTGGGAGTGTCCATCCATGAATCGTCTGCGCCTGCTCACCGCCGCCGCCCTGCTCACCTGCGCCAGCGGCGCCTTCGCCTCCAGCTTCATCGTCACCACCGATGCGCTGGTCGGCGCCACCAAGGCCACCTCCGACGGTACCACCGACATCACCAACTCCTTCCGCGACGACAAGATCGTCCTGGACGCCCGCGACGACGCCGCCACCTTCGTCGCCACCCAGGGGCAGGTGCGGGGCGCGCACCTGGAAGCGGCGCTGCGGCACATCCGCGGCAAGCTGCCGAGCCTGGCCGCCAACGACCTGCAACTGGCCCAGGCGATCCTGGTCATCTGATTCCCCGCCCCACCTGGCCCGGAGGCGCCTTTTCAGAGGGCCCGCCGGGCCTGCGAGGCTGGCTCTTGCCGGCGCATTCCGTTAGCCTTGTCGGCTGTGCTTTTCCGATCGCCTCAGCCCATGCGCAGCCTGCCATTCCTGCTCACCGGCCTCTGCCTGGCCACCCCCGTGCTGGCCTTCGAACAGACCACCATGTTCGTCGCCGGCAGCAGCTACGTGACCAGCAAAGTCACCAGTACGCCTTTCGAGAACAAACTGCTCGGTGCCGCCCGCGATGATGCCGCCAGCTACATCGCCACCGACGGCCAGGTGCGCGGAGCGCGCCTGGAACAGGCGTTGCGCTGGCTGCGCAAACAGCATCCGGAGCTCGCGGCGAACGATCGGGAACTGGCCGAAGCCATTCTTGCCCAATAAACCGTGAGCAGCCCTCGCTGCCGTTTCGGAGACACCCATGCGCCTCAGCTCGATCCCCAAGAGCCCCCTGATCCTCGGCCTGCTGCTGGCCGCCTGCGCCTCCAGCGTCCAGGCCCACTCGGTCGTCCGCCTGTTCAACATCAGCACCAACGCCACCGGCCGCAGCCTGGACTTCACCTCCGACACCACCACCTCGATCCGCGACATGAAGATCGTCCGCGAAGCCCGTGACGACGCCGCCAGCTTCGTCGCAAGCCAGGGCGCCATCCGCGGTGCGCAGCTGGAAGCGGCACTGAAGGTGGTGCGCGAGCAGCTCCCGGAAGCGCGCGATGCCTCCGACCAGCAGCTGGCCGAAGCCATTCTCGCTCTGTGATCCCCCGCGGCCGCCGCTGGCTGGCGGCACTGAGCCTGCTCGCCGCCGCCAGCGCCCAGGCCGACCTGCGCCTGGCGCTGCAGCCCGACGGCCTCGCCCCGGCACAGCGCCAGGCCAGCCAGCAGCTGCTGGATGACGTCCGCCAGGCGCTGCCGCCGGCCTTCGTCCAGGCCCTGGACCGCCGCGTCGACGTGGAGTGGCGCGACGACCTGCCGGGCAACGGCATGGGCCAGGCCCTGCGCCCCGGAGCCATCGCGCTGAACCGCAAGTACCTCGCCGCCCTCGCCGACGGCAGCGCCGCCACCCTCAGGACCGGCCGCAGCCATGGCACCCTGCGCCGCGAGCTGCAGGCCACGGTGGTCCACGAGCTGACCCACCTGTACGACCGCGGGCGCCTCTGGCTGCCCGCCGAGGCCCGGCTGATCCAGCGTTGCACGCGCCAGCAGGACAGCATCGGGCGCATCGGCGAGGGCGCCGAGTGCCGCGGCCAGGCCAACCGCCGCTTCACCCTCTCCGACGACCCGCGCCTGCTCGACCTCGCCGGCTGGCCACAACTGGCCGGCAAGCGCGGCCAGCGCGAGCACGACAACCGCTTCGTCCTGCGCAGCCCGGACCGCTACGAGCTGAGCAATCCGCGCGAGTTCGTCGCGGTGAACATGGAGTACTTCGTCCTCGACCCCAGCTACGCCTGCCGCCGCCCGGCCCTGTACCGCTACTACGCCGAGCGCTTCGGCGAGCGCCCGCAACGCCAGGCCTGCGAGCCATCCTTCGCCTACCTCAACGCCGGCCGCGACTTCGGCCGCCAGCCGCTGGGCAGGCTGGACCCGGAGCGGGTCTACGAGGTCGACTACCTGCTGGCCGAGGCCAACGACCAGTGGGTCAGCCGCTGGGGCCACGCCATGCTGCGCCTGGTGGTCTGCGCCCCGGGCCGGCCGCGCGGGCCGGACTGCCGTCTGGACCTGGACCAGCACCTGGTGCTGTCCTACCGCGCCTTCGTCGGCGACCTGCAGCTGTCCAGCTGGGACGGCCTGACCGGCTCCTACCCGTCGCGGCTGTTCGTGCTGCCGCTGTCCCAGGTGATCGAGGAATACACCAAGATCGAGCTGCGTAGCCTGGCCTCGATCCCGCTCAGGCTCAGCCGCCAGCAGATCGACGAGCTGGTGGAGCGCGCCATGCAGGTGCACTGGGGCTACGACGGCAACTACTACTTCATCTCCAACAACTGCGCGGTGGAGACCCTCAAGCTGCTGCGCAGCGGCATCCCCGACGCACGCCTGCAGGACCTCGACAGCATCACCCCCTACGGCGTGGTGGAGATCATGGAGAACCGCGGCCTGGCCGACGCCAGCGTGCTCGACGAGCCCAAGCGCGCGCTGCGCCTGGGCTACCGCTTCGACTCCTTCCGCGACCGCTACCAGGCGATGTTCGAGGTGCTGCGCCAGCGCCTGGACATTCCCCAGGCCAAGGTCGAGGACTGGCTGGCCCTGCCCGCCAGCGAACGCCGCGCCTGGTTCGACAAGGCCGACCTGCGCGCCAGCGCCGCCATGCTGCTATTGGAGCAGGCCTCGCTGCGGCGCCAGCTGCAGCTGGCCCAGGACGAGTTGAAGCGCCTGTACCTGGGCCACCGCGACGACGCCCGCGCCGACCCCAAGCTGGTGGCGGCGGGCAAGACGCTGCAGCAGATCCTCGACGACAGCGGCTTCCTCAGCCAGCCGGCGGAGCTGCTGGACAGCGGCTACGGCCTGCCGCAGCCGGGCGAGTCGACGCGCCTGGAGCAGCAGACCCAGGCCCGCCAGGCGCGCCTGCGCCAGCTCAGCGACAACCTCGACCAGGAGGTCCGCGCGCTGCTGGAGCCGGAGCGCCGCGAGGAACTGCAGGCCCTGGAGGCCAACCTCAAGCAGCTCGGCGCGCACCTGCGGGCGCTGCACAAGGCGGCGGGCGGGTTCGAGTTGCCCTGAGGTCCCGTGCTGGCGAATGGTGCTCACCTGCAGCTTCGGTGCGTTGGTTTGACTTCGGCCCCTCTCCCTAACCCTCTCCCTGAAGGGAGAGGGGACCGTTCGGTGTGCCTGGATGCTCTGGAGTCAGCCGGCAACACCGAAGGCATTCATTTGAAACCTTGCCTTATCTCGGCACGGACAAGCCCCCTCTCCCTTCAGGGAGAGGGTTGGGGAGAGGGAAAGAAGCCGGACCGATACACCGAAGCTGCAGGTGAGCACCATTCGCCAGCAAGCCCGCTCCCACAACAGCCACCCCAAACGAAAAACGCGCCTTCAAGCGCGTTTTTCATCAACCGGGAAGCGCCTCAGCGGCGCCCCTCCAGCTTGAAGTAGAAGACCTTGGTCGCCTGCCGCGCGACGATGCGGCCGCCGCTGACGCGGGGCTCGAAGCGCCAGGTGTCCATGGCCTGGCGCACGGCGCTGTCGAACATCCGCGGCGGCGAGGAATCCAGCACCTGGATGTCGTCGATGCGGCCGTCGGCGGTGATGGTGAACAGCACCTTCACGTGGCCTTCGATACCGCGGCGCTGGGCCATCAGCGGGTACTTCGGCGAGTCCATGCGCAGCGGCTTGATGTCGCTGTCGTTGAGGCTGCCGGTGGGCAGGCCGGCCGGGCCCTGGGTGCCGGTCGGGGCGGCCTGGGCGCCCGGGGTGCTCTGGCCCACGGTCGGTGCGGCCGGGGGCGGCGGTGGGGCGGGCGGCGTCGGCTGGGCCTGGGCCTGCTCCACCGGCTCGGGTTCGGGCTTGGGTTTCGGCTTGGGCTTGGGCGCCTTCTTCGGCACCGCCTTCTCCACCGGCTTGGGCGTAGGTTTCGGCGGCTCCGGCTTGGGCGGCTCGACCACCGGCTCCGGCGGCGTGGGTTGCGGCGGCTGCGGCTCGGGCGCGGCGGCCGGCGGCTCCTTCACCGGCTCGGGCTTGGGCGGCAACTGCACCACGGTGACCTGCATGGTCGGCACTTCGCCACGGCCGAGGTTGAGCTCGTCGGGGCTGGGCATGGCCCAGACCAGGCCGGCGACCACCCCCAGGTGCAGCACCAGGGACAGCCCGGAAGACTTCCACCAGCCCACCGGCTGGGGCGGCTGCTCCGCCTCTTCCACGCCTTCCACGGGCGCGGCGTAGGGAATCAGCAGTTCCTCGGCGACGGCCACTTCCTCGTCGCGGCGGGCGCCGGAGCAGTCCACCAGTCGCAGGTTGGCTTCACTGCCACGCTGGGCGCTGACGCAAGGCAGCGAGAGTCCTTCGTCGCTGTCGGAGGACGAAGGAAGTTCCGCGGCGGACGCGACGAGAGCAGAGCCCGCCGGCGAGCGCGATTGCGATGGCGCCATGGGAGAAGCCTGTGGGGAAATGACCAGAATCTGATAATTATTATCATTCGCCCCGCCGATGGCAACCTTATTGGCCATCGGCCAACCTGGCACAGGTCAACATTTGCTGCTGCAGGGCCTGCAGATCCTGCTCGGCGTCGAAGATCAGCTCCAGCCGATTGTCCCGCCGCCAGGCGCTGGGCTGCCAGGGCTCCTCGCCCGTCAGCCGGTTGCAGGCCTGCCAGCCGTCCTCGCAGTGCAGCACCGCCTTGGCCCGCAGCAGGCCGCCCAGGCCGGCCAGCCAGGCCTCCACCGCCGCACGGCGGAAGCGCCAGTCGGCGTGCAGGCGCCAGCCGACGGCCTGGCGCCCGCCCTCGCTGTGCACCTGCCGCAGGGGTGCGGCGCGGGTGAGCAGTACGGGCAGTTCGGCCGTGGGCAGCGGCAGCTCCGCCGCCGCGTCCGATCCGATATTGGCGACGAACGGCAGCCTCGCGAAGGGCAGGCGCCCCTGTTCGGTCCAGACCTGCGGCAGCGCCGGCAGGTTGGCTTGCAGCCGTTCGCGGGCCACGTCGTCCAACCCTTCGCTCTTGTTCAGCACCAGCAGCGCGGCATCGGCCAGGGCGTCCCGTTGCGCCTCCGGCAGCGAAGCGCCTGTGGCCAGCGCCGCGGCATCCAGCACCAGCAACAAGGGCTGTGGCGCCAGCACGCCGCGCCAGGGCGCCTCGCCCAGTTGGCGCAGCAGGGTGCGCGGGTGGCCGAGGCCGGAGGGTTCGATGAACAGCCGCTGCGGCCGCGCCTTGCGCAGCAGGCGGGCAAGGCCGACCTGGAAGGGCGCGCCGTTGACGCAGCACAGGCAGCCGCCGGCCACCTCGCCGATGGCCACGCCGTCGGTATCGGTGGCCAGCAGCGCGGCGTCCAGGCCGACCTGGCCGAATTCGTTGACCAGCACCGCCCAGCGCTCGCCTGCCGGGCGCTGGGCCAGCAGGTCGCGGATCAGGCTGGTCTTGCCGGCGCCCAGTGGGCCGCCGATCACATGGGTGGGAATCTGTTCGAGCATGGCGCCATGTTGCCGCCTGACGAGGGCGGGGAAAAGCGCTAGAGTCGCCCCTTCGCTCAAAGGACCCCGCCTTCATGCGTCTGCCGGCCCTGCTCCTGTCGTCCTGCTTCGCCCTGCCCGCCCTTGCCCACGCCGAAGCCTGCGTGGTGCACAGCCGCGGCAGGAACCTCGACGTGAAGGTCTGCCAGCAGAACCGCAGCATCCCGGCGAAGCTGTTCCACGAGGGTTTCTGCCAGCCGCAACTGAAGGACCAGCAGGTCGAGGTGGCCTACGCCGACACCTGCCCGACCGGCGCCTTCGGCGTCTGCGCCAACGCCCAGGTGCCCAACAGCCCCTACCGCCAGGACATCCACTACTACGGCGTGGCCAGCGACGCGCGCTTCCTCCAGCCGTTCTGCGAAAGCCAGAGCAAGGGCCAGTGGCAGGCCGGGCAATGACCGTCATGCGCCTGTCATGGGCGGCTGCTCTACTGCTGGTCGGGTACCTCACACCCACTGGCACCCCACGCCAGCAAAGATCTTGGTGATAGGGCCGCTCCGCGCGGCCCTCTTTTTCGCCCCCTGCCATCCGGACCGGCGGTAGCGCCGTTCGTCCGCGCAAAGGTGTCTTGCGCAGCCGCCCCTTCTGTCAAAAGGTCACATCCGCTAAGTTTTCAGAGCGTGAGGTACCTTGGGGGTTACGCATGAGCACGTCTATGAACCTGGACGGCCCCTTCTATCCACCGGCGCTGGGGGCGCCGGAACGACTCAGCGCGGAGCAGTTGCGCGCCTCGCTGGAAATCACCATGGCCGAGCACGGCGGCGGCGCCGTGTGGCTGTTCGCCTACGGCTCGCTGATCTGGCGCCCGGAGTTCCCGGTGGCCGAGGCCAGCCGCGCGCGGGTGCACGGCTACCACCGCGGGCTCTACCTGTGGTCGCTGACCCACCGCGGCACCCCGGAGATGCCCGGCCTGGTGCTGGGCCTGGACCGCGGCGGCTCCTGCGGCGGCTTCGCCTACCGCCTGCCGGACGACGGCCTGGACGCCAACCTGTTCGCCCTCTGGCAGCGCGAGATGCCCTACGCCTCCTACCGCCCGGAGTGGCTCAGCTGCCGCCTGGAGGATGGCCGCCGGGTGCGCGCCCTGGGCTTCGTCCTCGAACGCCACCTGCCCAGCTACGCCGGCTCGCTGCCGGACAGCATCGTGCAGCGCGTGTTCGACAGCGCCCAGGGGCATTTCGGCACTACCCGCGAATACGTCGAGCAGACGGCCAGCGCGCTGCGCGCCTGCGCCATGCCCGACCTGAACCTGGAAGCCCTGCTGGCGCGCTGCTGCGCCAAGGCCCCCGGCTGAGTCAGGGCGCCGGCTGGCGCACCTCGACCGGCTGCGCGGGCGTCTCGTCCAGACCCCAGGCGGGCTCGTCCGCCCAATCCTCGCCGAAGATCTCGATGGGGTGCTGGGTACGGCTGGAGCCATTGCCGCAGCCCATGGCCGAGGCCGGGCAGTAACGGTCGCAGCCCCAGCAGATGCGTTCGGGGTGGGCGGGATGCAGGGGGAATTTCTTGGCCATGGGGGTTCGCCTGGAGAGAGTGGGCCCAGCTTCGATTCAACGCCTGCCGGGCCCCTGCGTACTTGTCGCGAATCAAGAAGTGCTGGAATAAGAAAATGCAGCATAAGCAAAGCATTTTTTATTCCTTAATTTATTGACGAACCCCACCTACACTGCCTCCCCATGACGACTTTCAGGGGGATGAACCCATGCGCAGCGACCGCGTCCGCTATGTCCTGGTGCCCGGCTGGCACGGCTCGGAGGACGAGCACTGGCAGAGCCACTGGCAGCGCGCGCTGCCCAACGCCTCGCGGGTGGAGCAGCGCGACTGGGTGGCGCCGCGGCATGTCGACTGGGTCGCCGAACTGGACCGCGAAATCCGCCGCCAGCCCGGCCGCGTGGTGCTGATCGCCCACAGCCTGGGCTGCGTCACCATCGCCTCCTGGGCCCGCCGCGCCGGGCCGAAGGCCCTGGCCCAGGTCTCCGGCGCCCTGCTGGTGGCGCCCGCCGACGTCGAGCGCGAGACCTGCCACGCGGCGCTGCGCAACTTCGCCCCCATCGCCCTGGACGCCCTGCCCTTCCCCAGCGTGCTGGTGGGCTCGGACAACGACGCCGCCTGCAGCCCGCAGCGCGCCCTGCAGCTGGGCCGCGCCTGGGGCGCCGAGACGCTGATCCTGCCGAACGCCGGGCACATCAACGTGAAGTCCGGCCACGGCGCCTGGGAGGCCGGCTACCGCCACCTGTTCCGCCTGCAGTACCTGATCGACCAGCGGGGGCGGCGCCGGGCCTGAGCGGCCGCGCCGGCTGTTGCGGGGAGCGCGCCCTGCGTTCGAGCGTAGGGCGAATAACCGTTCGCGGTTATCCGCCGCCGGCCGGAACAGAGGTGCCCGGGTCGATTGGCGGATAACGCCGTAGGCGTTATGCGCCCTACGGGTTGGGTGGAGCGGCGTAGGAGCATCGCGGATAAATCCGCTCCTACAAAAACCGGTCTTTTCAGTCTTCTTCCTGCACCGCCTTGTACTCACTGGCCAGGCGCTGCTGCACGTCCTGCGGCACGGGGCTGTAGTGGCTGGCTTCGAGGGTGAAGAAACCCTGCCCGGCGGTGATCGCCTTCAGCCGGTTGGCGTAGCCTTCCAGTTCGGCCAGCGGCACCTGGCCGCGCACCAGGGTGGCGCGGGCCGACAGCGGCTCGGTGCCCAGCACCTGGCCGCGGCGCCCGGTGAGGTCGGCGGTGATGTCGCCCAGGCGGGCTTCCGGCGCCGTCACCGCGATGTTCACCACCGGCTCCAGCAGCATGCCCCCGGCGTTGCGCAGGGCGTCGAACATGGCCTTGCGCCCGGCGGCCTGGAAGGCGATGTCCTTGGAGTCCACCGAGTGGCTCTTGCCGTCGAACACCGTGACCTTCACGTCTTCCACCGGGAAGCCGGCCAGGGGGCCCGCGGCCAGCGCCGTGCGCACGCCCTTCTCCACCGAGGGGATGAACTGCCCCGGGATCACCCCGCCCTTGATCGCGTCGACGAACTCGAAGCCGGTCCCCCGCGGCAGCGGCTCCACTCGCAGGAACACCTCGCCGAACTGGCCGGCGCCGCCGGTCTGCTTCTTGTGCCGGCAGTGCCCCTCGGCCGGGCGCGTGGCGGTCTCGCGGTAGGGCACGCTGGGCGGGCGGGTGTTCACTTCCAGCTTGTAGCTGCCGGTCAGGCGTTCCAGCAGGTAGCGCAGGTGCAGCTCGCCCATGCCACGCAGCACGGTTTCCTGGGTCGAGGCGTTGTAGTCCAGGCGCACGCACGGGTCCTCGGCCAGCAGGCGCTGCAGCACCTCGGCCAGGCGCTGCTCGTCGCCGCGGCGGCCGGCCTCGATGGCCAGGCCCTGCATGGGCGTGGGGAAGTCCAGCGGCGCCAGGCGGATGTGGTCCTCGTCGTGGGAGTCGTGCAGGACCACGTCGAACTCCAGCTCCTCGACCTTGCTCAGCGCGCCGAAGTCACCGGGGACCAGCTGCGGCACTTCCTCGTGGCGCTTGCCCTGCAGGCGCAGCAGGTGGCCGACCTTGAACGGCTTGCGGCCATCCCCGGCGAACAGCTGCATATCGCGGCGCACGGTGCCCTGGTGCACGCGGAACACCGCCAGGCGGCCGACGAAGGGGTCGATCACCACCTTGAACACATGGGCCAGCACGTGGGCCTCGGGGTCCGGCTGCGAGCGAAAGGGCCGGGCGCCGCCCTGCTCGTCCAGGCGCTCGAACAGCGGCGGGTTGCCCTCGGCGGGGTTGGGCGCCAGCCGCGCCAGCACCTGCAGCAGTTCGTCGACGCCGGCGCCGGTGCGCGCCGAGACGAAGCACAGGGGGATCAGGTGGCCTTCGCGCAGGGCCCGCTCGAAGGGTTCGTGGAGTTCCTCCGGCTGGATCGAGCCCTGCTCCAGGTAGCGCGCCATCAGCTCCTCGTCGACCTCCACGACCTGGTCGACCAGCGCCTGGTGCGCCTCCTCCACCGAGGAGAAGTCCGCCTCGCCGGCGGGCGCGAAGAAGCAGTCGGCCACCCGAGTCGCACCGCCGGCCGGCAGGTTCAGCGGCAGCACCTCCTTGCCGAAGGCTTCGCGCAGGTCGGCCAGCAGCGTCGGCAGGTCGACGCGTTCGGCGTCGATCTTGTTCACCACCAGCATCCGGCACAGCCCGCGCTCGGCGGCCCAGTCCATCATGCGGTGGGTATTCAGCTCGATGCCGTTCTGCGCGTTGACCACCACCAGCGCGGTCTCCACCGCCGCCAGGGCCGGCAGCGCGTGGCCGATGAAGTCGGGCAGGCCGGGGGTATCGATGAGCTGGACGTGCGTACCCTCGTATTCGAAGTGCGCCAGCGCGGCGGACAGCGAGTGGTGGTAGTCGCGCTCCAGCGGGTCGGCGTCGCACAGGGTGTCGCCGCGCTCCAGCGAGCCCATCGCGGGGATGGCGCCGCTGCGCTGCAGCAGGGCTTCGGCGAGCAGCGTCTTGCCGCTGTCGCCATGGCCGACCAGGGCAACCGTGCGGATCTGTTCGACCGGGTAGTTCGACATGGGGCACCTCCCAGGCAGGGTAACGGGAAGTATAGGCAGCGCCCCGGAGCGCCCTGGGCAAAAAACAGCCAAGCGCCGCGAGCCCAGCGGGCATGCCTGCCACAGCCGTTTCACCACAGCTTTTCCACAGCTTGCTGAAGGCCGCTTCCACAGCCAGTGTGGACAGTTCCACAGCCGCGTCGAAGACGCTGGAAAGCCCTGAGCCATAGGGCTTCCAGCGCAACGCTGGCGATTTTTCGGGCAGTGCTGCGCAAGCCCCGGAAAGCCTGTCCAGCGGCAGTTTATCCACAGCTTTGCCACAGGCCGTTCAACAGAAGCCGTGGACAGCCCGCGACCATTAGCCGCCGGTTTTTTCCGCAGCGCCCACGGACAGGGCCGTTGGCGAAAAAACCAGCAATGCCCGGCAGGCCCCGCCGTTTCGTTCGCGCAGCCATTCACCGACAGCTTTTCCACAGCTTTCCCGCGCCTCGCTCCACAGCCTTTGTGGGCAACTCGCCGGCGGCCGGAAGCCGATGGCAAGTGCTTGAAAATCAAGGCACACGGGCAAATTCAGGTCGAAAAACGTACAGCCGCGCGCAAGCCTCGCCGGGCCTGGCGCCAAGGCATTCATGCACACTTTATCCACAACGCGGCCAACAGATTCCGGGGGCAGAATCCGGCCCGCCGGGCAAACCCCGAGCGCCCTGGCCCGGCCCAGGCGCCACGCGGCCGCAAGCCACCTGCGCACAGCCCGGCCACAGGCTGCGCACAGGGTTTTCGACAGATTCGGTGGACAACTCAGGCGGCGGCGCCCATCACCTCGCGGATGTCCCGCGCCAGGGCCTCGACGCGCTCGATCTCGGTGTCCCAGGAACACATGAAGCGCGCGCCGCCGGCGCCGATGAAGGTGTAGAAGCGCCAGCCGCGCTGGCGCAGGGCTTCCAGGGCCGGCTCGGACATCTGCAGGAATACCCCGTTGGCCTCCACCGGGAACATCAGCTGCACGCCCGGCACGTCGGCCACCCGCTGCGCCAGCAGGCGCGCGCACTGGTTGGCGTGGTTGGCGTAGTGCAGCCAGGCCTCGTCCTGCAGCACCCCGACCCAGGGCGCGGCGAGGAAGCGCATCTTCGAGGCCAGTTGGCCGGCCTGCTTGCAGCGGTAGTCGAAGCCCTCGGCCAGGTCGCGGTCGAAGAACAGGATGGCCTCGCCCACCGCCATGCCGTTCTTGGTGCCGCCGAAGCACAGCACCTCGACGCCGGCCTTCCAGGTCAGCTCCGCCGGCGAGGCGCCGAGGAAGGCGCAGGCGTTGGAGAAGCGCGCGCCGTCCATGTGCAGGTGCAGGCCCAGCTCGCGGCAGGTGGCGCTGAGCGCGCCCAGCTCGTCCGGGCGGTAGACGGTGCCGACCTCGGTGGCCTGGGTAATGCTCACCACGCGCGGCTTGGGGTAGTGGATGTCCTGGCGCTTCAGCGCGATCTCGCGGATCGCCGCGGGGGTCAGCTTGCCCTGCGCGTCGGTGCGCGCCAGCAGCAGCTTGGAGCCGTTGGAGAAGAACTCCGGGGCGCCGCACTCGTCGGTCTCGACGTGGGCGGTCTCGGCGCAGATCACGCTGTGGTAGCTCTGGCACAGGGCGGCCAGGGCCAGGGAGTTGGCGGCGGTGCCGTTGAAGGCGAAGAATACCTCGCAATCGGTCTCGAACAGCTCGCGGAAATGGTCGGAGGCGCGCGCCGTCCACTGGTCGTCGCCGTAGGCCCGCTCATGGCCGCGGTTGGCCTCGGCCATGGCGGCCCAGGCTTCGGGGCAGATGCCGGAATAGTTGTCGCTGGCGAATTGCTGGGAATTGTCGAACATCGAAAGCTGCCTCGGGGAAAGTCATCCACAGGCAGCGTAGCGAAATCGTGGCTTTTGTAGGAGCGGGGGCCGTTCGTGCCACCGGGGCGTCCGGCGTGGCCGGGGAATCCAATCGCGGACAAAGTCCGCTCCTACGTCCGTGCTCGACCGTAGGGCGAATAACCGTTCGCGGTTATCCGCCGCCGGCCGGAACGCCGGTGCCCGACGGGTTGGAAAGAGGCGGCGCAGCCTGCAAGACAGTTGCTCCTACGCACGTGCTTCCCTGTAACCGTAGGAGCGGACTCTGTCCGCGATTCGGCGGATAACGCCGCAGGCGGCCGATCAGGGCAGCGCCGTCAGCTTCATCTGCTCGACGATGGGCACGAACAGCTGGCGCATGGACTGGGTGCTGCCGCCGTTGGGCTTGTCCGGGGTGCTCAGGGTCAGCACGTAGCGGCCCTTGATCAGCCCGGTGAGGCTGGACTCGCCGGCCTCGCCCTTGGCCGGGGCGACTATGCCCAGGGGGTCGCCCATGCGGGTGGTGTCGATCACCGGCAGGTAGTCCTCGCCGCCGAACTTGTCGGCGGTGCCATTCTTGATCGCGGTCTCGCGGGTCTTGTTCAGCAGCGTCAGGCTGGAATGGGTCATGTCGCGCAGCTTGTCCTGCACGCCGCGGTAGGCGATGGCCTGCTCGCTGTTGGCGTCCTGGGCCGGGGCCGGCATGCCGGTGTCGATCAGGCTGATCTCCAGGTGGCGGCTGCCGTCGGCGGTGCCGTAGACCAGCTTGGCGTCGTTGTAGCCGCATTCGCGGGAGATGAACGGGTAGCCGTACATTTCCTTGCTCGGCGGCAGGGCCTTCTCCAGCGGGTGGCCGCTGCAGCTGTCGGCCGGCACCGCGGCGGCCGCGGCCTTCTCGGCCTTGGCCTTGTCGTCGCCACCGCCGCAGCCGTGGAGGGTCGCGCCGAGCATCAGGGCGCTGAGCAGGATCAGGGAGCGTTTCATGGCGTCCTCGGGTTTGACAGTGGCGGCATTCTAGCCGCTGGGCGGCGCGGCGTGCAGCAGTGGCCCTGTGGCAGCCAGGTGCATTTTCGGGTCGGGAACGGACATCTTTTGCCCGGGCAGGCAGTCGAGAATCGGCAGCAGCGGCATCGCCATTCGAGGAGCCCCGGCATGGCCATCAGTGTGTTCGACCTGTTCAAGATCGGTATCGGCCCCTCCAGCTCGCATACCGTCGGCCCCATGCGCGCCGCCGC
>NZ_JAZAQP010000050.1:0-48720 GCF_036231725.1 Pseudomonas sp. JH-2 | reverse complement strand
GCAAGCCTTTTTGGTTCCTTTTTGCGGGGGTGGCCTTCCACCGTTTGACAAAAGGGACTCGCCCGAGGGGGCGAAACGAGAGACATCAACGCACTCGGAGCGGCGCGCTACACCCAAACCTGACATCTTTTTTGGGGCCCGCGTTCGCGGGAGTGACAAGGTCAAGGGAGGAGCGAGAGGGCAAGGTTCGCGAGCAAGCTCGCTCCTACAGGGGCTTTTGTTCCAGCCGGGTACGAAAACGCCGTTCCCCCCTCACGGAAGAAACGGCGTTCTCGCCTAGCCCACCCGCGCCAGGCGGGGTCAGCGCCTCAGGCGCCGTGGCACTTCTTGAACTTGGCGCCGCTGCCGCAGGGGCAGGGATCGTTGCGGCCAACGTCCTTCAGCGGGTTGCGCACCGGCTCGTGGCTGTGGTTGCAGTGCGGGCCGTGCACGTGGTGGTGATGGTCATGATCATGGTCGTGGTTGCAGTCGGGACCATGCACATGGGGTTCCTGGCTCATGGGTGCCTCACTCCGGGATGAAATCGCCGGGGATTATCTCGCCATTGCGCGCGATATGCACGGTGCGGCCGAACAGCAGGCCGGTCTTCACCTCGCCTTCGAGGCGGTACTTGATCGGCTTGTCGGGGGTTTCCAGCAGCTTGACGATGTACTTCATGTGCCGCCAGAGGTTGGTGTTCACCGGCACCTCGAAGTTCTGCCGGCCGTTGGCGGGCACGGTGAACCACAGGCTGGACTCGCCTTCGGCCAGGTCGACGTCGTTGAGCTTGACCTTGTAGGCCAGGCCGCGCACCGGCAGGCTGAAGTCGTTCGGATTGTCGATACGGAAGTGCAGTGTGAATTGTTGCTCGAGCAGGCGGGCCTTCACCACGTCCACTTTCATCAGCTTCACGTCGGGGCTTTCGAAGCTGCCGGTCATCCAGCTGCAGCCGGAGAGAAGCGCGAAAACCCAGACTAGGCTGATAATTCTTATCGTTTGCGCCTGATAATTCATGTCAGTCCCCCAAGACGCCCCAGTGTACCAAGCGGCTGCTTGGCCGCAAGTTGTTGTTACGTTAAAAGAAGTTGTCCCATACTGGGCCGGCCCTCGGCAGACGGGCAAACACAGGAGTGTGATGGATGAGCCGTTACGAAATCGTCTTTTCCGGTCAGACGCTTCCAGGCGCCGATCCGGAAGCGGTGAAGGCCAACCTGGCCAAGCTGTTCCAGGCCGATGCGCAACGCATCGCCCTGCTGTTTTCCGGCCGCCGCCTGGTGCTGAAGAATAACCTCGACGCGGCCGCTGCCGACAAGTACCGCGGCGCTCTGGAACGGGCCGGCGCGCAGGTCGAGGTGGTGGACATGGCCCCCGCGGTGGAGGAGATCGAGCTGGCTCCGCCGCCGGCCGAGCCCGCAGCAGCACCGGCCGCGGCCACCCCGGGGCGCCTGAAGGTGGCCCCGCGCGACGAATACATGGCGGCTTTCGCCGAGGTGGACGCACCGGACTTCGGCCTGGCCCCCGTGGGCGCGGACCTGCAGGACGACAGGGCCGAGCCGCGAGCGCCGCAGGTCGACCTCAGCCAGTTCAGCCTGGCCCCGGTGGGCAGCGACATGGGCCAGGCCAAGCCGGACCCCGCCGCGCCCGCGCCCGACACCAGCCACCTGAAGCTGGCCGACTGAGCGCGCTCAGCCGTTCTGCTGGGGATCGTCCTTGTAGACGAACTTGGGCATTTCCCAGTGGAAACGGATCGCCAGCAGGCGGAACAGGAAGCCGGCGAACAGGGTGATCAGCATGGCCTGCTCGTTGGGCAGCTCCAGCTGGATGCAGATCAGGTAGCACCAGGCGCTGGCGAAGGACACGCTGGCGTACAGCTCGCGGCGGAAGATCAGCGGCACGTCGTTGCAGAAGATGTCGCGCAGGATGCCGCCGAACACTCCGGTGATCACCCCGCTGACCGCGGCGATCAGCAGGCTGTGGCCCACTTCCAGGCCGACCTGGCAGCCGATCAGGGTGAAGGCCACCAGGCCAATGGCGTCGAGCACCAGGAACAGCGAGCGCAGGTGGCGCATCAGCGGTGCGATGAACACCGTGACCAGTGCAGCACCGGCGGTGAGTACCAGGTACTCCGGGTGGCGCACCCAGGTCAGCGGGTAGTGCCCCAGCAGCATGTCGCGCATCGAGCCGCCGCCCAGCGCAGTGACGCAGGCCACCAGCACCACGCCGAACAGGTCCATGCTGCGGCGCCCGGCGGAAAGCGCGCCGGTCATGGCCTCGGCGGTGATGGCGATGATGTAGAGAACGGTCAGCAGCATGGCGGGGCCCGCGAAAAAGCGCGCATTCTAGCCGAAGGGGAACATGCACCCAATGGGTGCACGCCGTGTCGCTCGTTGGTAGGGCGTACAACCGTTCGCGATCGTACGCCCTACGCTCCCTTCAGCCGATCCACGGCCCGCAGCATTTCTTCAGCTTGCCGCCGGCACCGCACGGGCAGGGATCGTTGCGCCCGAGCTTGAGCGGCACCGTCGGGTCGAGGAAGTACCAGCGCCCGTCGCGCTGGACGAAGCCAGAGCACTCGCGGTGGCTGTGCTCGCCGTTGGCGTCGTGCCAGCGCGCGGTGAAGGTCACCCGCGCATGCTCCGGCGTGCCGCCGAGCACCTCGTGGCCTTCCACCTCCAGGCCCAGCCAGGTGCTGCCCAGGCTCCAGGCACGGATGGCGTCCAGGTCCAGGCCGGCCTGCTGGGCCGGCAGCGTGGTGTCGCGCAGGTAGTCCACCAGGCCCAGGGCGTAGGCGCTGTAGCGCGAGCGCATCAGCGCCTCGGCGGTGGCCGCCGGCTGGCCGGCGTGCAGGCGGCCGCAGCAGTCCGCCAGGGGCAGGCCGCTTCCGCAGGGGCAGCTGGGCTCGGTCATGGTCACCACCAGTACTTGCCGAAGTTTTCCGGGTTGGCCCAGAACTTGGCGTTCAGCCAATCCGGGACCTGCTTGTATTCACGCAGATCATAGGTGAACAGCGTGAGTGTCTGATCGTCGCGCTGGAAGCGTTCGCTGGCCTGCATGCCCAGGGCATAGAAGTCGATCTCGGCGACGCCGGCCTCGGCCAGGTCGACCAGCACGGCGACGCGGCTGCTGTTGAGGTTGCGGATGCCGCCGACCAGTTGCAGCGCCGCGCGGCGCTCCAGGTGTTCCAGGCAGTCGGCCAGCAGCGCCAGGTCGTAGCGCTGCGCCGCCAGTTCCGCCGGCAGGGCGCCCGCGGCGGCGCCGTGCACCTGGCAGTCGGGGTGGGCCTGGCGGAAGGCTTCCACGGCGGGGATGCCTTGGGCGCCTACCAGCAGCAGGCGTTGCGGGGCGTAGCGGTCGAGCAGGGCGGCCAGCGCCTGCTGGGGCGTGCGATCGGAAATCATCGGTGTGCGCAAACTCTCGTTCGGAATGCGCAGAGACTAGCCTGTGAACCCCTTCATGGCCTAGTGCTGGCGTATTCGTGCATCGCCGTCTTTACTCGGTAATTGTCGGTTCAGACCCATCTCACAGGAGAGA
Organism: Pseudomonas sp. JH-2; assembly: GCF_036231725.1. Classification (NCBI taxonomy): domain Bacteria; kingdom Pseudomonadati; phylum Pseudomonadota; class Gammaproteobacteria; order Pseudomonadales; family Pseudomonadaceae; genus Pseudomonas; species Pseudomonas sp. JH-2. The sequence continues at coordinate 45,210 of NZ_JAZAQP010000050.1, read as the reverse complement.
CTGATATATGAGCATCAAAAGGACCGCTTTACCCCTGCTGCTGGTAAGCACGCTGCTCACCGGTTGCGCAGGGTTGCAGAAGTCCGACTGGCCGACCTGCGCTTTGGTCGGCGGTGTAGGGGGCGCTGGCCTGGGCTCCATCGAGAGCAGTGCCTGGGCGGGCTGGGGCGCGCTGATCGGTGGCGTGCTCGGCGCGTCCTACTGCTGGGTTCATGGCGAAGGCGAGAAGGTGGTCGAAGCGCCGCCGCCCGCACCGGCTCCCGAACCGGCTCCGTTGCCGAAGGAAGAGACCATCGTGGTCAGGGACCTGCACTTCGCCTTCGACTCGTCGAAGATCGACAACCGTGACAAGGACAAGCTCGACACCATCGCCACCCGCCTGAAAGGCGAGGCTTCCACCACCACGCTGGACATCTCCGGCCACACCGACAGCGTCGGCACCGACGCCTACAACCAGAAACTGTCCGAACGCCGCGCCCACGCGGTGGCCGACTACCTGGTCGATGCCGGTGTATCCGCCAGCAGCATCAAGTCGGTGGAAGGTTACGGCGAAAGCAAACCGGTCGCCGACAACAAGACCAAGGAAGGCCGCGCGGAAAACCGTCGCGTGGAGATCCTGATCAAGCGCCAGTGACATCCGGCGTGCGTTGAAGCGAAGGGGGCCGTTGGGCCCCCTTCGTGTTTGCGCGGCAGGCTATGGCATCGTCACCCGCCTCCGGGGTATGGTGCCGGCACAAGAAATCGGGGGAGCATCTTCATGAAGGCTTTCGTAGGGCTGGGCAAGGTCGTTGCCCTGTTGTTCTGGCTGGCGGTTCTGGCCAATCTGCTGCATTCCTTCGCCCATCCGTTCGCGACCCTGCTGCAGGTCGCCGGGGGCCTCGTCCTGCTGATCCACATTGTCGAACTGCTGGCGCTCGGCGCGCGCCTGAAGGGGCGGGCGCACCCCTGGCTGGACCGCATCCAGGTCCTGCTGTTCGGCGTCTTCCATTTCCTCTCGCTGCCGGCCCAGGCCAAGGAGGGCAGCCATGCGTAAGCTGCTGCTGGGCCTGATGCTGCTGGCGCCGATCGAGGCCGCCAGCGCGGCTTCCGTGCAGGTGGAGGCCAATACCGTGCTGCGCCTGCCGGTGAAGGGTGAGTCCCTGAGCCTGGAGCGCGTCCGCGTGGCGGAGGGCGGCGCGCTGCTGATCCCGTCGCGGGTGAAGGTGCTGCACATCGACGAACTCGACCTGCAGAAGAATGCCCGACTGGGTGTGTTCCCCGGCGAGCAGCCGCTGCGTATCGAGGTCGTCCACGGCACCCTGGCCGACGGCAGCGTGATCGCCGCCCAGGGCGCTTCCGGCAGCTTCCACCGCCCGGCCAGCCCGGGGCGCACCCTGACCCTGCGCCTGCAGGACGTGCAGGTGGAGAACCTGATGGTCGACGTACGGGGCGGCGTCGGTGCGCCGGGCTACGACGGCCTCGACGGCGCCAGCGCGCGCAGCGGCGGCTGCCTGTGGGGTGGCGCGCAGCAGGGCGGCGACGGCCAGGATGCCGGTGATGGCCAGACCGGCGGCGCCGGCGGCGTGGTGCGCCTGGAGGTGCCCCAGCAATTCCCCGTGGAACAGGTGAAGGTGCGCCTGGAAGGCGGCGCCGGCGGTGCCCCGGGCAAGCCGGGCAAGGCCGGCGCGCGCAGCGGCGAGAAGGGTTGCTTGCTGTACTCGGTGGACGGCGGCAAGGCCGGCCACGACGGCGGGGCCGGCAAGGCCGGCCCCGGTGGTGCCCAGGGCCGCCTGGACGTGGTGCGCTTCTGAACCCGGCCGGCGCGGGCCCGGCCCGCGCCAGTACCTACCAGTGCGGGCGCGCGGCGACTATCGCCACCAGCGCCAGGCCCAGCAGCAGGTTGCTGCCCACGGTGCGGCGGATGCGCCCCAGCACCGCGCCGCCGGCGGGCCAGTCGGCCGCCTCGATGGCGCGGCGCAGCTCCGGCAACTGCAGCGCCTGCACCCGCAGGAACAGCGCCAGCATGGCCACGTACAGCCCCATCATTACCTGCACGTAGCGCGGCGCGCCGGCCACGCCGTTGAAGCTCAGCTGCAACATGCCGATACCGGTTACCGGCAGCACCAGCACCGCCACCCAGACCCACGCGAAGAAGCGCCGGAACACCTCGCTCCACAGCTTCAGCCGCGCCGGCGCATCCAGCGCGGCGACGGCCGCCGGGCGCAGGATCACCCAGGCGAAGAACATGCCTCCGACCCAGACCAGGGCGGCCAGGACGTGCAGGGCGTAGACGGGGGCAAAGGCGGTCATTCGGCGATCTCCGCTGGCGGTTGGAAATAAGCGCGCTATGATAGCGGCCCAATCGAACCACTGAAAATTTATCCAGCATCGGAATGTGTTCCGATGCCCGGGAACTCCATGCTCAGCAACGAACTCAAGGCCACCATCCAGGGCGCCTACACGCGCTTCCTGGAAGCCAAGGAACTCAAGCCGCGCTATGGCCAGCGCCTGATGATCGCCGAAGTGGCCAAGGTCCTGGGCACCATCCAGGCCGACGAGGAAGGCCACCGCACCGGCGAGGCCGCGGTGGTCGCCGTGGAAGCCGGCACCGGCACCGGCAAGACCGTGGCCTACAGCCTGGCCGCCATCGCCTGCGCCAAGGCCGCCGGCAAGCGCCTGGTGGTCGCCACCGCCACCGTGGCGCTGCAGGAGCAGATCGTCCACAAGGACCTGCCCGACCTGCTGCGCAACAGCGGCCTGGCCTTCAGCTTCGCCCTGGCCAAGGGCCGCGGCCGCTACCTGTGTCTGTCCAAGCTCGACCACCTGCTGCAGGAGGGCCAGGCGCAGAACGCCACCGCCCAGCTGTTCGAGGAAGAGGGCTTTCGCATCGACGTCGACGAGAGCGGCACCAAGCTGTTCAACCAGATGATCGAGCGCCTGGCCGGCAACCGCTGGGACGGCGACCGCGACTCCTGGCCGGAAGCCATCGAGGACGCCCACTGGGCACAGTTGACCACCGACCACAGCCAGTGCACCAACCGCCACTGCCCGAACTTCCAGCAGTGCGCCTTCTACAAGGCGCGCGAGGGCATGACCAAGGTCGACGTCATCGTCACCAACCACGATCTGGTGCTGGCCGACCTGGCCCTGGGTGGCGGCGCCATCCTGCCCGACCCGCGGGAAACCCTCTACGTCTTCGACGAAGGCCACCACCTGCCGGACAAGGCCATCGGCCACTTCGCCCACTTCACCCGCCTGCGCGCCACCGCCGACTGGCTGGGGCAGGTGGAGAAGAACCTCACCAAGCTGCTGGCGCAGAACCCGCTGCCCGGCGACCTCGGCCGGCTGATCGAGCAGGTGCCGGAGCTGGCCCGCGAGCTACGCACCCACCAGCAGTTCATGTTCACCGCCTGCGAGGAGATCGGCGACTTCCGCGCCGGCGAGGACATGGAGGGCCGCGAACGGCCGCGCCACCGCTTCGAGGGCGGGGTGGTCCCCGAGCACATCCGCGAGATGGGCATCGAGCTGAAGAAGGGCTTCGCCAAGCTCACCGACCTCTTCACCCGCCTCACCGAACTGCTCAAGCAGGCCATGGACGGCGAGGGCACCGCCGGCGTCGCCAGCTACCAGGCCGAGGAGTGGTACCCGCTGTTCGGCAGCCTGCTGTCCCGCGCCCAGGGCAACTGGGAACTGTGGACCGCCTTCACCTGCGAGGACCCTGAAGACAGCCCGCCCATGGCGCGCTGGCTGACCCTGGCCGAGAGTGGCACCTTCTACGACATCGAGGCCAACGCCAGCCCGATCCTCGCCGCCGAGACCCTGCGCCGCAACCTGTGGAACGTCGCCTACGGCGTGCTGGTGACCTCCGCCACCCTGACCGCCCTGGGCACCTTCGACCGCTACCGCATGCGCGCCGGCCTGCCGCGCGCGGCGGTCACCGCCGTGGTGCCCAGCCCCTTCCACCATGCCGAGGCCGGCGTGCTGCGGGTGCCGGACCTGAAGGCCGACCCGCGCGACGCCGCCGCCCACACCGCGGCCATCGTCCGCGAGCTGCCGGCCATGGTCGAGGGCGCGCGCGGCACCCTGGTGCTGTTCGCCTCGCGCAAGCAGATGCAGGAAGTCTTCGACGGCCTGGAGCGCGACTGGCGCAAGCGCGTGCTCATCCAGGGCAACCTGTCCAAGCAGGAGACCCTCAACAAGCACAAGGCCCGCGTGGACGACGGCGAGCCCAGCGTGCTCTTCGGCCTGGCCAGCTTCGCCGAGGGCGTCGACCTGCCGGGGGCCTACTGCGAGCACGTGGTGATCGCCAAGATCCCCTTCGCGGTGCCGGACGACCCGGTGGAGGCGGCGCTGTCGGAGTGGATCGAGGCGCGCGGCGGCAACCCCTTCATGGAGATCGCCGTGCCCGACGCCTCGCTGCGCCTGGTGCAGGCCTGCGGGCGCCTGCTGCGCACCGAGCAGGACCGCGGCACCATCACCCTGCTGGACCGTCGGGTGGTGACGCAGCGCTACGGCAAGGCCATCCTCAACGCCCTGCCGCCGTTCCGCCGCGAGATCGCGTAGGGCGCGGCACCCGGTACAGGGGGGCGGCGCGCCGTCCCCGCTCGCAAACCCCGGCGGCGCCCGGCGCCGCCCCAAGGACAAGGTTGCATGCGTTCACTCCGTTGGCATCTGCCCCTGCTGTTCAGCCTGAGCCTCGCCAGCGCCCCGCTGTGGGCCGCGCCCAGCGACGACACCCTGTTCAACTTCGTCAAGCCGATGGCCGTGGTCAACGTCGGTTTGCAGGACGCCGACCTGCCCAGCGCCACCGCCGAGGCCACGCCCGAGGGCGAGGTCCTGCGGCGGGTGAAGTTCCACCCGGCGGCCCGCCCCACGCTCACCCTCAAGCCCGCCAGCGGCAGCTGGGACTGGTCCCGGGCCGACGCCATGAGCCTGCGCATCCAGAGCGCCATGGGCTGGGCGCTGACCCTGGAGATCGACATCGACAACCTCGACGGCACGCCCGGCCTGCATGCCAGCGTCGCGCTGCCCGCAGGCCCGGCGCAGACACTGCTGGTGCCGCTGCAGGCCACCGCGCCGCAACTGTTCGGCATGCGCGCCGGGGTGCCGATGCCGATGACCCTGGATGGCCAGCGCGTCATCGTCGCCCCGGTGGTCACCGGCGAGCTGCAGCGCAACAAGGTCGGCGCGGTGCGCATCTACCTGAGCGGCCCGAAGGCGGCCCAGGACATCCTCGTCGGCCGCTTCGGCACCCGTTCCGGCGGCGACGAGCTGCGCCGGGCCTACACCGGCATCATCGACGCCTACGGCCAGTCCACCCGCAGCGACTGGCCGGAGAAGGTGAAGAGCGTCGAGCAGCTGGCCAACGCCTGGAAGGCCGAAGGCGAGCAACTGAAGAAATGGCAGGCCCAGGCGCAGCCCAGCGACACCTTCGGCGGCCTGCTGGAGGGCCCGGACTTCCAGGCCACCGGCTTCTTCCGCACGGAGAAGCGCAACGGCCGCTGGTGGCTGGTGACGCCGGACGGGCACCCGTACTGGTCCCTGGGCGTGAACACGGTGAACAGCGAAAGCAGCCAGACCTACGTCGAGGGCCGCGAGTACATGTTCACCGAGCTGCCCGCCGAGGGTGAACCGCTGGCCGACTTCTACGGCCAGAGCGACGACCGCGACGGCGTTGGCGCCCAGCAGGGCAGGGCCTTCGGCCACGGCCGCTGGTACGACTTCTACGCTGCCAACCGCTACCGCGCCACCGCCGGGCTGAGCGGCCAGCAGGCCGCCGACGCCTGGCTGGAGCGCACCCTGGCGCGCCTCGACGCCTGGGGCTTCAACGGCCTGGGCAACTGGAGCCAGCCGGCCTTCGCCGGCGCCTCGCGCATCCCCTACAGCCTGCCGCTGGCCATCGGCGGCGACTACGCTACCGTCAGCACCGGCTACGACTGGTGGGGCGCCATGCCCGACCCCTTCGACCCGAAGTTCGCCATGGCCGCCGAGCGCGCCATCGCCATCGCCACCCGCGACCACCGCGAAGACCCCTGGCTGCTCGGCTACTACGCCGACAACGAGCTGGCCTGGGCCGGGCAGGGCAGCGACCCGCGCAACCACTACGCCCTGGCCTTCGGCGCGCTGGCGCTGTCCACCGACAGCCCGGCCAAGCGCGCCTTCATCAAGCAGCTCAAGGACAAGTACCACGAGCACGAGGCCCTGGCCGAAGCCTGGGGCGTCGAGCTGGGCGCCTGGGAAGACCTGGACGCGCCGGGCTACCAGGCCCCCGCGGTGCAGGCGGAACACCCGGCCATCGAGCAGGACTACAGCGCCTTCCTGCGCCTGTACGCCGACCAGTACTTCAGGACCCTGCGCGACTCCCTGAGCTGGCACGACCCCAACCACCTGCTGCTGGGCGGGCGCTTCTCGGTGAACACCCCGGAGGCCCTGGCTTCCTGCGCGCAGTACTGCGACCTGCTGAGCTTCAACCTCTACGCGCCGACGCCACAGCAGGGCTACGACGCCGCCTACGTGCGCAGCCTCGACAAGCCGGTGCTGATCAGCGAGTTCCACTTCGGCTCGCGCGACCGCGGCCCGTTCTGGGGCGGGGTTTCCGAGGTGTACAACGAACAGCAGCGCGGCGAGCGCTACCAGCAGTTCCTCGCCGCCGCGGTGAAGGACCCGCAGATCGTCGGCGCGCACTGGTTCCAGTACCTCGACCAGCCCGCCAGCGGCCGCCTGCTCGACGGCGAGAACGGCCACATCGGCCTGGTCGGCATCACCGACCTGCCGTTCGCCGGCTTCATCGACGCGGTGCGCAAGGGCAACCAGCAGGTGATGAAGGCCATGCTGGAAGAGGCCCGCGCCGCCGCCAAGGCAGCGCCCGAGGCGCCCACCCCGCGGGTCGATCCGGACGCCACCGCCAGCGCCGCGCAGCAGGCGCCGGCGGTGCAATAGAACGGCATTCGCCGCGGCCATGATGGCCGCGGCCCTACCCTGGTCGGGTTCACAAGCCGGCGGGGTGCTGGAAGAATGCGCCTTTCGTCCCCAGCCTGGAGTGCCCCATGTCCCTGCAAGGCCATTGCGACAGCCGCTTCACCCCCGTAGCCGACGCCTTCGCCGCGCTCTTCGAGGACCCGCAGGAGCGGGGCGCCGCGCTGTGCATCCAGGTCGGCGGCGAGACCCTGGTGGACCTCTGGGCCGGCAACGCCGGCAAGGACGAGGGCCAGGCCTGGCAGGCCGACACCCTTCTCAACCTGTTCTCCTGCACCAAGACCTTCGCCGCCGTGGCCGCCCTGCAACTGGTGGGCGAGGGCCGCCTGGAGCTGGACGCCCCGGTGGCGCGCTACTGGCCGGAGTTCGCCGCCGCCGGCAAGCAGGCCATCACCGTGCGCCAGTTGCTCTGCCATCGCGCCGGGCTGCCGGCGCTGCACGAGATGCTGCCCGCCGAGGCGCTGTACGACTGGCAGGCGATGACCGCCGCGCTGGCCGCCGATACACCCTGGTGGGCGCCGGGCAGCGAGCATGGCTACGCGCCCATCACCTACGGCTGGCTGATCGGCGAGGTGATCCGCCGGGTGGATGGCCGCGAGCCCGGCACCGCCATCGTCGAGCGCACCGCCAGGCCCCTGGGGCTGGACTTCCACATCGGCCTGGACGACGCCGAGTTCCCCCGCGTGGCGCACATCGCCCGGGCCAAGGGCAACCTCGGCGACGCCGCGGCGCAGCGCCTGCTGCGCACCCTGATGAGCGAGCCGACCGCCCTGAGCACCCGCGCCTTCACCAACCCGCCGTCGATCCTCACCAGCACCAACAAGCCCGAGTGGCGGCGCATGCAGCAGCCGGCGGCCAACGGCCACGGCAATGCCCGCGCCCTGGCCGGCTTCTACGACGGCCTGCTGCAGGGCAAGCTGCTGGATGCCGCGCTGCTCGCCGAGCTGACCTGCGAGCACGCCCGCGGCGAGGACCGCACCCTGCTCACCAGCACCCGCTTCGGCCTGGGCTGCATGCTCGACCAGCCGGAACTGGCCAACGCCACCTACGGCCTCGGCCCGCAGGCCTTCGGCCACCCCGGCGCCGGTGGCTCGGTGGGCTTCGCCGACCCCGAGCGCGGCCTGGCCTTCGGCTTCGTCACCAACACCCTCGGCCCCTACGTGCTGATGGACCCGCGCGCGCAGAAACTGGCGCGCATCGCCGGCGACTGCCTGTGAAAGCCGCAGGCCAGGCACCCTGCGGCGCCTGGCCGACGAAGCGGCGGAACCTTCCGCCGCGGCTCCGCTCGAATGGCGACTTCATGGGGAAATACCGCCGGCGTTGGCCGCGGTTTTCCCCCCGCTGATAGGGCCGGGGTTTCACCGCTCGTCAGTTGAAGAGCAAAATACCTATTTCCCTTAGTAAGTTATGTTCGAATCCTGATTCGCGACATTAACTTGTGTCCGCCCCTGTTGCCCCAAGACCGTCCAATGGAAGTCCGCCCATGAGACTGCTCAAGCTTTTCACCCTGTCCCTCTGCGTCGCCCTGGGCGCCTGCAGCCACTTCCAGTCCCAGGACGCCGCCGCGCCGGCGCCCAGCCAGGCCAAGGCCGAGGGCGGCAGCCACTGGTGGTGGCCGTTCGGCGATTCCGCGGCCAGCGCCCGGGCCGAGGCCAAGGCCCCCGCCGAGGCGCCCCGTCCGGTGGTGGCCCAGGTGGATGCGGCCACCGACAAGTCGGCCGGCGGCCACTGGTGGTGGCCCTTCGGCGATTCCGCCTCGGCCCAGGCCAAGGCGGAAAACCCGGTTGCCGCGCCCAGCGCCCAGGACACCAAGGCCTGGCTGGACCAGTACGAAGCCTCGGTGCGTGCCGCCGTGGCCGGCAGCAAGTTCAGCGTCGAACGCCGCGACAACGCCCTGGTGCTGACCGCGCCGGTGGACGGCTCCTTCAATCCCAAGCGCCCGGAACTGCTGCTGCCGATCACCCTGGCGCCGCTGGCCAATGTCGCCAAGGTGGTCGAGAAGGACCAGCAGGCCGGCGTGTTCATCCTCGGCCACAGCGACAGCAGCGGCGACAAGGCGACCAACGACAAGGTCAGCCAGCAGCGCGCCGTGGCCATCGCCGCGATCTTCCGCCTCAGCGGCCTGGGCAACGACCGCCTGCGCTACAAGGGCGTCGGCGACGCACAGCCCATCGCCGACGAGAAGACCAAGGCCGGCCGCGCCAAGAACCGCCGCGTCGAAGTCATGCTGACCCCCCGCGGCGGCCTGCTGGCCCTGGCCCAAAGCAACTGAAGCCACGCGGCGCTTGTCGCCGGTCAAGCAATCCCGCTTTCCACTGGTTAAGCTATGGCACTGGCTTTCCTGAGGAGACGACGATGGCCCAGACCCTGGCCGACATGCGCCGCGAATACACCCGGGACGGACTCTGCGAGACCCAGGCGCCCGCAGAGCCCTTCGTCCTGTTCCAGCAATGGTTCGAGGACGCGGTGAAGACCGAGCAGTTGCCGGTCGAACCCAACGCCATGACCCTGGCCACGGTGGACGCCGACGGCCAGCCGCATTGCCGCGTGCTCCTGCTCAAGGGGCTGGACGACCGCGGCTTCACCTTCTTCAGCAACTACGACAGCGCCAAGGGCGAGCAGCTCGCGGCCAACCCGCGCGCGGCCATGACCTTCTTCTGGCCGGCGCTGGAGCGCCAGGTGCGTATCGAGGGCCGCGTGGAGAAGGTCTCGGTGGAAGAGTCCGACGCCTACTACCGGGTGCGCCCGCTGGGCAGCCGCCTGGGCGCCTGGGCCTCGCCGCAAAGCCGGGTGATCAGCGGCCGCGAGGAACTGGAGCGGATGCTGGCGGAGACCGAGAAGCGCTTCATGGACGTCGCCCCGCACTGCCCGGACCACTGGGGCGGCTACCGCCTGCTGCCGCAGCGCCTCGAGTTCTGGCAGGGCCGCCCGAGCCGCCTGCACGACCGCCTGAACTACCGCCTGGTGGATGGCGCCTGGCAACGCGAGCGCCTGGCGCCCTGATCTCCGCACGGCACTTTTCGTAGGATGGGTTGAACTTGCGAAACCCATGCGGTCACGGTGACGGGTATCGCTTCGCTCAACGCCATCCTACGCCGGCTCGTACAAAGCTCCGCGCCCTCCTACAATTTGCCGTGAAGCACGGGCTCTCCGTAGGAGCGGACTCTGTCCGCGATTTGGCGGATAACGCCGTAGGCGTTATGCGCCCTACGAACTATCGCGAACACGGGGAGCCAGGGTTCGCGAGCAAGCTCGCTCCTACGAAAAGCAAAAGCGGCTCTTGCTCTGGCGTTTGGGATTTCCAGAGAAACCTCCGCGCGCACCGGAACGCCCCTTCAGAAGGCCGAGCGAAACCGGCGCTCAGGAGGTCATGCGACATGGATGTCGCGAGAGCCCCGATGGGCTACAGGGACGTACCCTCGGGGCGGGCCTCCGTGGCGGGGGAGTTCGCGAGGGTAGCCCGGCTCCATCGGGCCCGTATGTCGGGGCAAGCCTTCTTGGTTACTTCTTTGGCGTTTGAAAGAAGTGACTCGCCCGAGGGGGCGAAACGAGAGACATCCGAGCACTCGGAGCGGCGCGCTACACCCAAGCCCAATAGACAGTTGCTCCTACGAAGAGCGCTCCGGCGCAGCCTGCAAGACAGTTGCTCCTACAGGCGTAGGGCGTACAACCGTTCGCGGTTGTACGCCGTTACACCCATCCCATCCCGCCCCGGTTCCCGGCATGAGTCCGAGTGGGATACGGCCAAGGTCAAGCGGCGGATAACCGCGAACGGTTATCCGCCCTACGCCAATCGTTTCCTCCGCTGCACGGCGTTGTAGGATGCCCCCTACATACCGACACCGGACCCGCCCATGAAACTCGTCATCGCCCCCGACTCCTTCAAGGAAAGCCTGTCCGCCCCCGAGGTCGCTGCCGCCATCGCCCGAGGCTGGTCGCGGGCGCGGCCGCTCGACGAGATCCTGCTGCGGCCCATGGCCGACGGCGGCGAGGGCACCGTGGACGCAGTGTTGGCGGCCACCGGCGGCGAACGCCGCGAGTGCGAGGTGCGCGGGCCGCTGGGGGCGCCGGTGCGGGCCCACTGGGGTTGGCTGGAGGAGGGCACCGCGGTGATCGAGATGGCCGCCGCCAGTGGCCTGCACTGGGTGGCGCCGGCGCAGCGCGATGCGACGCGCACCACCAGCTACGGCACCGGCGAACTGATCCGCGCGGCGCTGGATGCCGGGGCGCGCAAGGTCATCCTCGGGCTCGGCGGCAGCGCCACCAACGATGGCGGCATGGGCCTGCTGCAGGCCCTGGGCGCGCGTTTCCTCGCCACAAGCGGCGAGCCCCTGGGCGACGGCGGCGCGGCCCTGGCCGAACTGCATGAGATCGACCTGGCGGGCCTCGACCCGCGCCTGGCCGAGGTCGAGGTGGAAGTCGCCGCCGACGTGAACAACCCGCTGTGCGGCGAGCACGGCGCCTCGGCGGTGTTCGGCCCGCAGAAGGGCGCCAGCCCCGAGCAGGTCCGCCAGCTCGACGCCGCGTTGGCGCGCTATGCCGAAGTCACCGCCCGCACCCTGGGCCAGGATCACAGCCTGTTCCCCGGCGTCGGCGCGGCGGGAGGCCTGGGCTTCGCCGCGCGGGCCTTCCTCAAGGCGCGCTTCCGTCCCGGTGTGGAACTGGTGGCCGAGGTTTCCGGTCTGGCAGAGGCACTGCATGGCGCCGACCTCGCGATCACCGGCGAAGGCCGCCTGGACGAGCAGAGCCTGCATGGCAAGACGCCGATCGGCGTGGCCCGGGCGGCGCATGCCGCGGGCGTCCCGCTGATCGCCCTGGCCGGCAGCCTGGGGCCGGGTTACGGGCGCTTGCACGAGGCCGGCATCGCCGCGGCCTTCAGTTTGGTGCCGGGGCCCGTCAGCCTGGCCGAGGCCATGGCGGGCGCCGCGGAGGAACTGGAGGCGCGCGCCGAGGAGCTGGCGCGCCTGTGGAGCCTGGCTCAGCCGGCGCGGTAGTCGTCGGCGGCGCGCTGCAGCCACGCCGGCAGGTCGCTGCGCGACACGCCTTCGTCACGGGCCAGTTGCAGGCAGTGCAGCAGGTATTCGCGCTTTTGCGGATCGTCGCCGGCCAGCGACAGCGCCAGGTCGCGGTCCATCCAGCGGCGGATGCGCACGAACAGCCACCAGTGGAAGTACAGGCCGGCGGCGGTGGTGACGACGATGATGAAGTAGTCCATGGGGCCTTCCTCGCGGGGACGCTGACCTTACCCCAAGCGGAATCGGGGATGAACGTGCGCTTTTGCCGCAGCTGTAGGAAGAAGCTGTACGGTGGCTGAATCGAACGAAAACTTTGATTTGGCCGGCGTGACAGCAAGGGGCGCGGCAGAGTCTAATATTCACATATCTATTCGGAGGTTTCCGTATGCGTAAATCCGCCTTCCTGCTCGCCGGTTTCACTGCAGTGGCCCTGGCCCTCGGCGGCTGCCAGTCCAGCCTGACCGGCGATACCTACAGCCGTGACGAGGCCCGCACCGTGCAGAACGTACGCTGGGGCACCATCGAAGCCCTGCGCCCGGTGAAGATCGAGGGCACCAAGACGCCGATCGGCGCCGCGGCGGGTGCTGCCGTGGGCGGTATCGGCGGCAGCGCCATCGGTGGCGGCAAGGGCAGCTACGTGACCGCCATCATCGGTGCCGTGGCCGGCGGCCTGCTGGGCGCGGCCACCGAGGAAGGCCTGACCCGCACCCAGGGCGTGGAGATCACCGTGCGTGAAGACGACGGCAGTTCCCGCGCCTACGTGCAGGAAGTCGACCAGGGCGCCATCTTCCGCGTCGGCGAGCGCGTGCGCATCCTGACCGTCAACGGCACCAGCCGCGTTTCCCACTGATCGCTCCGCCCATCCGGGCGGCAACGGCTCCTGGCGCGCGACCCCGGTTTCCGGTGTCGCGCGCTATCGTTTCCGGACAGCGCTTTTTCTCGTTCCCAGCCTTTCGTAATAGTTCTATCCAAGACGCGCGTTCGATAGATATGGATAATCGCTCGGCTCCACGGCTTTCCTGGTAAGTCAGCCGTGTCTGAAAGATTAAGGAGAAGGTCATGATGCTGGCGCTGTTGATCGCGCTGCCTTTCCTGGGCTGTTGCCTGCCGGTCCTGTTCGAACGCCTGGGCCGCAATGCCTGCGCCGCGGCGGCGGCCGTCGCCCCGTTGCTGGGCCTGGGGCTGCTGTTCGCCCAGCGCGGCGTGCTCGGCGGCGAACGGCTGCTGGCGCGCTACGACTGGCTGCCGGAACTGGGCCTGAACCTCAGCCTGCGCCTGGACGGCCTGGGCTTCCTGTTCGCCCTGCTGATCCTCGGCATCGGCCTGCTGGTGATCCTCTACGCCCGCTACTACCTCTCCGAGCGTGAGCCCACCGGGCGCTTCTACGGTTTCCTGCTGCTGTTCATGGGCGCCATGCTCGGCGTGGTGCTCAGCGAGAACCTGCTGCTGATGCTGGTGTTCTGGGAACTCACCAGCCTGTCGTCGTTCCTTCTGATCGGCTTCTGGAACCACCGCTCGGACGCCCGCCGCGGCGCGCGCATGGCCCTGGCGGTCACCGGTGGCGGCGGCCTTGCGCTGCTCGCCGGCATTCTGCTGATCGGCCAGGTGGTGGGCAGCTTCGAGCTGAGCGACGTGCTCGCCGCGCGCGGGGTGCTGCAGGCCAGCGCGCTGTTCCCGCTGATCCTGGTGCTGGTGCTGCTGGGCGTGTTCACCAAGTCGGCGCAGTTCCCCTTCCATTTCTGGCTGCCCCACGCCATGGCGGCGCCCACGCCGGTGTCGGCCTACCTGCACTCGGCGACCATGGTGAAGGCCGGCGTGTTCCTGCTGGCGCGCCTGTACCCTGCGCTGGCCGGCAACGACCTGTGGTTCTACCTGGTCGGCCTGACGGGCCTGGCGACGCTGCTGCTGGGCGCCTTCCTGGCGCTGTTCCAGAACGACCTCAAGGGCCTGCTGGCCTACTCGACCATCAGCCACCTGGGCCTGATCACCCTGCTGTTCGGCCTGGACTCGCCCATGGCCAACGTCGCGGCGATCTTCCACATCATCAACCACGCCACCTTCAAGGCCTCGCTGTTCATGGCCGCGGGGATCATCGACCACGAGACCGGCAGCCGCGACATGCGCCGCATCAACGGGCTGTGGAAGTACATGCCGCACACCGCGGTGCTGGCCATGGTGGCCTCGGCATCCATGGCCGGGGTGCCGCTGCTCAACGGCTTCCTCAGCAAGGAGATGTTCTTCGGCGAGACCCTCTCGCAGAACATGGCCGGCGCCTTCAACTGGCTGATCCCGACCCTGGCCACCGTCGCCACGCTGTTCTCGGTGAGCTACTCGGTGCGCTTCATCCACGACGTGTTCTTCAACGGCGAGCCGGTCGACCTGCCGAAGACGCCCCACGAGCCGCCGCGCTACATGAAGGTGCCGGTGGAGATACTGGTGGGCCTGTGCCTGCTGGTCGGCATGGCCCCGGCCTGGACGGTGGCGCCGCTGCTGGCGGCGGCCGCCTCGGCGAGCCTGAACGGCGCGCTGCCGGCCTACAGCCTGGCGATCTGGCACGGTTTCAACGCGCCGCTGGCGATGAGCCTGATCGCCCTGGTCGGCGGCATCGCCCTGTACCTGCAGCGCCGGCCGCTGTTCGCCTGGTTCGCCGGCCTGCCGGCGGTGGACGCCAAGGAGGTGTTCGAGGCGCAGGTGCAACGGCTGGCGGGCTTCGCCAGCGGCCTCACCGCCCTGCTGGAGAACGGCTCGCTGCAACGCTACGTGCTCTGGCTGCTGCTGGCCGCGCTGGTGGTGGTCTGCACCGGCCTGGCGGGCCTGCCCGCGCTGGCCGGAAGCCGCGCCTTCGTCGAGGTCGACCCGGTCACCGCGCTGTGCCTGGCGCTGCTGGCCCTGGCCGGGCCGCTGACCGCGGTCTTCCACCGCCAGCGCCTGGTGGCGCTGGTGGTGTTGAGCATCGCCGGGCTGCTGGTGGCCCTGGCCTTCGCCCGCTTCGCCGCGCCGGACCTGGCGCTGACGCAACTGGCGGTGGAAGTGGTGACCATGGTGTTGCTGATGCTCGCGCTCTACTACCTGCCGCAGCGCACGCCGAAGGAAAGCAGCAGCCTGCGCGGCCTGCGCGACTTCCTGGTGGCCGTCGCCTGCGGGGTGATGGTGGCGCTGCTGGCCTACGCGGTGTTCAGCCGGCCCTACGACAGCATCGCCGGCTACTACCTGCAGCACAGCGTTTCCGGGGGCGGCGGGCACAACGTGGTGAACGTCATCCTGGTCGACTTCCGCGGCTTCGACACCCTGGGCGAGATCAGCGTGCTGGCCATCGCCGCGGTGGGCATCTTCGCCCTGCTCGACGGCCTGTGCCTGCCGCGCCGCGCGCGCGACGCCGAGGGCCTGGCCTGGTCGGCCGACGCCCACCCGCCGATTCTCGCCACCCTGGCCCGGCTGCTGCTGCCGCTGGCGCTGCTGGTGGCGGTGTTCATCTTCCTGCGCGGGCACAACCTGCCGGGCGGCGGCTTCATCGCCGGGCTGGTCACCGCGGTGGCGCTGATCCTCCAGTACATCGCCTGCGGCAGCCGCTGGGTGCATACCCGCCTGCCGCTGAGCTATTCACGCGGGGCGGGGCTGGGGGTGTTCGTCGCCGGCCTCACCGGCCTGGGCAGCTGGGCCTTCGGCTATCCGTTCCTGACCTCGTCCTTCGGCCACTTCCAACTGCCGCTGGTGGGCGAGTTCGAGCTGGCCACGGCCATGCTCTTCGACCTGGGCGTCTACCTCACGGTGGTGGGCGCGACCCTGTTGATCCTCGCCGGCCTCGGCGAGCTGAACGCGCCGCCTGAGCCGGCGCCGGCCAAGGAGGCCCGCTGATGGAAGCGCTGTTCGCCATCACCCTCGGCCTGCTCACCGCCAGTGGCGTGTACCTGCTGCTGCGCGCGCGCACCTTCCCGGTGGTGCTGGGCCTGACCCTGATCTCCTACGCGGTGAACCTGTTCCTCTTCGCCATGGGCCGCCTGGCCGGCGAGCCGGCGGTGCTGGGCCAGGTGGCCCATCCCGGCGACCCGATCCCGCAGGCGCTGGTGCTGACCGCCATCGTCATCGGCTTCGCCATGACCTCCTTCGTCATCGTCCTGGCCCTGCGCGGGCTGGCCGAGACCGGTGACGACCACGTCGACGGCAAGGCGCGGGAGGAGGGCGAATGAACCATCTGCTGATCGCCCCGGTCCTGCTGCCGCTGTTCGCCGGCTGCCTGCTGCTGCTCGTCGGGCACGCCTCGCGCGCCGCGCGGGGGCTTTCGCTGCTGGCCACCCTGGCGCTGTTGCCGCTGAGCGTGCTGCTGCTGCAACAGGCCGCCGGTGGCCAGGTGCAGTTCTACGCCCTGGGCAACTGGCAGCCGCCGTTCGGCATCATCCTGGTGCTCGACCGCCTGAGCGCGCTGATGCTGCTGGCCAATGCGCTGCTGGCCAGCTTCGCGCTGCTGTATGCGCTGCGCGGCGACGACCGCCGCGGCAAGCACTTCCACGCGCTGTTCCAGTTCCAGTTGCTGGGCCTCAACGGCGCCTTCCTCACCGGCGACCTGTTCAACCTCTTCGTGTTCTTCGAGATCCTGCTGATCGCCTCCTACGCGCTGCTGCTGCACGGCGGCGGGGCAGGGCGGGTGCGCGCCGGGGTGCACTACGTGGTGCTCAACCTGGTGGGCTCGGCGTTCTTCCTGATCGCCGTGGGCGTGCTCTACGGCGTGACCGGCACCCTGAACATGGCCGACATGGCTGGCCGCGTGGCCCAGCTGGGTATGGCCGATGCGCCCCTGGTGCGCGCCGCGGCGCTGCTGTTGCTGGTGGTGTTCGGCCTCAAGGCGGCGCTGCTGCCGCTGTACTTCTGGCTGCCGCGCGCCTACGCCGAGGCCAGTGCGCCGGTGGCGGCGCTGTTCTCGATCATGACCAAGGTGGGCATCTACTCCATCCTGCGGGTGTACACGCTGATCTTCGGCGACCACGCCGGCGAGCTGGCCAACCTGGCCCAGGCCTGGCTGTGGCCGCTGGCCCTGGCGGGCATCCTGGCCGGCACCTTCGGGGCGCTGGCGGCCACCCGCCTGCAGGGCCTGCTGGCCTACCTGGTGGTGGTGTCCGCCGGCACCCAGCTGGCGGTGCTGGCGCTGGGCTCGGCGCAGTCCCTGGCGGCGCTGCTGTTCTACCTGCTGCACAGCACCTGGGTGGTGGGCGGGCTGTTCCTGCTCGCCGACCTGATCGCCCGCCAGCGCGGCGACAAGGCCGGCCTGCTGGTGCAGGGCCCGGCGCTGCTGCAGCCGCAGCTGCTGGGCACATTGTTCTTCGTCGGCGCCATCGCGGTGGCCGGCCTGCCGCCGTTCTCCGGCTTCTTCGCCAAGCTGCTGATCCTGCGTTCGGCCAGCGGCGGCGAGGCCCTGGCGCTGTGGGCCATCGTTCTGAGCAGCGGCCTGCTGGTCACCGTGGCCCTCAGCCGCGCCGGCAGCACGCTGTTCTGGAATACCGGGCGCACCGTCCTCGGCAGCGCCGAGCGTGACCCGCTGCGCCTGCTGGCGGCGGTGGCGCTGCTGGCCTCGGCGGTGCTCCTGGTGCTGTTCGCCAAGCCGCTGCAGGCCTACCTGCAGGCCACGGCGGAACAGTTGCTGGACGTCGACCTCTACCGCCGGGCGATCCTGGCCGGAGGTGGCGCATGATCCGCCGCCTGCTGCCGCACCCGCTGCTCAGCCTGTGCCTGCTGCTGGGCTGGGTGCTGCTGGTCGACGACTTCTCCTTCGGCCACTGGCTGCTCGGCGCCGTGCTCGGCCTGGCGTTGCCGCTGCTGTGCCGCGACATGCTGCTGGCGCCGCTGCGCATCCAGCGCCCGGGCCTGCTGCTGCGTTTCATCGGCCTGGTGCTGTACGACATCGTCATGGCCAACCTGCAGGTGGCGCGCCTGGTACTCGGGCCGACTCGCGACCTGCGCCCGGGCTTCGTCGAGGTGCCGCTGGAGCTGCGCGAGGACCTGCCCATCGCCATCCTCGCCAGTGTCATCACCCTGACCCCCGGCACGGTCTCCGCCGACCTCAGCGCCGACCGCCGCAGCCTGCTGGTGCACGGCCTCGACGTGCCCGACGCGCAGGCCCTGGTGGCGGACATCAAGGCGCGCTACGAGGCGCCGCTGAAGGAGGTGTTCGAATGCTCGCCTACGTGATCCCGCTGTGCCTGGCGCTGATCGCCCTGGCCCTGCTGCTGACGGTGGCGCGCCTGGTGCGCGGGCCGAGCGCGGCCGACCGCATCCTGGCGCTGGACACCCTGTCGGTGGAGGCCATCGCGCTGATCCTGCTGTTCGGCATCTGGCGCGGCAGCGGCCTGTACTTCGAGGCGGCGCTGCTGATCGCGGTGATGGGCTTCGTCAGCACCGTGGCGCTGTGCAAGTTCCTGCTGCGCGGAGACATCATCGAATGAACCTGTTCGTGGAAATCCTCGTCAGCGCGCTGCTGCTGGGCGGCAGCCTGTTCGCCCTGCTCGGCGCCGTGGGCCTGTACCGCCTGCCGGACTTCTACACGCGCCTGCACGCGCCGACCAAGGCCTCGACCCTCGGCGTGGGCGGCGTGGCGCTGGGCTCGCTGCTGTACTTCAGCAGCGGCAGCGGCGTGAGCCTGCACGAGGTGCTGATCACCCTGTTCCTGTTCATCACCGCGCCGGTCAGCGCCCACCTGCTGGCCAAGGCCGCCATGCAGGCGCGCCTGCCGCGCACGCCGCGTACCCGCGGGGAGCCTTGGGAGTAGGACCACTCCTTGGGGGGGGGGAGCGGATTTATCCGCGATCATCCGTCGCTGGGAACGGGGCAGGTGAACGCGTAGGGCGAATAGCCGTTCGCGGTTATCCGCCGTTGGCCCGAGCACCGAGGCCGAGGGCAACGGCGGATAACGCCGTAGGCGTTATGCGCCCTACGAAGAGCCTTGGCGGGGCCATTACAGTTTTCCCCCGGCGCTGTGCCTGTCGGCCACCCGCGGCGCGCTTCTATACTGCGGGGATTCATTTCTCGGAGCGTCCCGTGCAGCAGTCCCGGCCCTTCGCCCTGGCATGCCTGGTCCTGGCCATGGCGCTGTGGGGCAGTTCCTTCATCGCCCTGAAGCTGGCCTTCGCCGAATGGCCGGCGATGTGGGTGATCTTCGCCCGCATGGCCATCGGCAGCCTGATCTTCCTCGCCGCCTGGCGTTGGCGCGGGCGCATGGAGTACCGGCGCGGCGACTGGAAGTACCTGGTGGGCCTGGCGGTGTGCGAGCCGTGCCTGTACTTCGTCTGCGAATCTTTCGCCCTGCAGTACACCAGCGCCGCCCAGGCCGGGATGATCACCGCGCTGCTGCCGTTGCTGGTGGCGGTCGGCGCCTTCCTCCTGCTGCACGAGCGGGTGGCGCGCAACACCTGGGCCGGCTTCGCCCTGGCGGTGCTCGGCGCGCTCTGGCTGACCCTCGCCGGCGAGCCCGACCAGCACGCGCCGCAGCCGCTGCTGGGCAACTTCTTCGAGCTGCTGGCGATGGTCTGCGCCACCGGCTACACGCTGCTGCTCAAGCACCTGTCGGCGCGCTACTCGCCGTTCATCCTGACCGCCATGCAGGCCTTCATCGGCTCGGTCTTCTTCCTGCCGCTGGCGGCCGTCGGCTCGGGCCTGCCGCCGGCGCCCAGCGGCCAGGGGCTGTTCGCCCTGGTGTACCTGGGCAGCGTGGTCACCGTCGGCGCCTACGGCCTGTACAACTTCGGCGTCAGCCGGCTGCCGGCGAGCCAGGCCACCGGCTTCATCAACCTGATCCCGGTGTTCACCCTGGTGTTCGCCTGGCTGCTGCTGGGCGAGCGCCTAAACGGCCAGCAACTGCTGGCCACCGCCCTGGTGTTCGCCGGCGTCGCCCTCAGCCAGTGGCGCAGCGCCACGCCCGCGCCCGCCGGGGTGCTCGACTGACCGAACGAGGAAACGCCCCATGTCCATCGACATCCGCGACTGGACCCGCGAAGCCATCCGCATCATCGAGGCGGACTTCCAGCGCAGCGCCGACACCCACCTGATCCCCCTGGAGGCGCCGGGCCTGCCCGGTGTCGACCTGTACTTCAAGGACGAGTCCAGCCACCCCACCGGCAGCCTCAAGCACCGCCTGGCGCGCTCGCTGTTCCTCTATGCGCTGTGCAACGGCTGGCTGAAGCCGGGGGCGCCGGTGATCGAGGCCTCCAGCGGCTCCACGGCGATTTCCGAAGCCTATTTCGCGCGCCTGCTAGGGCTGCCCTTCATCGCCGTGGTGCCGGCCAGCACCTCGAAGGAGAAGATCGCCCAGATCGCCTTCTACGGCGGCCGCAGCCACCTGGTGGACGACCCCACGCAGATCTACGCCGAATCCGAGCGCCTGGCCCGCGAGAGCGGCGGCCACTTCATGGACCAGTTCACCTACGCCGAGCGCGCCACCGACTGGCGGGCGAACAACAACATCGCCGAATCGATCTTCCAGCAGCTGCGCCACGAGCGCTTCCCCGAGCCGGCCTGGCTGGTCTCCAGCCCCGGCACCGGCGGCACCCTGGCCACCCTCGGGCGCTTCGCCCGCTACCGCCGGCACCAGACCCGCGTGCTCTGCGCCGACGCCGAGCGCTCGGTGTTCTTCGACGCCTACCGCACCGGCGACCGCAGCCTGACCCTGGACTGCGGCTCGCGCATCGAGGGCATCGGCCGGCCGCGGGTGGAGGCTTCTTTCCTGCCGGCGGTGCTCGACGCCATGGTCAAGGTGCCCGATGCCTGGTCGCTGGCGGCCATGCATTACCTGGCGCAGCGCCTGGGGCGGCGCGTCGGCGGCTCCAGCGGGACCAACCTGGTGGGCGCGCTGCTGGCGGCGCAGGGCATGATCGCGCGCGGCGAATCCGGCTCGGTGGTGGCGATCCTCTGCGACGGCGGCGAACGCTATGCCACCAGCTACTACGACCCGCTGTGGCTGATCCAGCAGGGCTTCCAGCTGGAGCCGCTGATCGACGCGGTGCGCGCCTGCGTGGAGCAGGGCAGCGCACTGCCCGAGGCGCTGCCGACGCTGGGGTTGTGACGGGCCGGCCTACTCCTGGTAGGCGGCGCCGGGGTAGGCGCAGCCGCGCATGACCTTGTCGTCCAGGCGCAGCTCGGCGGTGAGGCTGCTCACCGCGCCGCTCATGTCGTTGACGCAGCGTGCCGGGGCTACCCACAGCTCGAGTTTCTCGCCGTTGGCCTCGGTGGAGTAGCTGCTGCTGCCGCCGGGCACGCTTTCCACCACGTAGGGCAGCACCTGGTCCGCCTGGCCCGGGCGCTGCAGCAGCAGGCCCTGGGCGTTGACCATCACGCTCCAGCCCGGCTCGTTGCCGCCGGCCTGGACGATGGTCTGGCGGAAGTTGGGGTCGTCGCAGCCATGGCCCTCGTTCTGCAGGCGGTACAGCGAGCGCACCTCGAACTTGCCGTCGGTGTTGCTGGCCTGGCCGCCGGAGTAGGCGCCGCGCGCATCGATGAACAGCTTGCCGGCGCCATCGGCGAACAGGTCGCGGGACTCGCGGGCCACGGCGCTGTCGGGGCCGTCCACCAGGTTGAACTGGCGCTGCTCGTTGCACGGCCGCAGCACCAGGCCGCCGTCCTGGTGGGTGATCTCGCCCTGGACCCGCGTCGGCGCATCCTGGCGGGTGGGCTCGGGCTTCCACACCTGGCAGGCGGCGAACAGGGGTAGCAGGGCATAAAGGAAGAGGCGGGCTGGACGCATGAGGTAGGGCTCCCGGAAAAATGCGCCCACGTTACCGAGCCGGGGGCACCCGCTCAAGGGCTACAGTGGTAGGGACTGTCGCAAAAGGAGGCATCCGATGATTCGTTACAAGCGGGCCTACGAGGCCCCGGCCGCGGAAGACGGCTACCGGGTACTGGTGGACCGGCTCTGGCCGCGGGGCATCAGCAAGGAGGAATTGCACCTGGACGAATGGCTCAAGGCGGTGGCGCCGTCCAACGAACTGCGCCAGCGCTTCCACCACGATCCCAGCCTGTTCGACGAATTCCGCCGCGCCTACCACGCCGAGCTGGCGGCGCACCCGGAGCACTGGTGGAAGCTGCTGGGCATCGCCGGCAAGGGCGACCTGACGCTGCTCTACGCGGCGAAGGACACCGAGCACAACAACGCGCTGGTGCTGGCGGAGTTCCTCGAGGACGAGATGGAAAGGGTGGGGGAGGGGAGTTCGCCGGTTTGCTATGCGGGGAAGAAGGAGTGAGGGTGTGTGGGCTTCTTGCAGGAGCGAGGGGGACGCCTAGTTCTTGCTCGCGAATGGAGTTCTACCGGGTAGCATCGATGCGCACTCTCAAGAGCGCCCTCTCCCTAACCCTCTTCCTGAAGGGAGAGGGGACCGTTGGGCAGGGCTGGATGTTCTGGCGTTAGCCGGCAACACCGCAGATTTCCAGCTGAAACCATTCCTTTTCTCAGCACGGACAAGCCCCCTCTCCCTGAAGGGAGAGGGGGCCGTTGGGTAGGGCTGGATGTTCTGGTGTTAGCCGGCAACACCGCAGGTTTCCAGCTGAAACCATTCCTTTTCTCGGCACGGACAAGCCCCCTCTCCCTTCAGGGAGAGGGCTGGGGAGAGGGGGCGGCGTGATCCCGAAACACCGTAGTCACCGGGTAACTCCATTCGCGAGCAAGCTCGCTCCTACGAAAAGCCAGCCGCCCCTACACTCACCAAACCTTGTAAACCCGCCCCGTCTCCGCCCCTTCCACACTCCGCGCGAAGCCCAGCGCCGCGTCCACCGCCGGCACCGGCTTGAAGCCGCGGAAGAAGGGCCCGTAGCCCTCCATGGACTCCACCAGCACGTTCGGGCTCACCGCGTTGATCCGCTGCCCGCGGGGCAGTTCGATGGCGGCGCTGCGCACGAAGCCTTCCACCGCCGCGTTGACCATCGTGGCCGAGCTGCCCTGGCGGATCGGCTCCTCGCTGAGGATGCCGGTGGTCAGGGTGAAGGAGGCACCGTCGTTGGCGTAGCGGCTGCCGATCAGCACCAGGTTGACCTGGCCCATCAGCTTGTCGCGCAGGCCGACGGCGTACTCGGCTTCGCCCATCTCGGCGAGTGGGCCGAAGTGCACCTTGCCGGCGGCGCTGACCAGGGCGTCGAAGGGGCCGACCTGCTCGAACAGGGCGCGGATCGAGGCGCTGTCGGTGATGTCCACGCGCAGGTCGCCGCTACTGCGGCCGACGCGGACGATCTCATGGCGCTGGCCCAGTTCGCTGGCCACGGCCTGGCCGAGGGTACCGCTGGCGCCGACGAGGATGATCTTCATGCTGACTCCGGGAACGGGTGGGTGACGGAGCCAGTCTAGGGACGTATTTTGTTTGGATAACCAGGCCAATCGGCAACCTTCCGTTTTCGTGGGGAAACAATCATGGGCGAGCTGGAAGACCTCTCGGCTTTCGCCGTGCTGCTGGAATGCGGCAGCTTCACCCGCGCCGCCGAGCGTTTGGGGTGCAGCAAGGGGCAGTTGTCCAAGCGCATCAGCGCCCTGGAGCAGGCCCTGGGCGTGACCCTGCTGCACCGCACCACGAGGCGCCTGGCGCTGACCGCCGCCGGCCAGGCCCTGCTGCCCGAGGCCCAGGCGCTCAACGCCCAGGCGGCGCGGGCGCGGCAGGCGGTGGCGCGGCTGCAGGAGGAGGCGCGCGGCACGGTGCGCATGAGCGTGCCGGTGTCCCTGGGCGAGACTTTCTTCGATGCCTGGCTGGTGGAGTTCTCCCGCAGCCACCCGGGCATCCGCCTGGAGCTGGACCTGGCCAACGAGCGCCGCGACCTGGTGGCCGAGGGCTTCGACCTGGCGATCCGCTCTGGCCTCGCCGGCGACGAACGCCTGGTGGCGCGCCCGCTGTTCGCCCTGCAGGAGCTGACCTGCGCTACGCCGGGCTATCTCGCCGCCCACGGCGAGCCGAGCAGCCCGGCCGAGCTGGCGCGGCACAACTGCCTGCTCAACACCCACTACCCGGACCCCGACCAGTGGCTGTACCAGCGCGAGCACGAGCTGTTCCGCGTGGAGGTCGGTGGTGGGCTGGCGAGCAACCACTACACCCTGCTGAAGAAGGCCGCGCTGGCCGGCGTCGGTATCGCCCGGCTGCCGTCCTACATGCTCCAGGACGAGTTGGCCGACGGCCGCCTGCGCTGGCTGCTGTGCGACTACCAGACGCGCAGCACGCCGGTGTTCCTGGTGCATCCGTACCAGGGTGGGTTGCCACGGCGCACGCAGCTGCTGGTGGACTACCTGCTGGCCTGGTTCGAGCGCGCGCGCCAGCGCCTGCTGCGCTTGCAGGGCTGAAACCGGCGCCGTTCAGCTTCGTTCAGTTTCGTTCAGCGAAGGTTCAGATGGGGTTCAGGAGAGGTTCAGGGGGTGGTCGATAGGCTTTGCCCATTCCCTTGGCAACCCTCCGCGAGTGTCCGTCCATGAAAGCTTCGACCCTGAAAAGCCCCCGCTCCCTGCTGCTGGCCGCCTTCGTCGGCAGTGCCCTGGCGCTTTCCGGCTGTGCCTCCGACCTGTCCGGCAGCAGCTATTCCCGCGCCGACGCCCGCGCGGTGCAGACCGTGCGCATGGGCACCGTGGAGTCGCTGCGGGCGGTGCGGATCGAAGGCACCAAGACGCCGATCGGCACCCTGGCCGGCGCCGCCGTCGGCGGCATCGCCGGCAGTGGCATCGGGGGTGGCCGTGGCGCGGCCATCGCCACCATCCTCGGCGGGGTGGCCGGCGGCGCCGCCGGCTCGGCCATCGAGGAGGGCGTCACCCGCACCCAGGGCGTGGAAATCGTGGTCCGCGAGGACGACGGCATCTCCCGCGCCTACGTGCAGGCCGTGGACCCTGCGCAGGTGTTCCGCGTCGGCGACCGCGTGCGCGTCATGAGCGTCAACGGCGCCAGCCGCGTCACGCTCTGAGGCATAGTCATGAGGAAGCCGATCATCGCGCTCGTCGCGCTGCTGCTGGCGCCCCTCGCCTGGGCGGGCGAGGGTGACTCCTGGTACCTGCAGACCAGCGTCATCACCCGGCACTGGAACCACGACCCGGAACACAACAACCACCAGGACCTGGTCGGCCTGGAGCGCAACCGCGCCGATGGCTGGGTGTGGGGCGGGGCGACCTTCCGCAACTCGTTCCGCCAGCGCTCCAACTACGCATACGCTGGCAAGCGCTTCGACCTGGACGGCTCGCCGTTCTACTTCAAGGTCACCGGTGGCGCGCTGCAGGGCTACCACGGCGAGTACCGCGACAAGATCCCGCTGAACCGCTACGGCGTGGCGCCGGCCGTCATTCCCTCGATCGGCGCGCAGGTCGGCCGCTTCGCCAGCGAGTTCGTGGTGCTGGGCAACTCGGCCGGGATGATCAACGTCGGGGTGCACCTGTAGCGGTGCGCCCCGCTCAGCCGGCGACCTCGCCCAGGGCCGCGTCCAGCGTCTCGATCAGCAGGTCGGCGTGCTCCTGCTGGAAGGCCAGCAGCGGGCGGATCTTGAGGATGTTCTCCTGCGGGCCGGCGGCGCTGATCAGCACGCCGCGCTCGCGCATGGCGTTGACCACCCGGCGCGTCTGGGCGGCGGCCGGGGCCTTGGTCGCGCGGTCGGCGACCAGCTCGACGCCGAGGAACAGGCCGGCGCCGCGCACGTCGCCGATCAGCTCGTGGCGCTGGGCCAGGCGCTGGAAGCCTTCGCGCAGGTAGCTGCCGAGCCGTTCCGAGCGTTGCTGCAGGCCTTCGTCGCGGATCACGTCGAGCACCGCCTGGCCGGCGGCGCAGCTCACCGGGTTGCCGCCGAAGGTGTTGAAGTAGCGCACGCTGCGGCCGAAGCTCTCCAGTACCTGCGGGCGCGCCACCACGCCGGCGATGGGCTGGCCGTTGCCCATGGGCTTGCCCAGGGTGACCAGGTCCGGCTGCACGCCATGGCGCTGGAAGCCCCACATGTGCTCGCCGGTGCGGGCGAAGCCGGATTGCACTTCGTCGGCGATGTACAGCAGGCCCTCGGCGCGGGCCACGGCCACGGCTTCGGCGAGGAGGCCCGCGGGGCCGGCGAACACGCCGTCGCTGGCGAAGATGCCGTCCACCAGCAGCGCGGCGGGCTTGATGCCGTGGGCGCGCAGGTCGGCGATGGCGGCGCGCACGTCCTCGGCGAGCAGGCGGGCGACGTTCTCCGCGCCCAGGCGGTAGGCGTCCGGTGCGCGCACGGTGCGCGCATGGGCGGGCAGGGTGATGCCGCTGCCCAGCGCCGGCGAGAGTTCGGAGATGTCGCCGGTGACGCCATGGTAGGCGAAGCGGGTGACGATCACCCCGCTGCCGCCGGTGTGGTGGCGGGCGATGCGCAGGGCCAGGTCGTTGGCCTCGCTGCCGGTGCAGGTGAACATAACCTGGGACAGGTCGGCGGGGAAGGTGCCGAGCAGGTCCTCGGCGTAGTCGAGGATGCCTTCCTGCAGGTAGCGGGTGTGGGTGTTCAGCACCGCCGCCTGGCGGGCGATGGCCTCGACCACCCGCGGGTGGCAGTGACCGACCGAGGCGACGTTGTTGTAGGCGTCCAGGTACTGCCGGCCCTGCTCGTCATAGAGCCACACGCCCTCGCCGCGCACGGTGTGCAGCGGGCGTTCGTAGAACAGCCGGTAGGCCGGGCCGAGCAGGCGCTCGCGGCGCTCGATCAGGCTGCGTTCCTTGTCGCTCAGGCGCTCGGCGTCGGCCGGGCTGTAGCCGTTGGTCATGGTCATGCGGGGGACTCCTCGTGGCAGGCGCGGGCGATGCGCTCGCGCGCCTCGGATCGGGACAGCCCGGCCAGGCCCTGCAGGCTGGCGCGGGCCTGGCGGGCGTTGCGCAGGATGTAGTCACGGTTCTCCGGGTGCAGGCTGGCGCGCCAGGCGGTGATGCCCAGGGTGAGCACCAGGCGGGTGGCCATGAGGTCGCAGAGGATGTCCTGCTCGGCTTCCTGCAGCGGGTTGCGGGCGTGGTAGGCGGCGATGAATTCCAGGGCCGGGGCGAGCACGTCGCCCTCGCTGCCCAACTGGTAGGCGGCGGCCACGCCGAGGTCGTTGACCAGCGGGGCGTGGACCATGTCGCCGAAGTCGAGGATGTTGCGCAGCCGCTCGGGGTGCGCGGCGTCGACTATCACGTTGTGCGGGTTGAGGTCGTTGTGGATCACCTGGGCACGCAGTGTCGGCAGGCGCGGCAGGGCGTGTTCCTCGAAGTTGTCCAGGGCGCGCTCGACCAGCTCGCGCAGGCTGGCTTCCTCGATGTGGCGCAGCAGCGGGCGCAGGCGCTGGGCGTGCTGCAGGTCCCAGAGCAACTCGTGGCCGGAGGCGGGGTGCTGGTAGCCGTGCAGGGCCAGGTCCAGGCGCGCCAGTGCCTCGCCCAGGTTGCGCCGCAGGGCTGGCGAGCGCTGCGGGACGCGGTGCAGCGGCAGGCCTTCGACGAAGGACATCAGCCGCGCCAGCATGCGCTGGCCGTCCACTTCCACCCAGGTCTGGTACTGGCCGTCGAGGGCCGGGTAGACGCGCTGCACTGGCAGGTTCGGGTCGGCCTGCTGCACCCGCAGCAGGGCGCGGTTCTGGAAGTCCACCACCTGCGGGTCCTCCAGCGGGTGGGACAGCTTGAGCAGGCGGCTGGCGCTGTCGTGGGCGCCGACCTGGAAGTTCAGGTCGCGCTCGCCGGCCAGGCGTTGCAGCGGGCCCTGCAGGCCGAAAAGGTCGCGGGCGATGGCCGCGGCCTGTTCCGCGGTGACCTGGGCGGGCGCGGCTTCCAGCAGGGGGTCGTGGGCGAGGGCGGTCAGCGGCATGCGCTTGGACTCCGGTTCTTGTCGTTCTGGGTTGTGCTGGCGGCCATTAGATCACAAATAAAATATGATGCATCATATTTTCAATGTGCATCGTTTGAGCCATGATCCAGCCTACTCCCTCGAGCCCGAAACGGACGGATACCCGCATGAGCGAACCCAGGACCCTGCTGCTCACCGGCGCCAGCCGCGGCATCGGCCACGCCACCGTGAAGCACTTCAATGCCGCCGGCTGGCGGGTGTTCACCGCCTCGCGCCAGGACTGGGTGGCCGAATGCCCCTGGGCCGAGGGGCTGCTCAACCACATCCACCTGGACCTGGAGGACATCGCCAGCGTCGAGGCCACGCTGCCGGCGATCCGCGAGAAGCTCGGCGGGCGCCTGGACGCCCTGGTGAACAACGCCGGCATCTCGCCCAAGGGCCCGGAGGGGCAGCGCATGGGCGTGCTGGAAAGCGACTACGGCACCTGGCTGAAGGTGTTCAACGTCAACCTGTTCTCCACCGCGCTGCTGGCCCGCGGGCTGTTCGAGGAACTGAAGGCGGCCCAGGGCAGCATCATCAACGTCACTTCCATCGCCGGTTCCCGGGTGCACCCCTTCGCCGGCGTGGCCTACGCCTCGTCCAAGGCGGCGCTGGCGGCGCTGACCCGCGAGATGGCCTACGACTTCGGCCGCCATGGCGTGCGGGTGAACGCCATCGCGCCGGGGGAGATCGATACCTCGATCCTGTCCTCGGGCACCGAACTGATCGTCGAGCGCGACATTCCCATGCACCGCCTGGGCAAGCCGGAGGAGGTGGCCTCGCTGATCCACTTCCTCTGCACCCAGGGGGCGTCCTACGTGAACGGCGCGGAGATCCACGTCAACGGCGGCCAGCACGTCTGAGCGGGTGGCTGGCAATTCGCCGGCCAGCACCGCATCATCGCGCCCGGACCCACGAGGAAGCCATGAACTACCCCATCGACGACCTCAACCATGCCTACCTGGGCAGCGGTGTCTACGCGCTGCTGCGCGAGGCGCTGATCACCGGGCGCTTCCAGCCCGACGACCGCCTGCGCATCCGCGACCTGGCGCAGCAACTGGGCACCAGCGTGACGCCGGTGCGCGACGCCATCCTGCAACTGGCCAAGGAGCAGGCGCTGGTGCTCCGCACGCCGCGAGACATCCGCGTGCCGGTGCTGAGCCGCGAGCAGTACCTGGAAATCCGCAGCATCCGCGTGGCCCTGGAGGGCCTGGCCGCCGAGACCGCGGCCGGTCGCGTCACGCCCGAGCAACTGGCGATGCTGGAGAAGAACATCCGCGACAACCTCGCGGCCATCCATGCCGACGACCTGGTGGCAGCGCTCAAGTTCAACCAGGCCTTCCACTTCGCCCTCGCCGAGATCGCCGGCATGCCGCTGCTCAAGGGCTTCCTCGACAGCCTGTGGATGCGCACCGGGCCGCTGATCGCGCGGACCTACGGCAGCTTCAACGAACGCATGGCGGTGGAGCACCACTGGGAAGTGCTGCATGCCTTGCAGAAAGGTGATGGCGCCGCGGCCCGCGCGGCCATCTGCGCCGACCTCACCGATGGCAGCCAGAAGATGCTGGAGTTTCTTGCCCAGCTGGAAGGGGACGAGGCGCGGGCGAGCCAGGTTTCCTGAGCAAAGAAAAACGCCCCCGAAGGGGTCGCTAAAGCAGTGGGTTCGTCCTGCTGTCAGACCTTTCGAACCGGGCCGGGATACTGCGCAACCAGGGCATCGGACGTCAGCAGGGTGATGCCTTCGACCATGGCCTGGGCGACCAGGATGCGGTCGAACGGGTCCTTGTGGATCGGCGGCAGGCTGTCGGTTTCCACTGCATGCCCGCTGCCAATGGGCAGTTCGCCATAGCCGTTGTCCAGCAGGCCCCTGCGCAGGAGCCGTGGGTCCACCTGGAAGTCATTGCGGCCCAGGCCCCGTTTTATGGCTATTTCCCACAGGCTGGCCGGGCTGAAGAACAGCTCGTTCTCCGGCGCCTCGATCAAGGCGCGGGTTTCCCCCGACAGGCGCTCCGGCTCGCTGGCTGCCCACAGCAGCAGATGGGTATCCAGCAGCAGTTTCATGCGTCGTCGCCGAAAAGCTGCTCGATTTCAGCCTGGCCCATGCGGTCGAAATCGTCCGGGACGCTGAATTGGCCGGCCATGAAGCCCAGTCGCTTCGATTGACCCGCGTCCGGCGCGTTCAGCGGAACGACCTTGACCATGGGCTTGCCCGCCTTGGCTATCACGAAGGATTCGCCTTTGGCGGCCTGCTCGACGAGCCGGGACAGATGGGTCTTGGCTTCGTGGATGTTGACGGTTTGCATGGCAGGGCTCGCTGGACTAAGTTCGGTTAGTCTAGTCCAGTGCGAGTTACGCCACAAGTCGGTGTTGAGAGCTGCTGCATCGGCCCCCGCGTGGGTGAGCAGGCGGGGGCGGCCTGCGGCCAGGCTGCGGTCGTTCTGCAATACGGTGCCTCTTTCCATGTTTGGCCTCCTTGAGTGGGAGGTTCCAGGCTAGGAAGAATGCGGGCCGCTGGATGTAGGAGCGAGCTTGCTCGCGAACGGTGTTTTCCGGCAATTGCGGAGCCTTGGGCTGACGCCATTTCTGTCCCCTGCGCGGTTGTCGAAAACAGGGGAGGGGCTGCAAAGCCAGGTTTCCTCATGATGGAGTTCCGGTTCGCGGGCAAGCTCGCTGCTGCCAGGCCGACGGGCAAAGAAAAACGGCCCCGAAGGGCCGTTTTGCATTACCGCCAGGGGCTCAACCGCCCAGGTAGGCGTCGCGTACCTTGGGGTTGACCAGCAGGTTGGCGCCGGTGTCCTGCATCACGATCCGGCCGTTCTCCAGCACGTAGCCGCGGTCGGCGAGCCGCAGCGCCTGGTTGGCGTTCTGCTCGACGAGGAAGACGGTCACGCCTTCGCTGCGCAGCTGTTCGATGATGTCGAAGATCTGCTGGATGATGATCGGCGCCAGGCCCAGGGACGGCTCGTCGAGCAGCAGCAGCTTGGGCTTGCTCATCAGCGCGCGGCCGATGGCGAGCATCTGCTGCTCGCCGCCGGACATGGTGCCGCCGCGCTGGCTGAAGCGCTCCTTCAGGCGCGGGAACAGGCCCAGGACGCGGTCCATCTGCTCCTGGTAGTCGCCCTTGCTGGTGAAGAAGCCGCCCATGGCCAGGTTTTCCTCGACGGTCAGGCGGGCGAACACCCGGCGGCCTTCGGGGACCACCGCGATGCTCTTGCGCATGATGTGCGAGGATTCCTGGCCGACCAGTTCCTCGCCGAGGTACCTGATGCTGCCGGAGGCCGCCCGCGGCGAGCCGCAGAGGGTCATCAGCAGGGTCGACTTGCCGGCGCCGTTGGCGCCGATCAGGGTGACGATCTCGCCCTGCTGCACCTCCAGGCTGACCTCGTGCAGGGCCTGGATCTTGCCGTAGAAGGTGGAGACCTTGTCGAACTTCAGCATGGCTCAGGCCTCCCCCAGATAGGCTTTGATCACGTCCGGGTTGTCGCGGATCTGCTCCGGGGTACCGTCGGCCAGGGGCGTGCCCTGGTTGATCACGTAGATGTGGTCGGAAATGCTCATCACCAGCTTCATGTCGTGCTCGATCAGCAGCACGGTCACGCCGTGCTCGGCGCGCAGCATGGCGATCAGCGCCTTGAGGTCCTCGGTCTCGCGCGGGTTGAGGCCGGCCGCCGGCTCGTCGAGCATCAGCAGTTGCGGGCGCGTCATCATGCAGCGGGCGATTTCCAGGCGGCGCTGCTGGCCGTAGGCCAGGGTGCCGGCCGGGCGGTTGGCCACGTCCTTCAGGTTGACCACTTCCAGCCAGTGCGCCGCATAGTCCAGCGCCTCGGCCTCGGCACGGCGGAACGCCGGGGTCTTCAGCAGGCCGGCGAAGAAGTTGGTGTTGATGTGCCGGTGCTGGGCCACCAGCAGGTTCTCCACCGCGGTCATTTCCTTGAACAGGCGGACGTTCTGGAAGGTGCGCACCACGCCGCGGTGGGCGATCTTGTGCCCCGGCAGGCCCTGGATGGGCTCGCCGCGCAGCAGGATCTGGCCACCGGTGGGCTGGTAGAAGCCGGTCAGGCAGTTGAACACGGTGGTCTTGCCGGCGCCATTGGGGCCGATCATCGAGACCACCTGCTTTTCCTCGACCTCGAGCGCGACGCTGTTGACGGCCAGCAGGCCGCCGAAGCGCATGGTCAGGCCGGATACTTCAAGAATCGGTCGACTCATTTACGCAACTCCAGGTGCGGGCGCTGCATCGGCAGCAGGCCCTGCGGACGCCAGATCATCATCAGCACCATGATGGCGCCGAACATCAACATGCGGTATTCGCTGAACTCGCGCATCAGCTCGGGCAGCAGGATCATCACCACGGCGGCGAGGATCACGCCCAGCTGCGAGCCCATGCCGCCGAGGACGACGATGGCGAGGATGGTCGCCGACTCGATGAAGGTGAACGACTCCGGAGTCACCAGGCCCTGGCGCGCGGCGAAGAAGCTGCCGGCGAAACCGGCGAAGCAGGCGCCCAGGGTGAAGGCCGAGAGCTTGATGATGGTCGGGTTCAGGCCCAGCGCGCGGCAGGCGATCTCGTCCTCGCGCAGCGCTTCCCAGGCGCGGCCCAGGGGCATGCGCAGCAGGCGGTTGATGACGAACAGCACCAGCAGCACCAGCAGTAGCGCCACCAGGTAGAGGAACACGACCTTGTAGTTCGAGTTGTAGGCGATGCCGAAGAACTCGTGGAAGGTCTGCATGCCCTCGGGGGCGCGGCGCTCGAAGGTCAGGCCGAGCAGGCTGGGCTTCTCGATGCCGCTGATGCCGTTGGGGCCGCCGGTGAGGTCGGTGAAGTTGCGCAGCAGCACGCGGATGATCTCGCCGAAGCCCAGGGTCACGATCGCCAGGTAGTCGCCGCGCAGGCGCAGCACCGGGAAACCGAGCAGGAAGCCGAACAGCGCGGCCATCGCCCCGGCGATCGGCAGGCAGGTCCAGAAGCCCAGGCCGTAGTAGTGGGAGAGCAAGGCATAGCTGTAGGCGCCCACGGCGTAGAAGCCGACGTAGCCGAGGTCGAGCAGGCCGGCCAGGCCCACCACGATGTTCAGGCCCAGGCCCAGCAGCACGTAGATCAGCACCAGGGTGGCGATGTCCACCGCGCCGCGCGAGCCCCAGAAGGGCCAGACCAGGGCGACCAGGATCATCAGGACGATCACCTGGCGCTGCACCGAGGGCCGCGTCAGGGAGCGGTACAGGAAGTTGTTCTCGCCCAGGTGCAGGGTACGGCCGCGGCTGAGGCTGAAGCGGTCGCGCACCAGTTGCCAGACGAACATGCCCACGGCGCACGCGGCGATGATCCACAGGGTGGTCGGGCTGACGCCTTCCAGCTGCAGGCCGATGCCGATGACGCTGAGTTTCACCCCGAGGATCGGGTAGGCCACCGCCAGTACCAGCAGGGCGCTGAAGAAGGCCGTCTTGAGTCGCTTGTTCATACCTTCTCCACCTCCGGACGACCGAGCAGGCCGGTGGGGCGGAACAGCAGCACCAGCACCAGCAGGCTGAAGGCCACCACGTCCTTGTACTGGTTGCCGAACACGTCGGCGCCGAAGGCTTCGGCCACGCCCAGCACCAGGCCGCCGAGCATGGCGCCCGGGATGCTGCCGATGCCGCCGAGCACCGCGGCGGTGAAGGCCTTGATGCCGGCGAGGAAGCCGATGTTCGGGTTGATCACGCCGTACTGCATGCCCAGCAGCACCGCGGCCACGGCGGCCAGGGTGGCGCCGATGACGAAGGTCAGGGCGATGATGTTGTTGGTGTTGATCCCCAGCAGGTTGGCCATCTTGATGTCCTCGGCGCAGGCGCGGCAGGCGCGGCCCAGTCGGGAACGGGAGATGAACATGCTCAGGCCGTACATGGCCAGCAGGGTGACGACGAAGATCAGCACCTGCATGTACGAGATGGTCACGCCCGCGTCGCCGCCGAAGACGAAGTTGCCCGGCAGCAGGTTGGGGATGGCCTTGTCCTTGGAATCCTGGGCGAGCAGGACCTCGTTCTGCAGGAAGATCGACATGCCGATGGCGGAGATCAGCGGGATCAGCCGGTTGCTGCCGCGCAGCGGGCGGTAGGCGATCCGTTCGATGCTGTAGCCGTAGGCACTGGTGACGATGATGGCGGCGGCGAAGGTGCAGAAGATGACGATCGGCAGGCTGACGATCCCCATCATGGCCAGGCCGGTGATCACGATGAAGGCTACGTACGAGCCGATCATGTAGACCTCGCCATGGGCGAAGTTGATCATGCCGATGATGCCATAGACCATGGTGTAGCCGATGGCGATCAGGGCATAGGTGCTGCCAACGGTCAGGCCGTTGATCAGCTGTTGCAGGTAGTGATAGAGCTCAGGCATCACCTAACTCCTCGGGCGTCGCGTGAAGCGGCGCTTGTGGCGCGACGGACCCCCGGAATACGCGGAATAAACAAAGCCCACTGCTGGTGCAGTGGGCTCTGGACTCAGGCGGCAGACCTTATTTGACTTCGGTCTTGGTGCCGTCCTTGTGCCACTGGTAGACCACGAAGTTGAAGTTCTTCAGGTCGCCCTTCTCGTCGAAGGCCAGGGCACCGGTGGGGGTGTCGAAGGTATTGGCGCGCAGGGCGGCGGCGACCTTGTCGGTGTCCTCGCTGCCGGCTTTCTTGATGCTGTCGGCGATGACCTGCACGGCGGCGTAGGCCGGGAACACGAACGGGCCGCTCGGATCCTGGTTCTTGGCCTTGAAGGCGGCGACCAGGGCCTGGTTCTTCGGATCCTGGTCGAAGGATTTCGGCAGGGTCACGTAGAGGCCTTCGGAAGCCGGGCCGGCAATTGCGGAAATTTCCTTGTTGCCCACGCCTTCCGGACCCATGAAGCCGACCTTCAGGCCCTTCTCGGAGGTCTGGCGCAGCAGCAGGCCCAGTTCCGGGTGGTAGCCGCCGTAGTAGACGAAGTCGACGTTGGCCTGCTTGAGCTTGGCGATCAGCGAGGAGAAGTCCTTGTCGCCGGCGTTGATGCCTTCGAAGACGGCGACTTTCACGCCGGCGTTTTCCAGGGTCTTCTTGACCGCGGTGGCGATGCCTTCGCCGTACTGCTGCTTGTCGTGGATGACGGCGACGATCTTCGGCTTGACGTGCTCGGCGATGAACTTGCCGGCGGTCGGGCCCTGCATGTTGTCCAGGCCGATGGTGCGGAAGATCAGCTTGTAGCCGCGGCTGGTGATGTCCGGGCTGGTGGAGGCCGGGGAGATCATCAGGACGCCTTCGTCCTCGTAGATGTCCGATGCCGGTTGAGTGGAGCTGGAGCACAGGTGGCCGACGACGAACTTGACGCCATCGTTGACGATCTTGTTGGCGACCGCCACGGCCTGCTTCGGATCGCAGGCGTCATCGTAGACCACGCCTTCGAGCTGCTTGCCGTCGACGCCACCGGCCTTGTTGATCTGTTCGATGGCCATCTTGGCGCCGACGAACTCCATCTCCCCGTACTGGGCGACCGCGCCGGTCACCGGACCGGCCAGGGCGATCTTGATGGTATCGGCGGCCATCGAATAGCTGGCGACGCCGGCCAGGGCCATGGCGGTCAACAGTTGGGAAAGACGTTGAGTACCCTTTTTCATAATGCTCCACTCATTCTTGTGTTTTCGTTCTTGTGGTTCGTGGCCGCGGTTCGCCGGGTTCTGCGCCCGGGGCGGAATCCGCCGGCAACTGTACCGGTACAGTGTAGAGTGCCGCTTCGCCGCTTGAAAAGCGGGTGGCGGCGGGGCGTTTCGACCCATGTCGCAAAGACGAAACAAACGTATAGAAAAACGGCGTTGTGCCAGTACCCCTCCTTTGGTCCATCCACCCCCACGCGGCTCCCGGGAAACTTGCCTGGCGCCGGCCGGGCGGTATCATGGCGCCGCCTGATTTCCCGGTGAGTACCATGACTGAACAAACTAGCACCCTCTATGCCAAGCTGCTCGGCGAGACCGCGATGATTTCCTGGCAGGAGCTGCAGCCGTTCTTCGCCCGCGGCGCCCTGTTGCAGGTGGCCGAGGCCGTCGACCTGGTGGAGGCCGCGCAGGCCGTGGCCGAGGACGACCGCCAGAAAGTCGCCGCCTGGCTGGCCAGCGGCGGCCTGGCCAAGGTCGACGAGGCCCGCGCCCGCGACTTCCTCGAGCGCGACCCGCAGCTGTGGGCGGTGGTGGTGGCGCCCTGGGTGCTGGTCCAGGAGCGTGCGGAAAAAAACCGCCTGCATTGATCCGGGGCCCCTTGCGTTACCCACAGGCGAGCTAGACTTGCGGGACCACTGCAAGGAGTTACGTCATGTTCGAGCCTGGTCACCTGCATCTCCACGCCCTGCCGGGCCTTGACCAGCAAGCGCTGGATATCAACCTGTACTACGAGATTCGCCACGACGCCGGGAAGGGCGCCTATGTCCACTTCACCATGGACGGCAGCATCGACGGCAATGCCTTCAAGGAAGAGTTCGACATGCCCAAGGACCAGGCCTTCAACTTCGCCAGCGACGCCACCCGCATCGCCCAGAAGCATGGCCTGCACCCGCGCTTCGGGCCCATCGTGCGCATCCACAAGGAATACGACGCGATGTTCGAGGACATCCGCGTCAAGCTGGGGACCCACCCGGGGGACCCGGTGGACCTGGACAAGGTGATCCATGGCGACGAGTGAGCCCTGATACGAAGAAGCCCGGCAGATCAGGCTGTGTGAAAAACCGAGCGGCTCTTCGAAGAGCGCGTTCCTACGTGAAATCTGAAGAGGCTTGGCTATTCAGCCAATCCAGAATCCACGTAGAAACGCGAAATCCAGGTTGTTTTTTAACCAGTGGGACCGATCCTGAGGTTTTCACACAGCCTGAGATGCCGGGCTTTTTCATGCGTGTGAAGCGGAGGTTTCTGTCGCAGGGGCGAGAGAAACCCGGCAGCCTTGCATTATGGCCAGTGCTGGGCTTCTTCATTTCCGGACAGCGATGGCTACCCAAGTGATGATCGTTTCGCCTGAAAGAACAGCAGGCTCCTACATCCCTTGACGTATTCGGGCGATTCTTTCCTGAAGTCTGTACGACCAACCTAGGCATCACTCTTCCCACCGCCGTGGTTTTCCGGAAGTGGGAGCGGATGGATTGCTCAGGTGATGCAGGCATGCCCGTTTATTGCTCGTTCGAACTCAATGGCAAGTTCTTCAGTGATCTGGAGTGTGGTGGGGTGGGGCGATTTCCGGCCTTTTCCGGTGACGGCGCGACTCGCAACGACCCGAGATTCGTTTCCCGGATGGACGAAGGCCCTCTGCCCAGGGGGCGTTACTACATATTCGATCGCCAGTCCGGTGGACGTCTCGGCTGGCTATACAACAAGGCAAGCCGTGTATTCGGCGTCGATCAGGAGCGCTGGTTTTCGTTCTACAGGGATGACGAGGTGATTGATGACTGGACGTTTGTCCGGCACATCCGTCGAGGCAATTTCAGATTGCATCCGATAGGCCCTGGCGCACTTAGCAAGGGGTGTGTGGTGTTGCAATACCAGGTTCAGTTCGATTGGCTATCGGCGGCTTTGAAATGTACTTTGCCGATGGTGCTTGCCGATGGAAGTCGTGCCTATGGCGTGCTGCAGGTAAGATGAAAAAGACAGCTCTCGTCCTTCTGTATATCGCTGCTACTGCAGGTCTCACTTATTTCTTCGCGCCCTTTGTGGGGGGCATCCTGTATCGCCCGTTGCCCGTGAAGGCATTGGATTGGGCAAGCGGTGCGCTGGGCCTGCATGGGATGGAGAGCTTCGTGAACCTCCATGCCACCGTGGCCTTTGCCGTGTCTCTGCTATTGGCCATGTTCGCCATGCGATATGTGAGACGCATTGCCCATCTGCTGTATCTGCTCTGGAAATATCGCTCCCGCTGATGCGCCACTTCGATGGTTGGTGTGCCGGGGTCCTCCTACGAAGAGCACCTCGGCGCGAATAGAAAATAACGTAGGAGCAACTGTCTTCTGGGCTCCCTCGTTCGCGGGAGTGACTGGATCGAAATTCGTGTCTCCCATGTCGCCCCATTGTAGGAGCGGGCCCTGCCCGCGAATCGCGCGCAGGGCGCGCTCCTACAGGTGGGACAGCGGTGGCGGGGTAGGATCTCATTCGCGAATCGCACCGATATTTCCGGCTATCGCGGAAAAGTTCGGTGGGAATGCCATGTCTCACAGCAACCTGTAGGAGCGGACTCCGTCCGCGATTGGACTCATTGGCGACTCCGGACTATACCGGCGTCAACCCAACGCCAATGCCACCGACAAACCCATTCACCGGCGCGGCTCAGGCGCTGACCCACCGCTGCCTCGCCCAGGCGCTGAGGCTGTCGACGCCCAGCACCAGCACCAACATGACGAGGATCACCGTGGCTGCCTGGGCCTGCTGGAACAGGCTGAGGCTGAAGTAGAGCATCTGCCCCAGGCCGCCGGCGCCGACGAAGCCGAGCACGCTGGCCATGCGGATGTTGTTCTCCCAGCGGTAGAGGATGTAGGCCACCAGTTGTGGCCAGACCGCCGGCAGGGTGCCGTAGGCGAAGGCCGCGACCCGCCCGCTGCCGCCCAGGCGCAGGGCCTCGGCAGGTTCCGCCGGGGTGTTTTCCAGGGCCTCGGCGAACAGCCGGCCGAGCACGCCGCCGGTGTGCAGGGCCAGGGCCAGGGTGCCGGCGTTCGGGCCCAGGCCGGCGGCCAGCACCATCAGCGCGCCCCACACCAGTTCCGGCACCGCGCGCAGGGCGTTGAGGACGAAGCGCGCCAGGCTCTGCGCGGCGGCGCCGAAGCGGCCGGCGGCCGGCAGGGCGAAGAGCATGCCCAGCAGCGCCGCGAGCAGCGTGCCCAGGGCCGACATGGCGAGGGTTTCCAGGGCGCCGCGGCCCACCGCCCGCAGGTGCGTGGCGGACAGGTCCGGCGGGAAGAAGTCGCGGGCGTAGCCGAGCATCTGGCGCAGGCCTTCGCCGCTGAGCAGGCCTTCGCTGTCGATCTGCAGGTAGATGAAGGAGGCCGCCACCGCGGCCAGGATCGCCAGGCTCCAGCCCAGGCTGCGCAGCAGGCCTGCGCGGGCGCGGTTCATTCCAGCCTCCGGCGCAGGAAGCGGCTGAGCTGGTCGGCGCCCAGCACCAGCAGCAGGAAGGTCAGCAGGATGCTGGCCACCTCGCCGCCGGCGAACATGCGCAGCGACAGGTCGACCTGCTGGCCGAGCCCGCCGGCGCCGACGAAGCCCATGACCACCGAGGCGCGGATCGCGCATTCCCAGCGGTACACGGTGTAGGAAATCATCTCGCTCGCCGCCTGGGGCAGCAGGCCGTAGGCGAAGGCGCCCAGGCGCGAGCCGCCGCCCAGCAGCAGGGCGCGGGTGGGGCGCGGGTCCACCGACTCGAAGATTTCCGCGTAGACCTTGCCGAGCATGCCGCCGTAGGTGATGGCGATGGCCATGACACCCGCCGTTGGGCCCAGGCCGACGGCGCGGACGAACAGCAGCGCCCAGACGATCTCCGGGATGCTGCGCAGCACGATCAGCAGCAGCCGCACCGGCCAGCGCAGGGCGCGCGCCCACCAGGCCGGCAGGCCGCCGCGGGGCAGGGCGGACAGCGACAGCGCGCGGGTGGCCAGCAGGGCCGCGGGGAAGGCGATCAGCCAGGCCAGGGCCATGCCGGCGGTGGCGATGGCCAGGGTTTCCAGGGTGGCGCGGCCGAGGACGGCGAGGAACTCGGCGTCGTGGGCCGGCGGCCAGAAGCCGGCGAGGAAGCCGGCCATGGTGCGGGCGTTGTCGCCAGTGAACAGGCCGGGGATGTCCAGCTCGCTCAGGCGCACGCCGGGCCACAGCAGGGCCAGGGCCAGCAGGGTCAGCAGCAGCCGCGGCAGGGCGGCGGGGTCGCGGGGTTTCAGCATCGCGGGATCTGCACCACGTGCAGCGGCTCGACCGGCGCCGGGGCATCCACGCTCAACTGCTCGTTGGCGTAGAGCTGCCGCAGGTCGTCCGGGCTTACGCTGGCGGACGGCTTGTCGAAGGCGATGCGGCCATCGCGCAGGCCGACGATGCGCGGGAAGTGCGCCAGGGCCAGTTCCACCGCGTGCAGGCTGGCCAGCAGGGTCAGGCCGCGGGCGTCGGCTTCGTGGTTGAGCTGGGCGAGGGTGTGCCCGGCGAGCACCGGGTCCATGGCCGAGACCGGCTCGTCGGCCAGCAGCAGTTCCGGCTGCTGGTACAACGCGCGGGCGATGCCGATACGCTGCAGCTGGCCGCCGGAAAGCTGGTCGCAGCGCTGGAACAGCTTGTCGCCCAGGTCCAGGCGCTGCAGGGCGGCGAGGGCGCCGTCGATGTCCAGCGGGTAGACCAGGCTGGCCAGGCTCTTCCACAGCGGCCACTGGCCGAGGCGCCCGGCCAATACGGCGTTGACCACCCGCTGCCGCGGTGGCAGTGGTGGCGCCTGGTGGATCAGGCCGATGCGCGCGCGCAGGCGCTGGCGGGCCCGGCTGCCCAGGCGCCAGGGCTGGCTGCCGAGCAGTTCGATCTCGCCGTGGCTGGGTTTCAGGGCGGTGGCCAGCACGCGCAGCAGGGTGGTCTTGCCGGCGCCCGAGGGGCCGATGATCGCCACCCGCTCGCCGGCCTCGACACGCAGGTCGATGCCGGCGAGGGCGCGCTGGCCATTGGCGTGGAGGTGCTCCACGCCGGTCAGGCGCAGGCTCACTTCAACAGGCCGGCGGCGCGGGCCGACTCCTCGATGCCCTTGTAGTTCTCGGGCTTGGTCTCGATGAAGCGGCTGGCCGCCTGCAGGTCGAGGATGGCCTTGTCGCGCGGCTTGCTCGGATCCAGGTCGAGGAAGGCCTGCTTGATCTTCTCGGCCAGGGCCGGGTCGAGGTTGCCGCGCACGGTCCAGTTGTAGTCGTAGTAGGTCGGGGTGGTGGCGAAGACCTTCACTTTGTCGGTGTCGACCTTGCCGGCGTCCACCAGCTTCTGCCAGACCGAGGCGTTGAGCACGCCGGCGTCCACCTTGCCGGCCTGGACCCAGGCCACGGTGGCGTCGTGGGCGCCGGAGTAGGCCACGCGGGAGAAGAACTGCTCGGGCACTATGCCGTCCTTCTGCATGAAGTAGCGCGGCATCAGGCTGCCGGAGGTGGAAGACACCGAGCCGAAGGCGAAGGTCTTGCCCTTGAGGTCCTGCAGCGACTTCACGCTGGCGTCGGCGGTGATGAATTTGCTGGTGAACTGCTGGTCCTGCTCGCGCTGCACCAGCGGGATGGCGTTGCCGGTCTTCAGGCGCGCCTGGACGAAGGTGAAGCCGCCCAGCCAGGCCATGTCCAGGCGGTCGGCGGCCAGCGCCTCGACCACCCCGGCGTAGTCGGACACCGGGATGAACTTCACCGGCATGCCCAGGCGTTCCTGCAGGTATTCGCCCAGCGGCTTGAACTTGCGCAGCAGCTCGGTGGGGGCTTCGTCGGGGATTGCCGAGACCTTCAGTTCCTTGAGGGTGTCGGCCTGGGTGAGGCTGGCGGAAAGGGACAGCGCAAAGCAGGCGGCGAGCGCCAGGGTGCGTTTCAGCATGGGAGCAGTCTCCGGTTCAATAGCGGAAAAAGCCTGGGAAGTATAGTGGCGGTCTGCCGGTGCGCGTGGAAATGACCACGGCGGCGGGCTCGCAGGCTCGGCGAAGGCGCTGGTGGGCGGTAAGATGGCCGCCCCCGTGCCCGCCATTTTGCCCGACAGGAGTCGTCCATGTCTGCCTTGCCCTCCATCGCCTTCGCCGGCCTCGGCCTGATGGGCGTGCCCATGAGCCGCCGGTTGCTCGCCGCCGGCTACCCGCTGAGCGTGTGGAACCGCTCCGCCGCCAAGCGCGAGCTGCTGGCCGGGGAGGGCGCCCGTGCTGTGACCAGCCCCGCGCAGCTGTGCGCGGGAGCCGAGATCGTCATGCTGTGTCTGGCCGACACCGCCGCCGTGCGCGAGGTGGTGTTCGGCCCCGCCGGCATCGTCGAAGGGGCGAAGCCCGGCCAACTGCTGGTGGACTTCTCCAGCCTGGAGCCGGCCGCTACCCGCGAGATGGCCGCCGAGCTGGAGGCGCGCAGCGGCATGCGCTGGGTCGACGCGCCGGTTTCCGGCGGCACGCCGGGCGCCGAGGCCGGCACCCTGGCGATCATGGCCGGCGGCCGGGTGGACGACATCGAGCGCATCCGCCCCGTTCTCGCCCACCTCGGCCAGCGCCTGACGCGCATGGGCGAGGTCGGCGCCGGCCAGGTGACCAAGGTGTGCAACCAGATGATCGTCGCCTGCAACGCCCTGGTGATCGCCGAAGTGGTGGCCCTGGCGGAGAGCGCCGGGGTCGACGCCAGCCTGATCGCCCCGGCCCTGGCCGGCGGCTTCGCCGACTCCAGGCCCTTGCAGATCCTCGCCCCGCAGATGGCCGAGAGCTGCTTCGAGCCCATCAAGTGGCACGTGCGCACCCTGCTCAAGGACCTGGATACCGCGGTGAAGCTGTCTCGCGAACAGGGCTCGGCCACGCCCATGAGCGGCCTGGCCGCGCAACTGATGCGCCTGCACGGCAGCCAGGGCCACCTGGAGCACGACCCGGCCACCCTGGTCGAGCAGTACCGCCAACCCCGCGATTGAGGACGCCGCCATGCCGATCTGCGCCAACCTGTCCCTGCTGTTCACCGAGCTGCCGCTGCTGGAGCGCGTGCGCGCCGCCGCCGAGGCCGGCTTCGCCGGGGTGGAGGTCCAGTTTCCCTACGAGGTGCCGGCCGAGGCACTGCAGGCCGAGCTGCAGCGCAGCGGCCTGCCGCTGGTGCTGTTCAACCTGCCGGCCGGCGACCTGATGCAGGGCGGCGCCGGGGTGGCCGCGGTGCCGGGGCGCGAGGCGCAGTTCGCCGCCGGGCTGCGCCAGGCCCTGGACTACGCCGAGGTGCTGCGCCCGCAGAAGATCAACGTGCTGGCCGGGCGCCTGGCCGAGGGCGTCGAACGCGAGCAGGCGCTGGCGCTGCTCGCCGAACACCTGGGGCAGGCCGCCGAGGCCTTCGCCGGCCGCGGCATCCCGCTGCTGATGGAGGCGATCAACCTGCACGACATGCCCGGCTTCCTGCTCAACACCCCGCAGCACCAGCTGGACATGCTGGCGCGCGTCGGCCACCCGAACCTGGCGGCGCAGCTGGACTTCTACCACATGGCGCGCATGGGCCTGGACCTGGCGGAATGCGTGCGCCAGCTGCAAGGGCACATCGGCCACGTGCAGTTCGCCGACGCCCCGGGGCGCGGCGAGCCGGGCAGCGGCGAACTGGACTTCGCGCCGGCGCTGGCGGCGCTGCGGGCCCAGGGCTACGACGGCTGGCTGGGCGCCGAATACCGTCCGCAAGGCGTCACCGCCGCCGGCCTGGGCTGGCTGCCGGTCTGGCGGGAGCAGCTGCGATCGGCCTGAGCCGACAAACGTTGTATCGATTCAGTGGCGAATTTGACACTTTTTTGACTAACTGATCAGTAGATTCGGCCCGCCCGCCGGGGACGGCGGGCTTTTCCGTTTTCCGCTGTACCGTCAAGGAGTGCCTCGATGTCCGAGGGCAACCGTCGCCTGCTACCCACGATCAGCTCCAACCGCCTGGTGCTGCTGTTTTCCCTGGCCCTGGTGCTGTTCTACAACCTAGCCACCTGGAAGGCGCTGGACGGCCTGGTGCCGTTGCAGGGGGCGTACCGCATCGCCTTCTTCGCGTCCTTCGGCGTCTTCCTCTGGGCCGCCTTCACCCTGCTGCTGACCCTGGTGTCCTTCCGCCCGCTGCTCAAGCCGGCGCTGACCCTGGTGGCGTTGTGCTCGGCGGCGGCCGCCTATTTCATGAACAGCTATGGCATCACCATCGACACGGTGATGGTGCAGAACGTCTTCGAGACCAACCCGGGCGAGGCCGAGGCGCTGTTCAGCGGCCGGCTGGTGGCCTACCTGCTGCTGCTCGGGGCGTTGCCGTCGGCGCTGGTCTGGGCGCTGCCGGTGGCCTACAAGCCCTTCCTGCGCGGGCTGCTGAACAAGGTGCTGGTGGTGTTCGCCTGCGTGGCCGCGGTGGCGGTCATGGTGGGCGGCTTCTATTCCACCTATGCGCCCATCTTCCGCGAGGAAGACAAGCTGACCCACTTCATCAACCCGACCAACTACATCTATGCCGTGAGCAAATACGGCAAGCAGCGCCTGGGCATCAAGAAGGCCGAGCTGGTGGTGCAGAAGGTCGGCGAGGACGCGGTGCAGGGCGCCAAGGCCTCGCAGCGGGCGAAGAAGTCGCTGTTCGTCTTCGTGGTCGGCGAGACCGCGCGGGCCGACCACTTCTCCCTCAACGGCTACGCCCGGCAGACCAACCCGGAACTGGCGAAGCTGGACATCCTCAACTTCACCCAGGTGCACTCCTGCGGTACCTCCACCGCGGTGTCGGTGCCCTGCATGTTCTCCAAGTTCCCCCGCGAGGACTACAGCGACAAGAAGGGCAAGACCTACGAGAGCCTGCTGGACGTGCTGCAGCGCGCCGGCCTGCAGGTGCTCTGGCTGGACAACAACAGCGACTGCAAGGGCACCTGCCTGCGCGTGCCGCACCGCGACATCCCGAAGAACCAGCCCGGCCCGTTCTGCGACGGCAACCGCTGCCTGGACGAGGCCCTGCTGCAGGACCTGCAGGCGTACATCGACGGCCTGAAGGACAACGCCATCATCGTCCTGCACGCCGACGGCAGCCACGGC
Source organism: Pseudomonas sp. JH-2 (assembly GCF_036231725.1). Taxonomy (NCBI): domain Bacteria; kingdom Pseudomonadati; phylum Pseudomonadota; class Gammaproteobacteria; order Pseudomonadales; family Pseudomonadaceae; genus Pseudomonas; species Pseudomonas sp. JH-2. Next base: position 760 of record NZ_JAZAQP010000050.1, on the reverse strand, counting down.
CCGGAGTACTACGACCGCTACCCGGCGGACATGGAGCGCTTCAAGCCGGTGTGCCGCACCAACCAGCTGGGTAGCTGCTCGAAGGACGAGCTGGTGAACGTCTACGACAACACCATCCTCTACACCGACTTCTTCCTGGCGAAGGTCATCGAACTGCTGAACAAGAACAGCGACAGGTACGACACCTCGATGCTCTACGTCTCCGACCACGGCGAGTCGCTGGGCGAGAACGGCGTGTACCTGCACGCCGCGCCCTACGCCATCGCCCCGGCGGCGCAGACCCACGTGCCCATGGTGATGTGGTTCGGCCCCTCGACCCTGCGCGACCTGGGCATCGACCGTGGCTGCCTGGCCGGCAAGCGCGACGAGCAGGGCCTGAGCCATGACAACCTGTTCCACTCGGTGCTCGGCCTGATGGACGTGCGCACCAGCCTGTACCAGCCCGGCCTGGATATCTTCCACTCCTGCCGCGGCAATGCCGTGGCGGCGGGTGAATGACGCCGATGCTTTCGTAGGAGCGAGCTTGCTCGCGAACAGAGTCCGCAGCGGGGCTCGTTCGCGAGCAAGCTCGCTCCTACAGGGTGGGGGCAGGCGAAAAAAGGGTTCATCGCGCTTTCCCGGGGAAGGCGGCCTTGATTTTCAGGAAGAAGTAGGCGGAGTCCCTGAAGCCATAGGCCATGCGTTTGATCACCTTGATGCGGTTGTTTACCCCTTCCAGCAGGCTGGTGTGCATGGGGAAGCGAGCGCTGGCCAGGATGCC